>DASRSW010000065.1:0-12557 GCA_035656275.1 Thermoplasmata archaeon
GCATCGTGCGCCGGCTTTCCAGCCCCAACATGGCGAACCTGGGGAAGGTGCTCGACCGCGTCCAGGTCCTGGACGCCGACCTCATGGATCAGAGCTCGCTGCACCAGGCCGTCAAGCGCGCGGAACCCGACGAAGTGTACAATCTCGCGGCGCAGTCGTTCGTCGCCGCCTCGTTCTCCCAGCCGGTCCTTACTGGCGAAATAACGGGGCTGGGGGCGGTCCGGTTGCTCGAGGCCGTTCGGGCCCACGCCCCCACCGCCCGCGTCTATCAGGCGTCGTCTAGCGAGATGTTCGGGCACGTCGACCGCGAGCCGCAGGACGAGGCAACGCCGTTCCATCCCCGAAGCCCGTACGGCGTCGCGAAGGTCTACGCCTACTGGGCGTGCATCAACTACCGCGAGAGCTACGGGATGTACATCTCGAACGGCATCCTCTTCAATCACGAGTCGGAGCGCCGGGGGCTGGAATTCGTCACCCGTCGGATCTCCGATGGCGTCGCCCGAGTCGTCACCAAGAAATCCAAGAAGCTCACGCTCGGCAACCTCGACGCCCGCCGGGACTGGGGGTATGCGCCCGACTATGTCGAGTTCATGTGGCGAGCCCTCCAGCAACCGAAGCCGGACGACTACGTCGGAGCGACGGGCGAGTCCCATACGGTCCGCGAGTTCCTCACCGAGGCGTTCCGGGTCGCGGGGATCGACGACTGGTCGGGGTTCGTGCAGCACGACCCCTCGCTCCTTCGCCCCTCGGAGGTGTTCAACCTTCGGGGCAACCCGGCGAAGGCGGCCCGCGTGCTCGGATGGAAGTCGACCGTGGGTTTCCCGGACCTCGTCCGCCGCATGGTCGAGGCCGACCTGGCCCGTCATCGCTCGAATGGCGCCTAGTCGAGAGGCCCGGGCCGGCTCGTCCCTCGTATAATTTGTAAATACATAAGTGTATATTTACTTCGGCCGTCTTCCCGCCGGGAGACCATGACCGCCCCCGAGCTGTTCAGCGGCTTCTCGACGCAGAAGCGGGAGATCCTCCTCACGCTGAAGCGCACCGGGGAGCTTTCGCTCAAGGATCTCGCCCACGCCCTGGGGATCAGCCGCGTCGCGGCGCTCCGCCATCTGACGGCCCTCGAATCCCAGCGGCTCATCGAGCGGTCGTTCCGAGCGGGGGGAGTGGGGCGACCTCGGGCATACTTCCGGCTCGCCCCGACTTCGGGGAGCCTGTTCCCCCAAGCGTACACCCAGATGTCTGTCTGCGCCCTCCAGTTCATCGAAGAGCGGCTCGGCCACGACGCCGTGGTGGAGCTCCTCCAGCAACGGGCCCGGGACCTCTCGGACCAGAGCCGCGAGCGATTTCGAAGCGAATCCCTGACCGCGAACGTAGCGGCGCTCGCCCAGCTTCGGCAGGAAGGCGGCTACATGGCCGAGGTGGGCGCCCGACGCCGCAGCTCGGTCGAAATGTTGGAGCACAACTGCCCCATCCTGGCCATCGCCCAGGAGTTTCCGGAAGCGTGCGACGTCGAGCGCCACATGTTCGAATCGCTCCTCAAGGCCCGCGTGGACGTGTCCCATCGGGTCGTGGCGGGGGATCCGGTCTGCCGATTCGTCATCCGGCCCCGGGAGGCCCGAGCGTGACCGCTCCGGATTCCGCCCGCCGCCGCGTGGCCCTCGTGACGGGGGCCAGCCGGGGGCTGGGCGCGACGGTCGCCCGGTTCCTGGCGTTGGAGGGGTTCGAGCTGCTGCTCACGTCGCGCTCCCCGGGCCCGCTCGGACAGGTGGAGGCCGAATTGCGGTCCCTCGGGAAGCCCGTGACCGTCCTCGCCGGCGCGGTAGAGGACCCGACCCACCGACGGGCTCTCGCCCGGCGGGTGGAGTCAATGGGCCGGCTCGACCTCCTCGTCAATAACGCCTCCGAGCTGGGCGCGAGCCCTCTGCCCTCGCTCTTGACAACGCCCCTCGACAGCTTTCGGCGAGTACTCGATGTGAACGTGCTGGCCCCGCTCGCGTTGGTCCAGGAGCTCGTCGAACCCCTCTCTCGGAGCGGGGGCCTCGTGGTGAACGTCTCCAGCGATGCGGCGCTGGGCGGCTACCCCGGCTGGGGCGCCTACGGGGCGAGCAAAGCCGCTCTGGACCTTCTGTCGAAGACGCTCGCGGGTGAGCTGGAAGCGCGCCACGTGGCGGTGGTCAGTGTCGACCCCGGCGACATGCGAACGGCGATGCACCAGGCGGCGTTCCCGGGAGAGGACATCTCCGACCGGCCCGACCCGCGGGTGACTCTGCCCTTCTGGGCCTGGCTCCTCGAGCGGCGTCACGAGGAGGTTACCGGCCATCGATTCCAGGCCCAAGGCGAACGCTGGGAGGTGAGCGCATGACGCTGGGCCTCCTCGAGTTTCAGCGCCCCGCCGGACTCGAGGCCACCGCACCGCCCGAGTGGCGAGGCCTCGCCCGCGATCAGGTCCGGCTCCTCGTGAGCCGGAGCGGGCGCGTCGAGCACCATCGGTTCCGGGACCTTCCCGGAATACTGGAGCGGGGGGACCTCCTCGTGGTCAACCGCAGCGCCACGCTGGCGGCCAGCCTGCCGGCGGCCGGGCGCCTCGGGGTCTTCCGGGTAAGTCTGTCGACCCACTACGGGGGCGAGCTCTGGGTCGGCGAAGCCCGCTGGGGCGCGGCGCAACCCGGTCCCCTGGCGCTCCACGAAGGGGAACCCCTCACCGTAGGGGGCCTCCCGTCCGCTTACATCAGCGCCTTTCCGGGGATCCCGCGGCTTGGCTTCTTCCGCGTCGAGGGGGATGTGCGCGCGGCCATGCGGCGGGTCGGGGAGCCGATCCGCTATGGCTACGTAGAGGGCCGGTTCCCCTTGGACGCTTATCAGACGATCTTCGCCGAGATTCCGGGGAGCGCAGAAATGCCGTCAGCCGGACGCCCTTTCTCCCCGGCGACGCTGGCATCGCTAAAGGCTCAGGGAGTGGAGGTGGCCGCCATCACGCTCCACACCGGCGTCTCGAGCCTCGAGGTTGAGTCGGGTTCGGCTCTCCCTCCCATCTACCCCGAACCGTTCGAGGTCTCCTCGGACGCCGTCCGCGCGGTCGCCGCCGCCCGCGCCCGTGGCTCACGCGTGATCGCCGTCGGCACCACCGTCGTCCGCGCCCTCGAATCCTCCACTGAGAGTGGTCTCCTCCGACCCGCGCGAGGGTTTACCCGGGCGTATGTCAATCCGATCCGGGGAGCGCCGTCGGTCGACGGCCTCCTGACGGGGCTCCACGACCCGCGTACGACGCATCTGGCGATGCTCGAGGCGTTCCTCGACCGGGACCACCTCGCCGCGGCGTACCGCGAGGCCCTCGACCACCGCTACTTGTGGCACGAGTTCGGGGACAGCCATCTCCTGCTGCGCCAGTAAGGCACCGGACGGGTCACGCGGTGGCGGCCGAGGTCGAGATCGGACACGCGGAGGAGGCGACGCCGACGCGGCGGCCGGGGGGCAGCGGCTCGGCGCCGGTGAGCCAGCGCTCGAGCTGCTCCGTCACGGGGGCAAACTTCTCGAAGGGGTAGTACGGGATGGAAGCTGCGTCGCAGTAGAGCCTGAGGCGCCGCCGCGCAAAGACGATGTCCGCGACCTCGGCGGCGTAACGGTCAGTGCTCCCATCACCGGCGAAGACCGTCCGCACATGGTCCCCTTCGGCGTTTCGCACGATCTGGGCCTTGCAGATGCCGCACAGGCGGCACGTGGCGTGGCCGTACGGGTGGACGACCTCGAGCATGCCGCCGCCGGCGACCTCCACGCCGTCGCAGAAGACGGGAAGGTCGATCCCGGCGTTCTTCAGGATCGGGGCGATGTAGAAGTCGAGCCCCCCCGAGACGATGCTGGTCGGCACGTTGTGGCGGCGCAGGAGCGCGAGGAGGTCCTCCGCGCCTTCGCGGAAGGGAATGTTCCGAACCGACCACTCGGCCATCGCCGGGATCTGGTCCGCGCGCATCAGTTCCACCTGGCGCCGCCACGCCTCCCGCAGGGTGATCTTCCCCGTGTGGAGGAGCTCGTCGATCTCGTGGGCCACCCGCTTACCGTCCGCGCAGAACTCCTCCACGAGGACGATGGCCACGTTCGGCTCGACGAGCGTCCCGTCAAAGTCGATGAACATGCGGAACGGGGGCAGCTTCGACATGAGGAGCGACGCGCGTAGTACGGTCGGCGCGAGGGCTCTTTAGGCTAGGGGGGCCGTCGCGACCGGACCCGAGGATCCCGCGCCCCTAGCGGCCGGCGGTGTACGGAGGCAGTCCGGCCTTCTGACGGAGGGCGTAGTAGAACCCGCCGAACGCCGTCGCCGTCTGGGTCTTGAGTCCCTGCAGACGGAGGGCCTCGCGGACGTCCTTCGGCGCCTGCCTCAGGTCGAGCGTCTTCGTGGTGTCGTACCGGTACTGGAACGTCCCGGCGGGACCGCGCGGGAACGACTCCCAGTCCCGGACCGTGGTGTTGCGGAGGTCGCCATGGCGCTTCTCCCCCGTGGTCATGAAGGCGGGCATGAGGAGGTGCTCTTCCGTGAGCCAGATCATGGTCGCCTCGCGGATCGCCTGGCTCGTCGTGTCGTCGTCCTGACCCCCCGGGACCTGCGAAGCGACCCAGTCCACCATCGCGTCGAACGTCTTCTCGGCGTTCTCCTCCAGCATCTGGAGCACGGCGAGACGGATCGCGGTCTTCCTAAGCTGGTTTACCCCCGTGTCGCTGAGGCGGTACGACTCGGTGAGCCCGAGGAGGGCCTCGGGGTTCTCCTTGAGCTCCTTGAGGCGGAGCACGAACAGCGCGGTGGGGGGCTCATCCTTCGCGACGTACCAGAGGGAGAAGTCCTGCCCGTTCGTGACCAGGGCGAGCGGCGCCCCGACGCCTTTCGCGTTCTCGACGGCCTCGACGGCCTCCGTGACGGCGTCGCCGCTCTTGCGGACGTCGACGATGAGCCTCGGCTTCGCCGCCAGGTCCAGGAGCACGTAGTCGATGTGCTCGCCCTCGCGCTTGCCCGGGTAGTCCGGATAGACCTGCCGCTTGTCGTGGGGGTCCCACCCGAGGGAAACGAGGAACGGATTGACGATCCAGTGCTTGATCTGTTGTTCGGTAAGGTCGTTCACGTCGCGGAGAACGTCGCTCGCAACGGTGTAGAAGTCCTCCATGCGACGAGTGAGCTCGATGGCTTCCATCAGGGAACGATTGGCGGGCTCTAAGGATAAATGTAACCGAAGGGCCGACTGGTCCTAGGCCGCCGAAAGTGGGGGGTTCCACCGGCGCGCGACCCCCTCCAAGTAGGGTTCGACCGGCGTGAGGGGCCGGTCGAGGTCGGCGTACGGCGGAAGCCCGAGCAGATCGGCGAGGAGCCACTCCACTTCGTAGGCGTAGAGGAGGGTGGAACCGACCCGTTGCAGCCAGCGGGCCATGCGGGCGGCCCCTCGCGGGGTCCACTCCCAGTAGCGCGGACGTTTGTGGAGGAGCCGGAACATGAGGTCCGTGAGCTCGCGGTAGCGGAAGCGTCGCGGTCCGCCGAGGTCGACCGTTCCCTGCCCGGACCGACTCAGCTCCACGCGGATCGCGTGGGCAACGTCCGCGGCCGCGATCGGGCTCAGGTGGTAGTTGCCGTCGCCAAACATCGGAAAGAACGGATACCGGTGGATCGAGCGCATCATGACCCCCAGGAGGACGTCCCCCTCTCCAAACATCGCCGTGGGTCGCAGGGTCCGGTACGAGAGCCCGCTCTCGGCCAGCGCCGTATCAAACCGACGTTTGAAAACGAGGTAGGGGAGGCTCGACTCGAGGGAAGGCGGAGCGGGAGGGACGCTGACCTGGACAAACCGGCCCACGCCGGTCTCCCGGGCGCTGCCGAGGAGCCGCTCCAGCCCCCGGTAGAGCTCCTCGAACCGGGACGGGGGGCCCCAGCGGTACCAGGCGACGTTCACCACGGCGTCGACCCCGTCCAGCACGGCGTGCCAGTCGGCCACGGTGGACGCGTTCGCGCAGACCCACTCGACGCCCGCCGTCGTCTCGGCACGGCGTTCGTGCCGATGGAGCGACCGAATCCGGTAGTGGGGCAGCAGTTCCGGCAGCAGCGCCCGGCCGAGCAGCCCCCCGGTTCCTCCCACGACGAGGACCGTCGGCCGGTCGTCCCTGGAGTTCATGACGGCGAAGGGGCCGGCAGCCGCTCACCGGCCGGGACCACTGGCGATGGGGGCTCGAACAGGCCCTCCCACGCCGCCCGGACGAGCGGCTTCAGCGCTTCCACGGCTACGGGATGCCCCAGTTCGCGCTCCACGCTGGTCATGACGGCTCCGTCGAATCCGCACGGGTGGAACGCCCGGAAGGCCGCCAGGTCCACGGAAACGTTGAGCGCGAAGCCATGGAACGTCACCCACTCCTCGACCGCCACTCCCACGCTCGCGATCTTCCGCTCCCCCTGGACCCAGACTCCGCGCTTCCCGGCCACCCGCGCCGCCTCGACCCCCACGCCGGCGAGGGTTCGGACGACCATCTCCTCGACGTCGTGGACGAAGCGTCGGACGTCCCGGCCCCGCGGGGTGAGGTCGACGATCGGATAGCCCACGAGCTGGCCGGGTCCATGGTAGGTGCTCTTGCCGCCCCGCTCGACGCGGAACACGGGGGTCGACTCGGGAAGCGCCTCCCCGTCGGAGCCCTGCACGCCTACAGTGTACACGGGCGGGTGCTCGACGAGAATGAGCGTGTCCGGCACCTCCCCGCGGGCGCGGGCCTCGCGGAGCGCGCGCATCGCGACGAGCGCGTCGCCGTACTCGCGGCGGCCCCAGTCAACCAGGTCGAGCAGGGTTCGGCCTCCGTGCGACGTGCATCGGCTCCCCCAGCCAGAGCAGCGCCGCTTCCTGGAGCGTCTCGGAGAAGGTGGGGTGGGGGTGGATGGTGAGCGCGAGGTCACGGACCGTGGCGCCCATCTCGATCGCGAGCGCTGCCTCGGCGACGAACTCCCCGACCGACTCTCCCGCGGCGTGGACCCCGAGAAGGGCGCCGGACTTGTCGTTGCCCACGAGCTTGAGCCAGCCCCCCGTCGCGTGGGCGGCGTGGGCCCGTCCGAGGGCGGCGAACGGGAACCGGACCTCTCGGGGTTCCATTCCCTGCTGCCGAGCCTGCTCCGCTGTCAGTCCAACCGTGGCGAGCTCGGGGGTCGTGAAGACGACGCTGGGCATCGCCTGGAACTGGAACCGGGTGGGGCGACCGGCGATCGCCTCGGCCGCGACCGTACCCTCCCGGTAGGCCTTGTGGGCCAGCATCGGAGGTCGGCAGACGTCCCCGACCGCGTAGATGTGCGGCACGTTCGTGCGTTGCCGATCGTCGACCGTCACGAAGCCCGACTTCGGGTCACGGTGGACCCCCGCCTCTTCGAGCCCCAGGTGCGCCGAGTCCGGTCGCTTGCCGACGGTCAGGAACAGCTGATCGCCCGAGAGGGTCTCCTTGCCGCTCGCCCCCTCCACGTCGAGCTTGACCCCGTTCGCCGTGCGCCGTATCGCGACGGCCCTGGTGCTGGTCTTGACCGTGACCCCGAGGCGCTCCAGCGCACCGGTCAGCTCCCGGGAGATGTCGGCTTCGAGCCCAGGAAGCAGCTGGGCCAGCAGCTCGACGATCGTCACTCGGACTCCGACGTGGGCCATGAACTCGCCCAGCTCGCAGCCGCTCACGCCCCCGCCCAGGACGAGAAGCGAGGCCGGGAGCTTGGAGAGATTGAGCACCTGCTCCGCCGTGACGACGCGACTGCCGTCGGGCTCGAAGCCGGGGATGACCGAGTGCAGCGCCCCCGTCGCCACGATGGCGGACTCGAAGTCGATTCGCTCCCGGCCCCCGTCGGGGGCGGTCAGCTCGGCCGAGTGGGGACCCGTGAACCGGGCCTCCCCCATCAGGACCGAGACCCCCGCCGACTTGAGGAGCTGCTGGACCCCCTGCCGTTCCTTCTGGACTACCCCCGTCTTCCACTGCTGGGTCGTCGCGACATCGAAGGCGACGCCGTCGGCTTTCACCCCGACCTCGGGGCCCTCGGTCTTGACGGCGTGGTAGAGGAGCGCCGCATGGATGAGCGCCTTCGAGGGGATGCACCCGCGGTTGAGGCATTCCCCGCCCAGCTCCCGTTTCTCGACCAGGATGGTCTTGACCCCCAGCTGGCCGAGGCGAATCGCGGCCACGTACCCCCCCGGGCCCCCGCCGATGACGAGCGCCTGGGCGCTGCGCGCATACGTCCCCGCCATGGCCCGCTAACCCCCCGCCGCGCGGACGGGCGCGAAGACGTCGGCGGTCAATGACTCGGGGGCCGGCGCGGGGACCGCTTCGGCGTCGGCGATCGCCCGCTTCACCTTCGTTTCGGCCTCCTCGCGGAACAAGGGAAGGTCGGTCTCCTGGAGCACCCGGTGGGACAGAAGCAACGCCTCGAGACGGTGCATCGGGTCATGCGCCTCGGCCCGGTCCATCCAGTCCGCGGCCTGGTAGCGCTTCGGGTCGTCGGAGCTCGAGTGGGGCGTCATCCGGAACAGGACGAACTCGAGGAGCTCGGGCCCCGCCCCCTCCCGGACCCGCTTCGCCCCCTCGCGGAGCTCCACAAGGCAGGCAACGACGTCGGTCCCATCGACCCGACGGCCCCCGAACCCGTACTCCGCCGCCTTCTCGGAGAGCTGGGCCACGCGGCTTTGCCGCTCCACGGGAACGGAGATCGCCCACTGGTTGTTCGTGCAGCAGAAGAGGACGGGAAGGGCAAACACTCCCGCGAAATTGAGGCCCGCATGGAAGTCGTTCGAGGAGGTGGCGCCGTCGCCAAAGAACGCGAACGCGATCCCGGGCTCCTTCTTCAGCTTGAGCGCGTAGGCGAGGCCCACGGCGTGACTGATCTGGGTCCCGATGACGGACGACATCGAGACGTAGTGCACCTCGCGCGCCGTGGGGTGGCAGGGCATCTGGCGGCCCCGCGCCGGGTCCTTGTCGTTCGCGAAGAGATGGTGGAGGTACATGGGGAGCGGATGGCCCCGCATGAGGGCGATCAGCTGCTCGCGGAGCCCCGGCACGACCCAGTCGGCCTTCGCGGCCACCAGTCCCGCCGCGACGCTGACGGCCTCCTGGCCCGTGGCGGGACCATAAAATCCGATCCGGCCCTGCCGCTGCAGCCCGAGCATCCGGCTGTCGAGGGTCCGAGCGAACACCATCCACCGGTACGCCTCGGTGAGCTGCCGGGCCCAGTCTCGCCCCAACTTCTCGCTGAGGGCGTTCGGAGGGTACGGGAGCGGGACCGGCTCCGGCGGCGTCATGCCAGTTCCGCGAACAGCTGGTGGGGGTCCTCCAGGTAGGATTTCACAACCTGGAGGAACTGGGCGCCGACGATCCCGTCGAGGACGCGATGGTCGAGGGAGACCGAGAGATTCATGAGGTCGGCGGGCCCGATGCTCCCGTCGGGCCGATAGACGGGCCGGCGCACGATCTTGTGCACCCCCAGGATGGCGACCTCCGGGTAGTTCAGGATCGGCGTCGCGAGGACCCCGCCGAGGGCGCCCAGGCTGGTGATCGTGAACGTGCCCCCCGTGATCTCGCTGAGCTGGAGCTTTCCCGCCCGGCCCTTCTCGGCCAGCTCCTGGATCTCCTTCGCGAGCCGACTGATGCTCTTGCGGTCCGCGTTCTTCACGACCGGGACGATGAGCCCCTCGGGCGCCGCCGTCGCGATACCGATATTGTACTCCGGGTGAACGACCAGCTCCTGGCGGGCGTCATCCATCGTGGCGTTGACGCGAGGGAAGGCCCGCAGTCCCGCAACGACCCCCTTCACGACGAACGGAAGGTAGCTCAGCTTGACCCCGTGCTTCTCGACGTGCTTGGCCATCCGCTCTCGCATCCGGACCAGCTCGCTCGCGTCGACCTCCTCGACGTAGGTGTAATGCGCCGCCCGATGCCGAGCCTCCGTCATGTGCTCCGCGATGACCCGACGGACGCCACGGATTGGGATCCGCTCGACTCCGGCCGGTGCGGACCCCCCCGGTCCGCCCGCAACGGGGGCGGGCTCGGAGGCGGTCGGCGGCGACTGAACGGATCCGGAGCTAGCGGTAGAGGCCGTTTCGGGGGCCCCGGACCGGGGAGTCGGGGCGGCCAGGTCCGCCTCCGTGACGCGCCCCTGCGGTCCGCTCCCGCGGACTTGGCTCAGGTCGATCCCTCGTTCGGACGCAAGACGGCGAACGTTGGGGGACGCGAGGACCCGGCCCGATGGCCCGGGCGGGGGTGGCGATGGGGGGCTCGGTGTCGCCCCGGGGGCCGGCTCTTCTGGTTTTGCAGGCGGTGGCGTTGCGGCCGCCGACGGGGGCGAGTTGTCCTGCCCCGTTTCAATCGTTACAAGCAGCCCGCCGACCTTGACCTTCTCTCCCACCTGGGCGTGGAGCTTGAGGATCCGACCGGCTTTCGGGGAGGGGATCTCGACGTTCGCCTTGTCGGTGAGGACGCTCACGAGAGGGCCGTCCTCGCGAACCGTATCCCCCTCCTTCACGAACCACTGGACGACCTCTCCCTCGGCCACGCCCTCGCCGATGTCCGGCAACCGGAACTCGTAGACCATGGCTCTTCCTACGCCGCCCTCGCGGTCTGCCGGATGCCGGCGGCGATCCGCTCGGGGTTCGGCAAATAAAGGTGTTCGAGCGCGTACGGAAACGGGGTATCGTACCCCGTGACTCGAGCGATGGGCGCCTTGAGCGAATAGAGCGCCTTCTCGGCCAGCAGGGCCGCGATCTCGGCGCCGAACCCACAGAAGCGGGGGGCTTCGTGCACCACGACCGCTCGACCCGTCTTCTCGACGGAGGCGAGGACCGCGGGCTCATCGAGCGGTACGAGCGACCGAAGGTCGACAACCTCCGCGGAGATCCCCTCCTTCTCCAAGAGCTCGGCCGCCTGAAGCGACGCCGGCACCATCGCCCCGTACGCGAACACCGACACGTCGGTTCCCTCCCGAGCGAGCGCGGCCTTGCCGAACGGCACCCGATGGTCGCCGTCCGGCACCTCCCCGGTAATCGCTCGGTAGATCCGCTTCGGTTCGAGGAAGATCACCGGGTCCTCGTCATGGATCGCCGTGAGGAGGAGGCCCTTCGCATCGGCGGGGTTGGAGGGAATCACGACCTTGAGGCCGGCCGTATGGGCGAAGTACGCCTCGGAACTCTGGGAATGATAGAGCCCGCCCTTGACCCCGCCGCCGTACGGGGACCGTATCACGATATGGCACGGGTACTGCCCCCCCGACCGATACCGGAACTTCGCCGCCTCGCTGACGATCTGGTCGAAGGCGGGGTAGATGAAGTCGAGGAACTGGATCTCGGCGACCGGTTTGAGCCCGTAGAGCGCCATCCCGATGGCCGTCCCGATGATGCCCGTCTCGCTGAGCGGAGTGTCGATGACCCGCTCGGGGCCAAACTCCTTGATCAGGCCCTCGGTGGCGCGGAAGACGCCGCCGTTGATTCCCACGTCCTCCCCGAGGACGAGGACGTCGGGATCCGACTTCATCGCCTCGTGAAGCCCCCGATTGACGGCCTGGACCAGCGTTAGTTCCGTCATGGCTTCACGACCCCCTCCTTCAGGAGCGACGCGAGCTGCCCCCGCTCCTCGTCCAGGAGGGCGCTCCGTTGGGCGAACACGTCATCGAAGAGGCTGAGGGGGTCCACCGGCGGCGTGGCCTCCGCGGCGGCCAAGTCCTGCCCCAGGCTCGCCTTGGCGGCCTCCCAGAGCTGCTGGTCCTGCTCTTCGCTCCACCGGCCGCTCTGCATCAGCTCATGCTTAGCCCGGGCGATCGGGTCCTTTTCCTTCCACGCACGGAGCTCCTCCTCGCTGCGGTACCGGCGGGGGTCGTCCGAGGTGGAATGGGGACCGAGCCGGTAGACCTGGGCCTCGATGAGCGTCGGGCCTTCCCCGGCCAAGGCGCGCTGACGGGCGTCGCGCACCGCGGTGAAGACGGCCCGTACATCCGTGCCGTCGACCACGAGCCCGGGGAAACCGTACGCCTCGGCCTTTTGTGCGAGGGTCTGGCTGCGGGTCTGCCGGTCGCGCGGGAGGGAGATGGCCCACTGGTTGTTCTGGCAGAAGAAGATCGTTGGAGTCTGGAAGACCCCTGCGAAGTTGAGCCCGGCGTGAAAGTCGTTCGAGCTTGTAGTGCCATCCCCGAAGAACGCCACGGTCACTATCCGGTCTTTCCGCCGCTGGGCCGCCATCGCGGCGCCGACCGCATGGGAGATCTGCGTTCCGACCGGGCTCGACGCGGTGACGAAGTTGAACCGGCGATACCCGTAGTGGTTCGGCATCTGCCGGCCCTTCAGCTCGTCGCCCGCGTTCCCGATGAACTGATCGAGGAGGAGACGGAACGGAATGCCGCGGACGAGCGCCACCCCCAGCTCCCGGTACGCGGGGAAGATCCAATCGGACGGGGAAAGCGCCCAGGCGCACCCGACCTGCGCGGCCTCCTGCCCTTGGAGGGGCACGTAGAATCCGATCCGACCCTGCCGTTGGAGCGTGAGGCAGCGCTCGTCGATGAGCCGGGCCTCGACCATCCGGCCGTAGATCGCCGG
>DASRSW010000066.1:0-7845 GCA_035656275.1 Thermoplasmata archaeon
GAGTGGAGGACGACCATGGCGCGCTTGGCGACCGTGGCGTCGTTGGAGCGCTTCACCAATCGGCTGAGTGCTTGCCCCTCCTCGTCAGAGAGCTCGCGGACCCGCAGCATCGGGAGAGGGGCATCCCCTCCTCCGGGAAAGAAGACATGTTGTCCTCCGCTCGATGCCGCGGAAGCCCCAAAGGAAGCGTCTCCTGTCTTCCGCTCGGAGACGCCCAATGGAAGCAGAGACGTTCGTCGGGTTGGATGTCCACAAGGATCTCGTCGTAGCCACGGCCGTCGACGGTGGCGGACGCAGAGTGGCTCAGGCGAAGCTAGGACCGTCCGACCGGGAGCTTGTAGAGTTCCTTGATACGCTACCGGGATCCAAGCGGGTCGCACTCGAAGCTTGTTCGGTCTGGGAGCACTACCACGATGCCGCCGTGTCGACGGGCGCCCAGGTCGTGCTTTCCCACCCCTTTCGGACCCGCTTGATCGCCGATGCGAGTCTGAAGCCCGACAAGGTGGACTCCGAAGCGCTCGCGACTCTTCTCCGCCTCAACGCGCTGCCGACATCGTTCGTGCCGGACCTCGCGACGCGCTCGCTCCGGCGGCTGGTGCGAGAGAGAGTGTTCTACCGGAAGCAGAACAAGTCGGTGGCCAACCACACCTACGCGCAACTCTTCGGGAGGGGCATCGGCTACGAGGAAGGCATTCTGATGAGAGTGCGGCGTCGGGAGAGCCTGCGGGAGCTGGGAATCCCCGAGGTGGACCGCGGATTGGACCGCCTTCAGGACCTTTCCGGCGCCACCAAGGAGCTCGACCAGGAGATCCACCGTCGCTTCCTAGGATCGAAGGAGGCTCAGCTCCTGGAGACCATCCCAGGGATCGGAGAGCTCACCGCGGTCATCCTGGTTGCCTTCCTCTGTCCCATCGAGCGCTTCCGTTCGTTCGACGAGCTGAGCTCCTATTGTGGGCTGTGCCCATCGACCCACCAGTCGGCGAACCACTCCTACCACGGGCCCCTCAAGTCGGACTGCAACCATCTTCTCCGCTGGGTCCTCGTGGAGGCAGGCTGGTCCCACCGTCGGGAGTCCCGGACGAGCTACATCGCCCGAGTGGGGCGTCGGAACGGCCGCCGAAAGGGCGCGAAGCGCGGTGCGATCGACACCGCGCATGCTCTCCTCCGAGTGGTTTACGCAATCCTGAAACGCGGAACGCCCTATCTCCCTCACGCTCCAGAGCGGCCGAGCTGCAGTGCAAGTACTGCGAGGTCACCCTGACCGTCGCACGACTAAAGAATGCAGGAAACCGCCCTGGGGCCCCTCGCCGCAATTGTCTTCGTGCGCTTCGGGCGCAAATAGCAGTAGGCGGGAGCGGGCAGGCCACCGTCGGAGAACGGATCATGTGACAACCCGCGGAGGTCAGGGCTCGCGAGCGGAGGGTACATAGCAGTACTTGCGCTAGAGTTCAGAAACCCCGAACTCCTCCACTAGACGCGGCACTAGCCTGTCGTAGTCGGGCTGTCTATCGACATTGTAGTCGGGGAGCGGGACTCTGAGGAGCGTAGGTGAAGCCGAACTAGATCCTGTGAGTGCCCGCCGGCCCCCCCGTGGCGGCATCCGAGGGCCCGATGGACCGGTGCGAATAAGATCACGGCTGGGACGATTCTTTCACAGCCTCGCCTTGTCCACAATTAGAATCCCAAAGCCTATGCGGGCGACGGGTTCGAACGGCGAGATGGGTGGGGTCGCACGTCGGGTCCGTCTGGTCGGGACTGAGCGACTAGTCCCCGCAAGGGGGTTGACCGCGGACGGGGCACCTCGCCTCCGAAGGCTGCCCGCCGGTCGAACCCCCGACCCGGTCGATTCCCTCGAGGGGGTCAGGACGCTTCACAGGTACGTAGCGGGCCCTTATCCCGCGTCCCGGATTCGTGGTGCCGGAGGTGGATCTTGAGCGAAACGTGTCCGTGTGACTGCGACCCGGCGACGTGTCCCCCGAACTGCTGCGAGTGCTGCTGATGGCGGGAGGGACCGTCCTGTTCGTGTGCGTCGCCAATGCAGGGCGGTCCCTGATGGCGGAGGCGATCTTCAACGCCGACCCTCCGGCGGGTTGGATCGCAGTCTCTGCGGGCACCCGGCCCGCCTCCGCGGCCAATCCCCGCACGCTGCGGATGTTGCACGAGATTGGAGTGGCCCCTCCCGCCCACGGACCGCAGGCGCTCACTCCTCAGTTGATGGAAGGAGCCCGGCTCCGGGTCACGATGGGTTGCCTCGATGATGCGAGCTGTCCCGCCCAGCTCAAGTCGCTCGAGCTCCGAGACTGGGCCCTCCCGGACCCGGGGGTGCTCGACGACGAGGGGTTTCGAGGCGTGCGAGATGAGATCCGACGACGGGTGGCCCGCCTGAGGGTGGAACTCGGGGGAACCGGCTCGGGGCGCAATCCAACGTGATAGGCCGGTGAAGGCCGGAGGTCTCGGCCGATGGGCGGCCGAGTTCGTCGGGACGGCCCTGTTGGTCGGAATCGGTACCGGCGCGATCGTACGGGCCGCCGAAGGCGGAGGCAGCCCGCAGTGGCAGATCGCCATCGCCTGGTTTCTCGCGCTGGCCCTCGCCGCGCTCGCGTTCATCGCCTGGTCGGGGGCGCACTTCAATCCCGGCATCACAATCGGGCTCTTTCTCCAGGGTCGTCACGCGCGCGCCGAGGTCCTTCCCTATCTGGGCGCGCAGTTCGCTGGCGCGTTCCTGGGGACCTACCTAGTCCTCGAGCTAGTTGGCTCGGCCGCCCACCTGGGAGCGACCCTCCCCGCGGGGGGCGATCTTTCTCGGACGTTCCTTCTCGAGTTTCTCTTCTCCGCGGCCCTGGGGGTGAGTGTTGGCGCCGCCTCCTTGACATTCGCTAAGTGGGGTCGGCCCGTCGCGCTGCTGCCGAGCGGGGTCGTGGGGATTTCCACCTGGCTCATCGGGCCCTTGACGGGCTCTTCCCTGAACCCGGCCCGAACGCTCGCCCCGGCCGTTGTTTCGGCGAGTTATTTGGGGCTGTGGGTGTACTGCATCGCGCCGCCGTTCGGGGCGACCCTGGGATTAGCGGCGGTGTTCGCGTGGCACAATGCCCGACGGCGCGCGGCCGGGGAAATCCCGCCAGGCCTCTAGGCGCTGGCGAGCTCCCGGCTGGCGGCGCCCTTGGCCCGCTCCCTCCAAGCGTCCCAGGCTTCCGCGACCCGAAGGGCGTTCTCCCGGGTGAGGTTCATCCACTCCACGCTCGACCCTCCCTCTGTGCGGGCCTCGACTCGAGCGGTGAAGTACCCCGGTCGCTGGATCCGCACGATGCGCGGGTAGTCGAATCGCCCCTCGGGGCTTCGGTGCGAGGGGAAGCGGCCCGTAACTCCTTCGAACGAGAGCTCGACCCGCGTGGGGGACCGCCGCCACTCCCGATAGAAGAGAGCGCTTACTAGGCCAGCGACCATGACCGAGTAGATTGCCAGCAGTAAGCCCAGGTCGATCGCAGGGAGCTGACCACCCCCCACCGAGAACCGGTCGAGTACGAGGACGAACACCGCGCCCACCAGCCAGACGGGGATGAGGGGTCCGGCGAATCGCAGGAAGACGGCCCCGCTCACCGGATTCTCGAATTCGACCATCGTCCCTCGTGCACGGACCCGCTCGAGCGACCGGGTGGGCGGGCACGCGGCCGCTCGTCAGTGACGATGGGGCCGGCCGCGAGTTAAACCTAGCGGGCGGCCGGCGCTCCGGGGGTCGGTTCGCCGGCAAGGGCGCGGGCGAGCCGGAAGTACGCTTCCGGTGGCAGATTCTCCGGACGCAGCCGCGCCCACTGCGCGGGCCACCCGGCCGATGCCGCGACAGCGTCGGGCAGCTGGGGCGGTCGGACGACCCGGGGGAGCAGATTTCCGAGTTGCTTTCGTCGGCTCACGAACAACGCGCGCACGGTGGACTCGAACGCATCGACGGAGGGGACCGGCAACTCGCCGGGCCGCCGGGTGAACTGGAACAGCCGACCGTCCACGGCGGGCGAGGGCTCGAACGCGCTGGCGCCCACCCTCTGGAACGGCTCGACGGTCCCGTAGAGGGCCGCCTGGAGCGTGAGCCGGCCGTACTGCTTGGAATCGGGACCGGCGGAGAGGCGGTCCACGACCTCCTTCTGCAGGAGAGCGACCACCCGCGGCACCCCGCCCCTCCACAGCCGCTGCAGGATCGGGGTCCCCGCGGAAAACGGAAGGTTCCCCACCACCACCTCCGCCCGCGGAAGCGTCACCGTAAGGGCGTCCCCCTCGATCACCCCGATGCGTTCCCCGAACGTCGCGCGCAGGTGGCGGGCGAGTCGCGGGTCCCGTTCCACGACGGTGAGCGGCGAGACCCCCCGGCGGACGAGGGCCTCCGTAAGGATTCCGAGGCCGCCGCCGACCTCGACCACCGACTTGCCCGGGACCTGACCTACGAGGGCGGCTTCGGCGTCCGCGACGAAGGGGTCGATCAGGAACGACTGGCCCAGTCGTCGGGTGGGACGGACGCCGAGCCGTTGGGCCGTCTCCCGGACCTCGGCCGCGGAGTGCGGCACCGCCACGGGGCTCTCCCGCTCACGGTGCGACGAAGAGCCGGTACTTGTCGTCAACCCCGCTCAGTTCCTGCTCGATACGCCCGACGATGAGCCGCTCGGGGCCCTTGAGGTGGAGCCGGCGTTCCAGCTCCTCGAAGCTCGTGAACGGGGCGCGCCGACGCTCTTCCAGGATCGCCTGCATCGTCTTCTTCCCGATACCGGGGAGGAGCTCGAGGAGATGGAAGCGACGGGAGACGGCGGGGGCCTCGTTGAAGAAGCGCAGGAACTTCGCCGGGTCGGCCCGGACAGCCTTCTCGAGCGCCGCGGGAAGCTCCGAGCGGGCCGCCGCGGTGAGGTCGGGATACCCGACGCGACGGCGGACATGGTCGATCACGGGGACGGTCCCGGGCGGGGGCAGGAGGGCGATCCGTTCCCCTACGGTGAGCACGGCCCCGGGCTTCGGGATCAGCTCGAGGAGCTTCAGCTCATTCTCGCCGATGGCGAGCGCGATCGTCTCGCGGTGGTAGCCGCGGTCCGATTGCCGGCCGCCCGGCAGGTAGTCCAGGATGTAGGCGTAGCTTTCCAAGGTCGCGCTCCCCCGTTCATCGGTACCGGGCGACGATCTCCAGCAGCTTCGTGAGCTGCGCCTCGTCGAGGAGGACGCGTTCCTTCGAGAAGAGGAGGCGGACCTCCTCGGGATACTGGGGCAGGACGTCGGCGAGCTTCACGGCGGCGGCGGTGTCGACGAACGGGAGCGACTTGAGTTCCGCCATCAGCGCCTCGGTGTCCTTCACCGAGAGCCGGGCGAACCCGTCGGCGTGTTGCTGGGCGAGCATCGCCTCCCGAGGAAGCGTGCGGCGGGCCGCCTCCTCCGCGAGGAGGTCCTTCACGCGGCTCAGCGGTACCGGGTCAGTCACGGGCACCTGCCGGGCGGGGAGCGGGTTCGGCCGAGAGGAGGTGGATCGCCGTGGCGATGAGCTCCTTCGGCTTACCGCCGTCGAGGAAGCTCAGCCGGTAGGCCCGGCCCACGCGGCCGAGGACGATGCAGGTGCGGCCCTGGTAGCGGGGGTGCGGCTGGCCGTGCGGGTCCGACGCCTCGAGCCGGACGACCACGCGGTCGCCGACCTCGAACTCCTTGAGGAAGCGGGTGACCGGCGGCATCCCGCGTTCGCGGACCTCCTTCGTGAGGACGCCCCGCGTGTGGGAGCGGGAGCCTTTCGAACTCTTCACCATCTACGCGACCTCCTGATCGTGAATATCCAGCACATCGAGCGCTTCGACGCTCAGCGGCACCCCGAGGAGCTGGGAGAGGCTGGGGTCCGTGCGTCCTCCATCCCCTTCCACCCACTCCTTGATGTACGTGCCGGCCTCGGCGCGCAAGTCGAGCGTGAACCGCCCTTCGTCGGCCTCGACGAGCCGCGCGGCGACGATCCGACGCGCGCGGACGCGGTCGGCTCGCCGGTGCGCGACGCGCGTCGGCGTCCGCTGGGCGATGGCTCGACCGGCGACGAACGTCAGGGCCTCATTAATCTTTGCCAGCGGCGCCGCCCCCGAGACGACGACGCGGTAGCTCTTCTCCGGAGACGCCTCCTTCACGCGGATGACCTCGGGGGCGTCGGTCAGCGCGGCGTACGAAACGGTGACCCTCCCCCCCGAGCGCCGTTCGACGTCGGCGACCAGGGCCGGGACGTCGATCGTGCGGGTCTTGGGGTGCAGGATCTCGAGCACGAACGGGCGGCCGCGGCCCAGCATGCGCGCGTCGATGTCCTCGCGCCCCATCCCGTGGAACCGGCTTCCATCCCCGCCCGTGGCGGCCAGAAAAGGGGCGGCCACCAGCTCCTCCACGCTCTCGGCGTACATCTTTCCGCTCCCTCCGCAGCGGACACACCCTCGGCCCTCGCAGCTGCGGCACGGCCATCGGGTCTGGGGCAGCGTACGGTCGAGCTTGCGGTATCTCCCCTTCACGTAGAGCGGGAGGATCGTCAGTTCGACGCGGCCGAGCGGCAGGTCGGCCAAGAAGACCAGGTCGGGCCGTTCCGGCCCTCCGACCGCGCCACTCCGTGCCTCGACCCGCTTCCCCAATTCCCGGTTGAAGGCCCCGCGGGCGCTTTCTCCCCACGCGCTCCCGACCTCCGCCCAGACGGATTCCTCGTAGGCGAGCAGCTCCGGCTCCCATCGGGAGCCGCACGAGAATCGGTGCCACTCGAGTCCGGCCCCGGCTGTCGCCAATCGATCGACCCAGACGTCCATCCGGTCGAAGAGGCCCCGGCACAAGGCGCACGGGTGGGCTTCGGGGAGCGGCGCGCCCAGCGCCGCCGCGAGACGCTCGGCGCGCTCGGGATTGGTGAGCCCGTGCCCCCAGCGACCGACGACCCGGCCAAAGCACTCCCGACAAAGCTGCCGGGGAAGGGCCTTCCGGGCCACCTCGAGGATCTCGGGGGAGACGTCAAAGGTGGGAGGAGCGCCGGGCAGGGTCGTCATCGCCCGGGCGACCCGAAGTCGGAGATGAGGTTGGCGCGCGGCGTCCGCCCGGCGCTCTGCGGGGCTCGCCGCGGGGCAGCGAACCTTCTTACGCGGACACACTCTGCTGAGACGAACTCGTGGCCGCCATCACCGAAGACGAGCTGACACGGGCCATCGAGCGGACGCTCGTCGTGAAGGGGAAGATCCCGGCCGAGGAGGCTCGCACGGTCGCCCGCGTGGTGCTCAACTACTTCGGGCTCGACGACTCCGTCCTCGACAACAAGGTGGCGAGCGAGGACCGGGACCATTTCTACCGCCTGGAGGAGGAAGGGCTCCTGTCCAGCGAGGAGGAGGACGCCACCGTCTCTCGCGGGAAGACCTGGCGGATCCACTACTGGTTCCTCAAGAAGGACCGGATCCGCGAGGTGGGCCAGTCCCGGGACGAACGCCGCGAACCGGACGCCGATGCGGTCTATCGGGCCATCGGAGACAGCGCCTGGAGCCGAGGACCGTCTCCCCCTCCGGACGGCAACGCGCCCCGGCTCCCCTAGCTCAGCGGGGCGGCGGGGGCCGCTGCACCGGCGGCGGCCGGTAGCGAGGATGGACCGCCGCGGCGCCGGGAAAATCGGTGGCCTGGATGACGCCCCGTGCATGCTCGATGGCCCCGAAGGCGAATCCGATCGCCACGAACAGCGACAGGAAGCTGGCCAGGTCGACGTAGTTGGTCCCGAACCCGAACAGGGCGAGCAGCGCCTCCAGCGAGGCGAGGAGATTGAACGTCGAGTGCATGAGCACGGCCAAGAGGTAGTAGCCGCCCGCCGCCCCCGAGCGACGCTGGAGACGGCTCGCC
>DASRSW010000067.1:0-1985 GCA_035656275.1 Thermoplasmata archaeon
TTCACCCGCACGCGATCGAACTTCGTCACGATGGCCGCGGCGGCTCGGGAGATGGCCTACCAGGGCCGCGGAACCGTACTCGCGACGGCGGTCCCGAAGAGAGCCGCTCCGGTCGGGAGTCTTGCCGCCGCCGCGATCGGAAGTGCCGCTATCGAGGCGCTCTGCCACCAATTGCGCGAGGACGTAGGGTCGTTCGGCGTGCGTTTCGCCTACGTCGCGGATGCCACCGGCTCGGACGAGGAACTGGCTCGTCGGCTGCTCCGGAGCTTCGAGACGGTTCCGACGATCGTCAGACCGCATCCAGTAATCAGCGCGGGGACGCCGGTTCGGGACGGTGCCGTCTCTACGTCAGCGGTGGTAGACCCCGTACCTGCCTAGCCGATCACCGCTCCAACCCCCACGACCGCGGCACCCCGGGCGTACGTCCGGGCGTTCGGGGTGCCCCCTTCGATTCGAGGATTGTTGCCTTGTGAACGGGCTGGGGCCCCGGCGCTACCCGCGAAGTTGCGGTCAAAGTCTTCCCAGTGGGCGCCCTCTATCTCCAACGGAAGCCGCGGAGGCGCGATCCTTGTTCCACCTCCCGGCCCGCGCTCCAGCTTCCGTAACTTTATTTACGTTCTAATTCGTCCGCACCATCGTGGGGAACCTGATCGGCCCGGGTGGGCTCTCGGGGTGCTTTCGGTGTGCCTTTGTATGGATCCCCCGGCGAGCCAATCCTCCTCGTTGCCCTCGGTGCAAGTCGCGTCTCTGGGATGCGCCAGTGATCCGACCCGTCCGGACCGGCTCAGGACTTGGAGTTGGGGAAATCATCGAGCCGAAGCGACGGGAACTCCTCAAGGCGCTCGCAGCCCACAGGGCGCGCAATCCGAGAGTTTTCGGCTCCGTGGCGCGGGCGTCGGCGAGTCGACGGAGCGACTTGGACCTCCTCGTGGATTTCGACGAAGGTGCTTCGGCGTTTGACCAATTCGAACTTGCCAGCGACTTGGAGCAGCTGTTTGGCCGGCGGGTTGATGTCGTGGAGCCGGACGGACTCCACTGGCTCGTTCGACCTCAGGTTATGTTCGAGGCGGTTTCAGTATGACACGTCATGCGCGCGGGAACGCCCTCAGATTAGCAGACATTCTCGCGGCGGCGAAGACACTCCGTTCGTACGTATCAGAAGGAGAGGGGTCTTTTCTCGCGTCGAAGAAGACTCAAGACGCCGTCATCAGAGAACTCGAGATCATCGGCGAGGCTGCTGGAAGCCTTTCGGACGAGTTGAGGTCAGCACACCCCGAAGTGCCCTGGCGAGGAATGCGAGGGTTCGCCTCCTTTGCGAAGCACGAATATTGGAAACTGAGCCTCCCTCGAGTCTGGGCCGCCGCGAGAGAGTGTGAATCGATCGCTTCTGCCGTTGCACAGATACTGATCGGGTGATCCTTCGGCCCCACGATGAGGCGATGGCGGGCCGAGCGTGTTAGTACGCCCCTGCGCTTCCCCAGAATATCGCCTGCTCTGCCGGCTCGCCGCTCCGTGCAAGCGCTATTTCACCGACATCGACTTGACCGTGAGAGTGGGTACGTCCGCCGGGCCGGTGGTCCAGTGGCGAAGGCGTCGGGGCCACCGCGCGGAGATCGGCGGCCCGAATCCACCCCAAGCCCTTCGAGCCCGCCGAATCCGCACCCCGCCGTCTCGATCCAGGGACTTGGGCCGGAGAGACCTTCTGCGGTAGTGGGCCGCGATTCGAGCCGGGCCGAGCAGGGATCCCACCAGGGACGCATTCTCACGGAGGAGATCGCCGCACTGCTCCCGGCAATCCCCACTGTACATTCGGCCGAGCGCTCCGTGGCAAAACTTGTCCGGGCCAGAAACACTCTGTCGCAAGGCCGGTCAAACAGGTCGCCCAGTACCGCTCGGCTGTCCACAACCCTGTTCATCCTGCTCGGAGCGCGCCCCTTGACGAACTCCGCGTTGCTGATGGAACTGCTCGAGCGGCGGGCAGATCC
>DASRSW010000068.1:0-26945 GCA_035656275.1 Thermoplasmata archaeon
GGCCGAGGGAAGAGGCAGCGAGGGCGCCGACGATCCCCCCCACTGCCTGCAGTCCAACAAAGGCTCCGAAGTCAGGCCCCGAGCCGCGCAGCACGCCCACGATGAACGGGGCGAAGAGGGTGGTGACCACCCCTTCCCCCACGCTGATCAGCAGAGTGAAGACCAACAGGGCCCGGGCGGGGACGCTGCGCGTGGCGATGCGAAGCCCTTCCACCCACTCGTCCCGGAACTTGGAAGCCAGTCGGCGGAACCCCTCCCGCATCGCGCCCGAGGCCCGGAGGAGGGGGGGGCGGAGCTCGTCAATCTGACTCACCAGCCCGGCGGCGGCCCAGAAGGTGATCGCGTCTAACCCGGCTACCCCGCTGAGACCCCAGATACCGACCACGAGCCCCCCGGCGGCCGCGCCCACCAGCCGAGCGATCTGGCGGCTGCTGCCGTAGAGCGCATTCGCCGAGACGAGGTCGTGGGCGGGCACGAGTTGGGGAATGAGGGCTCCCTCGGCGGGCGAAAGGAACGGGTCGACGCACGCCTCGAACAGGGCGACGAGATAAACGATCCACAGCCGATCGGGCGTGGTGACCAGGAGGAGGGGCAGCAGGCCCACCCCGAGGACCAGGTTGGTGGTGACCATCGTCCACTTGCGGCTCCATCGGTCAACGAAGACTCCAGCGACGGACCCGAGGAATATCGGCGGCAGGAGGGCCACCAGAAACATCGTGCCGGTCGCGAGCACGGAGCCCGTCAGTCGGAAGACGAAGAAGGGAAGCCCGATGAGCAACAGGTAGTCGCCGGTCTGAGATATGAGCCCCGCACTCCAAACTTTGGCGAAGTCGCGGTGCCTCAGGGCCTGAAACGGGCCGGCGCGCGGGCGTTCTTTCGGCACCCTCGGGAAACCCCCTCCGCCCGGGAATATCGTGCGCTGGGGATGCGGGTGACGCACGGAAGACGCTCACCGGAGGTGAGTCCGGCGCTGTCGGGCCGGTTTCCGGGTTGATCGATTCGCTATCGAACTCCGAGGGGGGATTCCGTGGGGGGTCCCCGTCGAACCCCCCAGGAGTAGGGCGGCAGGACCCGACTGGCCTTGCCGGCCGGGACCGTCGGGTGTCGCCTATCTCACCGAAGGTCTAACTATACGGACCGACCTTCCGCCGGAGACCCGAATACTCGGGAACCGTGGAAGAGCGATGGGCCGCAAGGGTTTCCAGCAACGCGTAGATCCGGAATCGACAGCCACCCTGGTCCCCACTCTGGGAGGTCTCTGGCGACGTTCTTCGACCTCAAAGACCGGGGTTTCTCCCCGAGCGCCGTACCAGCTGCCTCGATTCGACTGGGCCCCGAGGCTTGCGATCCCCGTCTCGCTTGTGGTGGTCGCGGTCATGATCGTTTGGCCCCTCTTCCCCACGCAGGTGTCGACCGGAACGACGGTCGCGGGGTCGCGGTTTAGCGTCGCGGGGGCGACGCCCACCGCGCAGTCGTTGGCGGCGGCGGGCCTCACCCTCGGGATTGGCACACAGCCCTCCTCCATCTGCCTCCAGGGAGTGCTCGCCTGCAGTGCGGGCACGGACACCTCTCGCGTGACGTTGACCGCGACCGCGGGCGGGCAAGGTCAGCTAGTCTGGCCGGCGGTTCAAGTCGCCTTCGTCGTCGAAACGACCCTCTACGACGGCGTGTACGATCCCGGGGCTGGCGAGCCCGGGAACGACATCTGCTCGGGCACCAGCCAGGCCGCGTGTGAAGAGTCGAACGGGGTGCCCTTCTTCGTCGCGAACGCTCAGCAGATCGCCTCCGCCATCTCCGCCGCGAACCCGCACACGAAGGTCTCGTTCGCGATGGTGGACTACTTTGCCACCCTCAACAACTGGGATGACGGGGACGGCGCCGAATACCACGTGGACATCCCCCAGTTCATCTCCTCGACCGACTTCTCCTCCGCCGTCACCTCCACGTTCAAGCAGTCGGTCTTGGCCGGAACCTGGCACTACTCCGACTCCGATTTCGCGGACAACATCCTGCATTCCTCCTCCATCACCGCGCTCTACGGGACGATCATCGGGAGCGGACTCGACTGGTCGAACGACACGCATCACGTGATCGTCTGGATGGGCTCCACCGCCCCGAGGGACCCCGCCTACCCGGTCAACTACTGCGTGAGCGCCTCCCAGTACATGGTCTACGGGCACAGCTGGGGCTGCATCGGGGACACCTGTGAACCCAGCTACCACTTCCCCTCCGCCCAGAGCCCGAACTGCGAGGGATGGGTTAGGAGCGTGGACGGGAACGCCACCCACTCCATCGCCCAGCTCGCCCACACGGCCAAGCAATGCACCGAGTCGATCGGAGGGGTCTGTACTATCGACACGATCGACTATTGGACGACCCCGACCGACCCGTACTCCGCCGGCTGGCCGACCAAGTTTACGAACGTCGGAGGGGGCGCAGGCGGGATCCAGGTGTTCAGCAACGTGGCCCACATCATCGAAGCCGGCTGCGATCTCGCCCATGCCACCGGCGGCACCTGGGACGGGCCGGCGTTTGCGAGCTGTCCCGATGGCACCACGGGGACCCTCCAGTACGTCCCCCACGGCCCCTACACGTCACCCAACACCGCAAATCCGTCGCTGTTCCAGGCGATCCGGCAGATCGGGTTCGGTCCGGTCCTGGAGACCCAGGTCGCCGCCGGGACCGCGAAGCCGCTGTTCACGTTCGTCCCCATCGGCAACATCGCCCTCTCCCCCAACCTCCAGCCCACCGCCGCGTGCGAACGCGCCGGCGAGACGTTCCACAGCTGCCAGACGACGCCGACGGTCGTGCACAAGTACGGGCTCACGTACCTCGGCTGGAACTGGAGCACGAACAAGTCGGCGAACGTCATGTACATCGGCGATTCCTGGACGGCCTCCTTCAACGTCGTCGCCGGGGGTCCCCCGTTCGGGACGGTGCCGGTCGACGCCTGCATCACGACGGACTGCAAGGCGTTCGGAAGCGGCGCGGTCCTGGGGTTCTACACTTCGGCCTCGTTCGTTCCCGCCGACAACAAGACCGTGGAGACCGATTCGTTCCCGCTCGGGACGGTACGGGTCGTGGCCACCCCGGCGGAGCTGAGCGGTGTGGCTCCGCCGCCTCCCCCGCCCGCTCCCCCGCCCTTCGCCATTCCGACGGCGCCTCCCCTCCCCGTGATCCAGCAGATCGGCGTCGGTAACTCGGTGGGCGTGGCGAACGTCTCCTTGCAAGCGGCCGCGGCCGGGTTCCTCGGCGCCGGCTTCATGCGGGTCACCATCCGGAACCGGCCCATCGCGATGAAGGTCGCCGCCAAAGCCGGGTCGTTCCAGTCGAAGTTCGACTCGGGCGCGATGAAGAAAGAGAGCTCCATCGGCCGCTTCGAGTAGACGGCCAAGACTCCGTCCGTCGTCTCCGGGGGAGTTCCGCTGCCCTTGACGAGTCTCGCCGGGGGCCGCCGGACGAGGGTAAACTGAGCTTGACCAGAGGCTAATGGTCGTCCGACCGCTGCCGGGTCTGGAGTTGCCCGATGTCCACCATCATCGAAGCCCCACCCTCGGAGGCCGGGAGCCTAGAGCCACCGCCGGTCGCCTACTTCTGGGGCCCCGTGCGGGCTCACGTCAACCGGGCCGCCGCGGAGTACGCGTTGCGGCTGGACCAGGAGCCCGTCTGGCTCGAGGTCCGTTCGTCGGAGCGCGCGCGGGACGTGGGTGCGGAGGACAACCCCGTTCCCCCGAACCGCCGGTTCGTGTTGAAGGCGGGAAGGGACGTCCAGCTGGTGAGCCGCCCGAGGGTGATCCCCCCGGCCGCTGGCGACGCCGTCGCCCTGCCCCCCAGCGACCTCGAGGAACAGGCGGGGCAGCTTCTGGTCTTCCCGCCCGTCGTGCACATGGCCCTGCGGACCGCCTCCCGCACCGGCGCGCAGAGCGCGTTCGTGCTCAGCAATATCGACCGCCTCCAGCACCTTTCGCCGCTGCTGAAGGACGGAATGGGAAAGGCGCTCCTCGCGTCGTTCCGCGAACGCGGGATCGTTCTCGTGCTCACTTCAGAGGGTCGCCTTCCCCTTCCCCCCATCGATTTCGAGTGCGCCTTCGAGATCATCTCCTCCCCGGAGGAGAAGTGGTGGGAGGCCGAAGTGCGGCCGGGGGTTCCCGTGTCCACCTGTTCCACGTGCCGGGGTTCTCGCGATGGCTCGTACGCGGCCTGCGCCGACGGGTTCCGGCTCGCCTGCCCGATCCAGGTGCCCTTCACCGAGGAGAGCGCGTAGGCGGCTCTTCCCGGGGCGGCTGCCCGACCCACCCCCGCTGCCAGCGCGACGGCGCGAAGGACCTCGGGTCTCGCACCTCGTCTCCCGCCGCTCCTAGCCGACCACGATGCGCCAGCCCATGAAGTTCGATCGAGCCCCGCGGGCCCGCAATCCAAAGTAGTCGGAGGTCGTTGGGGGTCTATGCCCCCCAAGTGCCCCGTCTGCAGCCAGGAGTTCCCGGACGCGGCGATGGCGAGTCATCTCATGGCCGATCATCCGTCCTATCAGGCCCCGGAGGTCCTGTCGGGGCGTGCGGTGCCTCACCGATGCGTCTTCTGCGGGGCGACGTTCGACCGCCCCGAGGCCCTCCGCGACCACCACCTGTCGGCGCACGGCAAGTAGGCGGGCCGGTCGGCGACGGTCCGCCGCCTACCGGTGCGCGCCCGGCGACGGAAAGGTCCCCGTGTCCCGCCCGTCCGAGAACTAGTCCTTCCGGTTCGAGATCACGAACTCGTTCCCGTCCGGATCAGCGATGACGGCCCGGTAGAACTTCACAGGGCCGAGCTCGACCAGCTTCGGCTCCATCGTGACTTCGCCCCCGCGCCTCCGGATCTCCGCGCAGGCCGCTGCGGGGTCCGGGTGATGAAAGACGACCCCCGACACCGTCCCCGGGTCCCGCCCCTCCTCGCCGGGAGCCTGGATATGCATGGTCAGGAGCGTCGGAGAGCCGGGGAGCGCGAAGACGGCCCGGCTGGCCTTCTCGTTGAACGATTCCTCGCGCAGCCCGAGAACGTCTCGGTAGAACGTCCTCGCTTTTTGGATGTCGCGGATGTGGACCGTCACCGCGTGGAGCCCGGTAATCACCTCGGTCACACGTGTCCGAAGTCCCACCCTTATTTGGGGCCGGCGCTGGGCAACGATGGCCGACGAATCCGCGAGCGGTTCTGCCGAACTTCGGGACCCCATGGCCCGCCCTCGGTAACACGCCGTGGAGGAGAGCGTTCGGCGAGAGAATGCGATTCCGCGGGATCACCCCGTTCCCGCTGGATAACACCAAGTAACCCCGGGGTGTGGTCCGCCGAGATGGGCGCACGGAGGGCCCGCTGGCCGGCCGAGGGCCGGTCGATTCCCTTCCTCAGATCGTGTCTGGTCCTGGGGTGCCTGGTGTTGGGATCGGTGCTTGTCGGGACGGGTGCTGCCTCGAACTCCAGCCGGGGGGTCACTGGCGATTCCGGGGTGTCCCTGCCGACGAACGAGGCCCCCCCCGCCGCACACCCGACCGCGTCGCTCGTGGGATCCAAGGTGCGCCTGGCTTCGCCCACTCTCGCGAACTTGACCGTGACACCCGGGTGGGCCAACGTTACGACGATAGGAGAACCATCGGGCCGTAGTTTCGGTCGCAGCATGGCCTACGACCCGGCTGACGGGTATGTGGTGATGTTTGGTGGGAACAGCGGGACGTACCTCCAGGACACCTGGGTGTACAAGTCCGGCTTTTGGACCGAGCTCTTCCCCACGACCGCCCCGGCCGCCCGGGACCACTCGACGCTCGCCTGGGACCCGGTGGATGGGTACTTGGTCCTCTTCGGGGGCTACGGACTCTCCGGCGCCTTTTCGGATACCTGGACGTTCCTGCACGGCAACTGGACTCTCCTGTCGCCGCTCCAGCATCCGTCGGCCCGGTGGGCGGCCGCGATGACGTGGGACGCGGCTGGCTCGCGGATCCTCCTCTTCGGTGGGTGCGTTGGAGGGTTCGCGGCGAACGACACCTGGAGCTTCCTAGGAGGCAATTGGACCCTGCTTCATCCCGCGAATTCGCCCCCCGCCCGCGAGAACGCGGCGATCGAGTTCGACCCCGTCGACAACGAAACCCTCCTGTTCGGAGGGGACAACTACTACACGGCCCTCTACGGGGACACCTGGGTGTTCGCGGCGGGGAACTGGGTCCAGGTCCAGCCGAGCGGGTCCCCCACCCCTCGGACCGAGGCGAGCATGGCGTACTTCCCGGGGATCGACTCCGTGGTGTTGTTTGGAGGCGGATACCAGGGACTTCCGACCGGCGAGACCTGGTGGTTCTCTCATGGAATCTGGACGAAGCAGACGCCGCGGGACAGTCCGCCGGCGCGGAATTTCGGCATGATGGCGTATCTCCCGAGCGCCTCGGAGCTGGTCCTCTTCAGTGGCCGTGGTGCGGGCTACCTCAATGACACCTGGATCTACTACGAACTGGCGCTGAACGCGACGGTGACTCCGCTCTCGGGGGTCTCCCCGCTTGCGGTGTCCTATCAGGCCTCGGTCGTGAACGCCCGGGGCGCCCCCCAATTCGACTGGAGCTTTGGCGACGGGAATTCGTCGGCCAGCCCGCTGGCCCAAGAGACCCTGACCTCTCCGGGCGTCTACACGGCCGCGGTCCGGGTCATCGATTCCAACGGGAGCGCGGTGGGGGCCTCCACCCTGGTCCACGTGCTCCCCCCCATGACCGCGGTGGTCGTGGTGTCGCCCTCGTCAGGCTGGTACCCCTTGTCGGTGGGATGCTCCGCGCTCGCGACCGGGGGGGTCCCGCCGTACAGCTATCTCTGGTCGTCGGGGTCCGGCAATACGAGCTTGGCGGCGGCCACGACGTTCGTCTACCAGTACGCGGGGACCTACCAGATCTCGGTGACCATTCACGACTCCGCGGGAGAGTTTCACAACCAGTCGTTCGCGGTCAATGTCACGACGCCGGCGACGGTCCCAGCGCTCACGGTCAGCGTAACCGCGTCCCTATCGAGGGGCCCCGCGCCGTTGGCCGTGACCTTTGCCGGGAATGTCACGGGTGGGGCGGGGCCCTACCGGACGACCTGGACCTTCGGGGACGCAAGTTCGGGTTCCGGCTTCGTGGTCACCCACTCGTTCGATGCCGCGGGAACGTTCACCCCCACGCTCTCCGCGACCGACGCCCGAGGTACGGTCCGGTCCGCCTCCGTCCAGGTGGTGGTCACCCCCGGGCTCTGGCTCGAAGCCTCGGCGTCGCCGTCGCCAACGAAGGTCGGGCAGGCCGTCCTGTTCGCCGGCTCCGTCGGAGGCGGAGCCCCTCCCTACTTGGGAGCCTGGACCTTCGGGGACGGGAGCGGATCGGCCGACCTGAACGCCTCGCATTCCTACGCGGCGGCCGGGGCGTACAACGCCACGCTCACCGTGGTGGACGGCCGCGGGGTCACGTTGAGCCGCGAGGTAGCCCTAGAGGTTTCTCCGGCGGCGGGACCTCCCACGAGCCCCAACCTGCTCTCCCAGCTCGCGAACTCGATCCCCGCTGTCGTCGCGATCACCGCCCTGGTCACGGGGGCGGCTGTCGCCGCCGCGTTCCGGTGGATGCGTCGTCGCGAGCGCCAGCAACCGTAGGGCAAGCCCGAGCCGGGGGGCAGGCCCTGCCCCACCCGAGGCTAGAGCGTCGAGGAGGAGGACCGCGGGGGCAGCAGCTTCCGCACGAGATCGCCGACCTCCCCCAGCGTCACAGCCTGGTGAGGGGCCGGCGGCTCCTCCTTGGGGCTCGGCGCGAACAGTTGACGATACTCCGCGCCGTACTCTTGAAGGCCCGTGAAAAGGATGCCGGCCCGGAAGCCCGCACGACGTGCCCCCTCCAGGTCGGACCAACCGTCCCCGACGTGGACCGCCTGCGATGCGGGCTCCTCCAACCGACGAAGGGTCGCCGCGAAGATCTCCGGCGCCGGTTTCGTCCAGGGATGCTCATCGCTGAACATGAACGTGGAGACGAACCGGTCCAGCTCGAACGATTTCAGGACCGGCCACAGGGCGGCCCCCGGCTCACCGATCGTGTTGGAGATGACGGCAAGGGAGTACCCGTCCTGAGCCAAGGATTCGAGGAGCTCCAACGCCCCCGCGGCCCGTTGAAACGGCGTCGCTTGGACCAGGTCCCGGAGCTCGGCAAGGTAGCTCTCCACAGAGGGCTGGCGCCCGATGATGACGCCGGCGCGTTCGAGCTGCGCCGCCGGGGAGACGCTTCGCCCGTGGCCCGCTTCCTCGACGGCATGGAGGTACTGCGCTTTGAACGCTGACTCCAGCTGGGCGTCGGAGAGGTCGGCTGCACCCGCCCTGCGCGTCGCACGGGAAAGCGCCCGAGCGCCCAGGGAGAACTGAGATTTCATGTAGCGGTCTTCGTCCCGCGGTCGAAGGTAGAGAAGCGTGTGCCACAGGTCGAACGTGATCGCCGGCAAGAGGCCCCGGCGAGGGCGACCGGGCACTAAAACCGTTTACCGCGGCCCATTTCGTGCACCCCCGCTCGCCGAGGTCGTGATCCGAGACGTCGCAGGGGTCAGTAGGGAAGCCCGATCGACTTCGCCAAAAACCGATTGAGGGGGTCGAGGGTCTTGCACACTCCGACGAACCGCCGAGGAAAGTCGTCGCGAATCACGTCGGCGTCCGGTATCTGCAGACCCGCCGTGAATCCCTTGTGCTGGATATCCCCTATGTACGGATCCTTCGGATCGAACCCCGGGGGTGGTCGCTTGAGCGCCTCGCCTTCGATCTCGCCGATCGCGTCGCGCACCTTCTTCCAGTCGGCTCGGCGATCCACGATCGACCGGCGAACCCGCTCGAGCTGGGCCCCCTCCGCCTGCCACATTCCGGCGTAGGCCCAGGAATCCCCGGGGGCCAGATGGAGAAAGAATCCCGGCAGATGCTCCTCCTTGGACGTTCCCCCGTCGTGCATGAAGTGGATTCCAACACTCGTCCGATAGGGACTCTTGTCCTTCGAAAAGCGAATGTCACGATAGATGCGCATGATCGACCCGCCAACCGGCCGGGCATCCGCCACGAGGTGTCGGCTCACTTTCTCGAGAAGCGGTCCGGTCGACCGAACGAAGGCGAGCGAGGGGGCCTGAACGAACTCTTCGTAGCGCCCCTTGTTCGCCTGAAACCAATCCCGCTCGTTATGGGACGCGAGCTCTCGAAGATACCGGAAGGACTCGGGGGAGAATCCGGGGCCCGCCGTGGATCCCCCCATGTTGACGACCCTTGGCGCGGAGCTCAGCGCTGGACAAAAGGTACTTCCTGGCCTCGAGCCCAGGGAAAGTGCCTCGTACCGCCTATTCCCCTCCGGGGGGACGCGTGGGAGGAGGGCCGGCTCGGTGGACCGTATCCCCCGTTCACCGTCGCTGGACTTGACCCGGCAGTCAGTCCAACCTTTCTCCGTCCCCGCAGATACTCGGCGACAGAGCAGCACCCAGCGGGGATGAGAAGAAGCCCTGAGTTGTTGAGAATCCGCGCGGGGTCCGCCGGGGACGCCGGGGCCCGAGGTAGCTCAGGTCCAGGACCGTTCCCGCGGACGCCCCGGGATCGCCGACCGCGGGTAAAGGGACCAATCAGAGGGGCCCAGCCGAGGTCATCCAGCTCGTCGCGTCGGAGCCCGGGTCCCCGGCTACCTCGGCGCTTGGGTCCAGCCTCCGTCGTACTCCCGGGGGAAGGAAGGTGAGCTCCCCCAAGAGCGGCCTGGCCCAGACCCCCCCGGAAGCCCCCGGCTCAAGTTTGATGAATCTGATTGCCCTCGATACGGCATGGTGGACTTTGGCTTTTCCGAACTTCTGACCCTGGTCCAGACGGTGGCCATCATTGTGGCCATCATCATCGCGGTCTACTTTTCGCGGCGCCAGATCCAGGCGCTCGCCACCGATCTGGAGGCGCGGGTGGTCAACGACCTGGATGAGAAGCTCCACCGGATGGGGGAGATCTTCATCGAGAAACCGGACTTCGTCAAGGTGGTCAGCGATATCCCGGACGACAACCTCGCCGGGGGCTCCTTCGCGCCCGAGGCCGCGTTCGCGTTCTACGTGATGTTCTTCTGCGCCCACTGTTTCCACATGCGGCAGCGAGGCATCCTCACCGACAACGACTGGGAGGGCTGGCTCAAGTGGATTCGGAACGCCTTCCAGGAAGGACGGCTCGGCAAGTACTGGAAACAGTTCGAGATGCAGGCGTGGGTCGACCCCGCCTTTGTTCGATTCATCGACCACGAAGTCCTCATTGCACCGAGTCCGTCCACCTAGCTCCTTCTCGGCCACCCGGCACGACCGAATCGGACCCCCGTCTCTTCGCCGGGGTTCGTGAACCCAGAGAAGCCGGCGGCGATGACCCGTTGCCCCCGGAGTGGACCGCGCCGGGAAGCTCCGGGGAGACGTTTCAGACTAGCGCGGCCCTACTATGCACGGGGAGGCTGGGCGCCCGGTGACACCGGGACCCTCTTTCGTCGGCGTCGACTCCGGGCGATCAGGAGGACGACTGCGAGCACGACCCCGGCAATGACCAGAACCCCCGCGCTCAGGAGGGGGAAGGAGAGCCCGGTCGAAGCCGCAGGGGCCACTGGGAGAGGCACGGTCGCATTCGCAACGCCACCCAAGCCATCGACCACGGTCGCCCGGATCAAAAACGTACCCTGCGCGTTCGGTTGGCAGTGTAACGCGGAGGAGTTCGCGCTCGCGCAACCGGGGGGAAGCCCCGTCCATTCAACAGAATAGGGTTCCTGTCCCCCCGAGATTGAGGCCGTGAGGACTACCGCCCCGCCCACCGTGACCGGCGCACCCGTTACCGAGAGCTGAACCGTCACGGGCGTCACAATGAGCAGAGCGAGCGGACGGCTCAACACGCTTAGGCCCGGGGAATCGGTGGCGTTGGCAATCACGGTGAAGCCGCCCGTCTCAGTCGGCCGACACGATAGGAAGGTCGAGTTCTGGGTAGGGCAATCGGTCGGAAGGCCCGTCCACACCATCGAGTAGGTCCCTGAACCGCCCTCGACCGTCGCCGTGAGGGCCAAGATCCCGCCCGCCTCCAGGGTGGTCTCCGCCGCGGCCACGGTAACTGTCGGGGCCGGATAGACCCAGAACGCGATCGCCCCTGCCGTGTGCACGCTGTAACCGTCGACGACATCTACGCGGACGTTCAACGGTCCCGCACCGCTGGCGATGCAATCGACCGTAGCCTGGCCGGAGTCGACGCACCCGGCCGGAAGTCCGGACCAGTGATATGTGAAGGGCGCCACCCCACCACTGACCGCGGCTTGGAACCCAATGGCCTGGCCCTCATCGGCTACCGAGCTGGGGGACGAGGTGACGGCCACGTGTACGGCGGGAACAACGTGGACCGTCACGCCCGGGGCGGACACGTTCGAGATCGGCGTGCCCGGCCCACAGAAGGAGGACCCGTACATGGCGACCCAGCCCCCCTGTCCGAGAATGAAGTCTCCGGCGGCGAGGAAAGTGAGCGGGAGCGTGGCGCCGGTGAAATTCGTCACGCAGCCGGGTTGGTAGGTCTGGGGCCCGAGAGGGATGTGGGGGAAACAGTACACGCCCCCGTGGCAAGTCGAATTGAGGAGGGTGATGCTCGCCATCGCGGACTGCCCAACCTCTAGCGACGTCGTGTTCACGGTCACCCGCAGGTTGAGGGGGCCCAACCAACCGACCTCGGCGAGGCGGGTCTGCCAGGTGGCGTTGGGTCCGCCGTACTCACCGGCGAACCACCCGCTTTCGGTGCCGGGCACGACTCCTCCGCCGAAGTAGTCGCCGTAACGGCAAACGCCCCCACACGTCTGAGCGGCCGACCCCTTCTCGACCCAGAGGGCCGGCTGCAACGTCGACGGCGCGTCCGCAGGAAGTCGCGTCGTCACCAGAAGGCTGGGGTAGATCGTGGACGAACTCCCGCCCATGAGGACGGCCACCACCCCGCTCGCGCTGACCGTGATGGCCGGGTAGTACAGGTAGGCCCCCTGTAGCGACACGTCGAAGTCCTCCTGCACAGAAAGGAGCGAGGTGTTGATCTCAACAAGACGCACACACGCCCGAGCCGAGCTATCGGTCGAAAGCTGGCATTGAACGTTGAACCCCAGCCAGAGCGAGCCCTGACTCCACACGGCCGTAAGCACCCGGGAATCCCCGGTGTCCGACGCGTCCGTGGTGCCCGGCTGCACCGCCGAGGGCGCCGGCTGGATCGACGCCACGGAAAGGTTCGTCCGGGTGACGGTGACGGTTGCCGGGGGCACGCCCGCCACATCGTAGAGCTCGATGTAGCTCAGGGACCCGCCGTAGTTCGTCATGGTCACGTAGAGGTCGGGGCTCGGAGTGATGGACTGGACGGGATGGAGCGAGGCGGCCCCCACGTCGGGTCCGAATTGATCCATCGACACGCTCGCAGAACCGTTCATGGCCTCCGTCTTGTTCAGGAGCCAGTAGGCCGCGCCGTCGAACGCGCTCGTGCTCAAGCTGATGACGTCCCCCGAGACGCTGATCGCCCCGAGACTCACGCCCAGGATCGGCTGATCCCCGAAGGTACCGGACGGCATCGCGACGGTGTAGACGTGCCAGGTTCCATTCGGGTCGGAGGTGGAGGACGCGGCGACGCGGGTCAACCCTACATTGCTGGAGGTTATCACCAGGATCGATGCAAACCAATGCCCCGAAGGACTGTCGAAGAGAACTTTGGGGTCGCTGATGAAGCCAGACCCCGTGCCGAAGAAGGACGAGAGCGAGAAGGTCCGCTCGCTCGTTCCGGCGGGTCCAAAGAGCTGACCTTCCTGGTTGACCATCTCGAGCTCCTGAGTTGGCCCGACAGCGACCTGCACATCGGGCGGTGCGCAGCCGCACTGGGAGGAGTCAATCCCCTCCGCCGTGTGCTGGAGGACCCCTGCGGAGGATCCGTTCGCTCCGCCGACGACCAGCGGAAAGACCGGGGCTCCCGCGCTCGGGTGTGGTGGTGCCCCGAGGGGGGTTGGCAGCGGATGATGGGGCAGAAGGAGTTGCGTCATCGCGCCCGGTAGGTACGCTGGCAGATTCCCGAGGACGACCGTAGAGGAGAGGACGGCACTCGTGCGCCCGGATGGAGTGGCCAAGGGGTTTGAAGCTTCTGCGAGGGCTAATCCCTTCGCGCTCCCCGACGGATGGGGCGATCCGGATAGTCTCGGGCCGAGAGTACCAGCCGCGTTCGGCAGGCCCGCAGTCAAGAGAACCGAGATCACCACCAGCAGCGTCCACCCCAGAATCCGCCCAGGCCCTGCAGACCAACAGGAACAGATCGAAGCTGGCTCAGAGAAGATGAGGCGGCGATTCATGCGGGGATGGCTCCGACACGACTGGAACACTCGCCCGGGGCCTTGACGTGTGGGTGGCCGAGTCGAGAATCGCGAGGAGATTCGATCATTCGGAGACAGGATGTTTCTCCCCAAGTCGGCTCGCGACCTCGCCCAACGGAGGCGGTTCCGCACCCCCACGACGAGTCTTCCACGGGACGCACGGCCGGCCCAGCGGACAGTGCTATTTATGAAGCCCTCCGCAGCCGCCTGCGATGCGACTCTACACAGAGTTCAAGATGAAGCTGCTCCGCATCGCGGCGCCCACCTCCCTTTACCCCCGGGTAACGACGTCGAGGTCGGGACCCCCATTCCGTCGTGATGAATTGGTGCGATTCGGTTCGCATCCACTCTGTCCTTAAGGGCGGTGTTGACCCGCCAGAGCCCACTGGCCCCAATCGAATGGCGGGGGGCCGGGGGGCGGTGGATCTCAATCGAATTCCAGAACCTCGACGGAGAGGGTGAGGTCGATATGTGAGACCTCGAGAGGCGGATGCTGGTTAACCGCGTTCACCCCGAACTCGTAGGCGGCGGGCGAAAGCGACGTGCTGTTCAAGGCAAAGGTTCCAACGATGGGGAGATCGAGCCAGACGTAGGTTACGTACTGAACGTTGCAGGGGCAGCGGATCAGGAAGTAGTCGCAGAACGGCCCGTACAACGAGAGGGGACTCTGGCAGGTCAGGTTCGTGAGCATCACCGCCTCTACCGGGACCGCGAGCGACCCATTAGGGGTGGACGAAATGTTGAAAGTGGCCAGGTAGTAACCTCGAGTGTTCACTCCCTGCGCCTCAACGAGTACACGATTCACACCCGGCAGGGTTGTCGAGGGGCTACTCGGAGAGGGCGAACCGCCGAGGATCAGGGCCGCGGAGACCCCGGCAAACACGATTGCGAGCGCCACCGCGAGGACGAACCAACGGAGGGCGACCCCGGGGCGTCCGGTAGGAAAGCGAGGGGGTCCGGTGGGAACCATGGGGTACGAAGAGCCTCACTCCTACATAGGGGCGAATCCGGTTCCGTAAGCTACACATCGACTGGTGGGCCCGAAAGTCTCCGACCCCGGCCCCCACCTCGAGCGGGCGTTCAACCCGCGCGCTCTGAGCTACCCGGTTTACATCCCAAAGATATTCTAACCGCCCGCGGTCGGACCCCGGAGCATGGAAGCGTCCGCTCCCTCGGCGCGCCTTGGAAGTGGGGCTACAGCGTTCGAAGCGGCGAAGCGGCCCCGCCTCACCCTCCCCGCCCCGGCGTGGTCACTAATCGGGGGGTTTGCCCTTGTCACGATTCTCGCGTGGCTGATCACAGTCTCTTCGTCCAATAACCTCTTTCAGCTTCTGAGCGAGCAACTGAGTGGAGCGAATCCGGTCGACCGTGTCGCTTACATCGCGCTCGTCGGAGTGATGATGCTGGCGATGATGCTACCGGCCGCCCTTCCGATGGTGGCGGCTGTCCAAACCCTTTCCGCTCCCTCGGCAAGTCGTCGCGAGGGGTACGTCCGAGCGACCCTCTTTTCCTTGAGCTACTTCGTGGTGTGGTCGCTCTCGACGGCCGCCGGACTGGTGGTCCTTATGCTCCTAGGGCTGATGGGGTCCCTCTCGTCGGTCTACGCTCTCATTCCGGGGCTCCTACTCGTCGGAGCGGGTGTCTACCAATTCACTACCTTGAAGCAATACTGTCTCACGAAGTGTCGGTCCCCCTTGGGCTTCTTAATGACGAACTGGCGAGAGGGACGATCCGGCGCCCTCCGGATGGGGCTCGACCACTCGGTCTACTGCATCGGCTGTTGTTGGCTGCTCATGGGCGTCGTCTTCATCACCGGTGCGATGAGTCTACTCTGGATGGGGGTATTCAGCGCCCTTATCCTCCTCGAGAAGGTCTGGAGCCGGGGCGAGGTCTTCTCTCGCCTGGTGGGGGGCGCGGCGATTGCCGTCGGGGGAGCGCTGGCCGTGGTGTCGGCGGGGCCCTGGTTGGCCTAGGTTGCCCAGGGCGCGGCGGCGCCGCAGTCCAGGAGGATTCCCCCAAGTAGCCCCGCCGAGCTGGAGTGCCTGCACAGAACCCGGGTAGCGGCTACGCCGGCGGGGATCGAGATCGGTCGAGTATACTCGGCGGGAACCCCGTACGTCGGTAGTATTCTATCCCTCCTCGGCGTGCACGATCGACCACCGGGGGCGGTGGGACCGAGGTCAGAGATGGCGGCAACGAATCCGGCGGACCAAGGATCGTGGCACTATACGGCGGACATTCTGACCCCGTGCAACTGCGATTGGGGTTGCCCGTGCTCGTTCAACCAACCCCCCACGTACGGATTTTGCCAGGGGGGCTGGATCCTCAAGATCCGCGAGGGTTCGGTAGGGGGCGTCGACCTCTCGGGGCTCTCCTTTGCGTGGATGGGTAGCTGGCCCAAGGCACTGCACTTCGGCGGGGGAACAGGAAAGTTGATGGTGGATGAGCGAGCCTCCCCCGAAGCGCGCGCCGCGATCGAACGCCTGGCGAAGGGCCAGTTAGGCGGCAAGCCCTGGCCGGTGCTCGCGCGGACCGTCGACCACTGGCTGCCGACCTCCTTCCTTCCCTTCGAATGGAAACTGGATGGACCCCACAGCAGCGTGACCGCCGGCACGGAGTTGAAAACCGTGCTCGCTCCGATGCGGAACCCAGTATCGGGGGCGGAGGCGGAAGCGAAGATCCTTCTGCCGAACGGGATACTGACCCGCGAAGAGAACATCACCACCACGCAGACGTTCGCGGTTTTTGCGGATGGAATCAAGTACGCGTGGCCGGGAAGAAACGCGTGGTATGCGACAGTCGACCACGGTACCTAGCCTGGGTCGGGTCTCGACGTGCGTTGACCTACCATAAGTCTAGACGGCGACTCGGTGAGATGCGCCCGACCCGATGACGCCGAGCCCCAACCCGGGTCGGAATCATTCCCCGAAGGGACCCTTGTTGGGTTTCACGACCCAGAATGGGTCACGATCCGTGTTGACTCGATAAGGGGTCGTCAGCGGCCCAGGAGAACCTTGGCGAGTTCGCCGACTCGCACGCCCTGGGCCCGGACCTAGCTGGGGCCCCGAAGCGGGCGGTTCTTCTCGTAGAACAAAGCCGAAGGGTTAATCCTCGGTCACCTTTGCCGGCGGGAATGGCGGGCGCCCTCTCTCTGGGGTCGACAATGGCACTGGCGAGCCTTGGGCTGCTGTGTCTGCTCCTTCTACCAAACGCTCTCGTCGGCGCCTCAAGCCCGAGGTCCGTGGGCCCCCCCTCGCTTTCGCCGCTCCCTGGTGCGACCCGTCTCTCCTCGGGACCGAGCGAACAGGCCGCGGACGGCTCTGCGGTTCAGTTAGCACCGATCGGATCGGAGGTCGGCGCCGTGTCTCTGCCAGATACCGCGCGCATGCCCCCCCGACCGGAATCGATGATCAACCCGGTCCAGTTCCGTTCGGCGGAACCCGCGCCGATGGGGATCGCTGATTTTGGGGTTACGGCGAAGGGCGCGGGTGCCACGGCCTACGAATACAACTCCACTTCGCTGGAAGGACAGGCGGTCGTCCGGTCCATGAGCGTCACGATCAGCGGGAGCTCTTCGAAGGTGACGGCCTTTGAGCTCAATGCGGTGATCGTGCTCCAGCGCGACGGCGTCAGCTACACCTATTGGATCCAGAATGGGCTCCACTTGGATGCCTCCTCTCACCAGTACACCATCGGGGGGGCGTACGTCTGGAACTTCTCTTCGTCCGCCGCGAAGCTGACGGCGGGCGAACTCCAGGGGAACCGCAGCTCGGTCCTCGTGACGGATACCTACTACTTCATCCCCGGTTGCGGGCCCTCGTTTCCGGGACAGTGCAGCACGCTCACGCTCCCGGCCACGCTGACCGGTCGGATCGTTTCCTCGACCGCCGGGGGACTCCCGTACGTGGCGTATCAGTACGACATTGGGCAGGGCTGGGTCACGTACGACAACGTAACGTTCCTGCACATGGCCGGGGCCTCCGATCCCGGATTCCGCGTCAGCGGTTTCGCCCCGACCCCCCTGTCCGTCGGGGCCTACTACGATGCGGAGTGGGTCTGGGTAGGCGCGGGGGGCGGCTCGGCGAGCGTGGACCAGGGGTCCGACATCAACATGACCCTGGCGCGGTGGAACGGACACAACTTCCAATCCGTCCCGACCGCCTGGAACTTCGGGAGCAACACGGGCGAAAGCGCCTCCAACGTGACGGACCTCGCGAGCGCGCCCGGGGGGGCCGTTCCCGCCGCCCACCTCGCAAGCGGTCCCGGGAGCCTCGGAGTGGTCTACAATCTCAGCACCGTGGGGTTCCTCAACCTGACGGTTCCCACCACGGGGCCCGCCACGCTGCTCGTGGATGGCGCCTCGGTCCCGTTCGACGGTGGATGGGCGAATGTAACCCTCGAAACGGGAGACCACTCGCTCTATCTCCGTAACTTTACCAACGCCTCTCGTCCGTTCTCGATCTCCGCAGGATTGACGACCTTCCTGAACCTCTCGGGGGCGGGGCAGGTGACCCTGACCGAGTCGGGCCTCCCCACCGGAACCAGCTGGGGGGTACGGGTCAGCACGACGAACTACTCGAGCATCGGCAGCACCCTGATGCTGAACCTCCCGAACGGCACCTATCCGGTCTCATTTCTGCGGGTCCCGGGATTCTTTGCGATGGCCCCGGGTCTCACCAGTCTCACCCTTCCCGGGGCGATTCGCTATGCGGTACCGTTCTCCCTCTTCACCTTCTCCGTGGCCATCAGCGAGTCGGGGTTGCCCCCGTTGACCCTGTGGTGGGTCAACGCGAGCGGGAGCCGGGTCCAAGGAACGGGGGCCACCCTCCACGTCTCCGTTCCCAACGGCAGCACGCCATATACGGCCGGAGCCTCCTACGAGTTTGTCGCCTCCCCCAGCCAGGGAACCCTCCTCGTCTCCGGCGGCGTCGGCTCGCCGGTGGCCCTCGCGTTCTCCTATCGGCCCACCTTCATCGACGGCGTCGTCCGCCCCGCGGACGCGGCGGTCTCGGTCAACGGATCGTATCAGCCGGTCCTGGGAGGAACCTTCAACGAGTCGGTGATCCCGGGGAGCTACCTCCTGGTCGTGAGCAAGAGCGGCTACGCGAGTCAGAGCCAGGTGGTCACCGCCACCCCGGGGAACGTCACCTGGGCCAACTTTACCCTCATCGCCAACGCGACGCAGCCGACGTCCGACAACTCCACCAACACGAGCGCTGCGGGGATCCCCCTCGAGACGGTCCTTCTTGTGGTCGTGGTGGTCGTGGCCGTCGCCGCGGCGGCGGCGGTCGTGCTGCTTCGCCGGCGCCCGTCGCGGTAGCCCTTCCCCCCGAGGGCTCCCGGCCGCCCGCCCGACTCCGTTGCCCTCGGCGCTCCGCCTGAGCCTGGGGGTTGGGCCAGTCCCGAGGACCCGGCCCGGCCGGACCCACACCCATGTCGGGGAGCGGGCCATGGCGGCCCGCCCGGGGCCCGCGTGTCCCGGTATCGAACGCCGACCTACGTGCTCGGGAACCCGGTCGTGGGGGCGCCCGGGTCGACGGGGAACCAGATGTAAAGATTCGAATCGAGGTTGTTGATGGTCGGGATCGTGACGTCTCCCGGAACAATCACCTGGGCTCCGGGCCCGCCGAGCGCCTTCCAGATCTTGTTGTCCGAGGCACTGCCGGCCTTTCCCACCGCGCTGCTCGAGGTCGAGAGGGCACGGTCGAGAGCGGCCAGGCTCGTGAGACAGTTACCGGTGGGCGAGGTCAGGTTGGACGTCTCTACCGAGCTGCAGGTCGCCGAGGCGCGGTCCGGCCAGATGTTCGGATCCAACACCAGGACCACGATGGTTCCCCAGGGGATGTTGGGGTAGCTCGTCGAGGTGTTCACAAGATGGTCATGCGCCGGAGTGGGCAGAACTCCCAACGGGAGGCCGCCGTAGCCGTTGGTTAGATTGAGATAATTCTCCACCGCCGCGAACAGGGGGGAATAGAGGTAGGTGGGGTGGTCGGCGCAGCCCGTGGGGCTCCCGCCGGCGCCACAGTCTGTGGCGATGACGCCGCTGTTGAACTGGGGAAACCCACGGGAACTCGCCCCGAGGGCGGTGACCCCAAAGATGGAAAGCCCCGCAAATGCCGGTACTAACACCCACTCCGGCAGCTGGTCGGACTCAGCGCTAGCGACGCTCGTGCCGGAGACTCCGCACTGGGTGAGACTGGTGACGTTGGAACCCACCGAGGGGAACACGGTGGCCAGCGACGGCTTACACTCCCACTGGCCAGTATACGTGAAGTGGACTACCTGCCCGCTTGCAAACCCGCCCGCTTCTGCAGCCGGGGTGGACTTATTCATCCCAAAGAGTGACGGGTCTGCGAAATAGAGCCCCGCCACGACCACGATCACGACGATCACAATCGCGGCAATCGCCATGGGGGCCCGGGATCGGGGTTTTGAGGTCGGGGGAGCGGTAGAACTCGCTCCCGAGGTCGGTTCCGGGCCCGGGGGTGTGCTGCTCGCCACCATACTGACGCTATTACCTCCAAGCAGGTCGATGCATTTCATCGATGCCTAAGAACTCTTCGGGACCTCCCCTGGCGTAGTTCCCGAGCGCCCACCGACGCGCGAGGTCGCGGGAGCACGGATCTTCCCCTTCTTTGCGGCGAGCCCGGACTAGCAGCTCAACGAGTCGCTCAGTCCGGTCGCGCGACTGAAGCTCGACCGTCTTGTCGCCGACGCCTAAAGACTCTCGACCTTCCGCGGCCGCTAGCCCTATGGGTCGTCAGTGGGAGTACGGGGAGTCTCGGCAGAAACGGACCGCGAAAACGGAAACTACGAGGGCAACAGCCAAGAGCCAGCGGCCCATTCGACAAGTCGAAGCAATGCCAGAGCGAGAGGAAAAGGAGAGTGAGCGTCGGTCGTCGCCGTCGCTCCGCCGGGTGGATTGGACCAAGGACCTCTCAAGCGTACGCCCCCTCTTCGTTGCCTACCGACAGTGGCTGGCTGACCACCGAGACCCGGAGCCCGCCAATCGGGATCGCGTCAACCAAGGACTCGCCCTCGTCGATGAGCATGTCGCCAAGCTTCCCGGTCCTTATGGTCCTCCTCGGGGGGAGGTACTCCTGTGGCTTCACGGGGGTAAGATCGTCGCGTGCGGCGCCCTCCGGGAACTCGCGGCGGGAATCTGCGAAATAAAGCGTATTTCAATCGAACCCGACTTTAGAGGGACGGAGTTCGGCCGTCCGTACGTCCGGGCCCTGATCGCGCGGGCCCGAGAAATGGGATTCCACCGTGTTCGAGTAGATACCCTACCGACGATGCGCGCCGCGATCGAGTTCTATCAGGAAGCGGGTTTCAGACCGATCCCCGCCTACTGGCCGAACCCGGTGGCCGGCGCCTTGTTCTTCGAAAAGACGCTTTGATCCTCGGCTCGGAAGGGAGTGGCCGTGAGATCGCCCTCGGGTACGATCGTCCTCGGTACCGGAACTGATTCGCTCGACGGCCGAGCCTACACAGGCAGCCGGAATCCGGCCCGGCGATCCCCTGGCCGAACCGCGCATCGGAGGCGCCATTCTCTGAATGATCCCGGAGACATACCCCGGAAGGGGAAAGCGGAGATCGTTCCCCCTCGGGTCCAGCGTGCTATGTGTTCCTAGTGAGTGGGGGAGGCCACTCTCTTTCGGAATGCTCTCAACGCGGCGACGTCTTCCGCATGGCTCGTGGCGAGGACCTCCAGCCAATACTTCCGGAGCGTCTCGCCCGTCATCGTCTTGCTCTGGATGTCCCCGTAGATGTCGATCTTCATCCTCGTCCCGTCGGGGCGGTGGCCACCCACGAACCTCGAGCCGGCGAACTCCCCCTCCAGCTCCTCGATGAACCGACAATAGGGAGGAAACGACGTGACCCGAGTCCGCGCCTTTTGCCACACTCCGCGGATGTTCCGTTCGTAGGTTACGACGATCGCCGAGCCGGCCGTCTCCACCACTTCGAAGTTCCTCACCGCCCCCGCGTGAGCGGCGGCGTGCTCCTCCGAATCGTCCCAGGACGGCAGATCCTCCATCGAGATATCGAACGGCGTGTCCAGGTCCTCGAAATACACCATAGGTCGTTCCGTTCCCGCGGAACTGGCGACGGTATATGGGGGCTCCCCGTGACAGAGCGCCCGGCTACCTGGGGGCCGAAAAATCCTCGCGGAGGGCAATGTTCCGCCGCGGACCCGCGAACGGGGGTTCCCTCGACAGGGAGCTGGCCCCCCTGGACTAGCGCGGTCGAGGCGGAATTTGTCGACGTTGAGGAGTGCATCGGTCGGCGGCAGGGCTCCCCCCGCCAGGACCGGCCCGGCTTGCGCCGGCCGGCTTTAAGGACCGGTGGGCGGGCTGAAGCTTGCCCAGCATCAATCCCGAGGGTCACAGAGACCCGACCGCACGTCGACCTCATCCTCCAAGGAGAATATCGGCACGGTGGCGGAATGACGCGTGCGGTCGTACGACCGCGCCCATCCTCCCCCCTAGGAACCCCCGTCAAGCGGGGAGGGAACGCGACCGACTCCGCTCGGCTCCGGCTCCGGGCGCGGCCCGCAGTTGAGGGGATAGATCTTCGGGCGATGGTCGAGTCGACGCACTGGACCTCTGGGTGAATACCGAATAGCGATGGTTAACGAGCTCGCGTGCCGTCGCCAACGGTTCCCTCAAGACCCGGATCCGTTCAATGTACTGAGCGAGGTAACTCAGGACGGGAGGCGATGAGGCCCCCTTCGCTTCACGCCCCCTTCTCCCCGCCACCGAAAGCGTCGCCAGCAGGACTTCGCTACCGTTCCGGGCGAGAAGGAACGGCCGCAGCGGCCCGGAGAGCGCTAAGAGTGGATCGTCGGCGCCACGCCCCCCGGAGCCGCGGATCCGTCCATGCAGGAGTGCGATGTGCGCCGGGAACGTCCCGATCGTACGCGCGACCGCCGAGGGATTGAGAAAGGTTCTCGGGATGACCCAGCCCCGCCGAACGCAGCGCTCCTGGAGCCCGCCGACCGGCGCTGCGGAGCCGCGGGGTTCGCTTTCGGATGCGGCGATGAGCGCTGACGCCGCATTCTGTTCGGCTGCCCCGGCAGGCGGCGCTTCACCGGGAGCCGCCGGACCCGCCGCCGCCTCGAACCCGAGGGGGTACGAGGGGGGGACCTCTAAACCGGTCGTACGAGCCCATGCGCCGGCAAAGTCGAACCAGACCGGCGCCGAGGAGGTCGTCGCCTCCGTCCTCAGGTGAAAGACCGGAACCCCGAGGTCGGGGTCCTCGACCTGGGAGAGGAGCGCGTCGGCGGCGCCCCGGTCCGGCGAGGCGAACGCCCCGAAGAAGCTCCCGTCCATCTCCCATACGACGACGGCATCCGGACGAAGCTGCCAATGCTGCCGGATCTCTGCCCGTCGGTCTGCGAAGGGGGCAAAGCTGCACAGCGTGACGATCTGTTCGCCCATGAGGTTCGAGGAGGGAACCCATCGGCGCGTGAACCAACCCCATTCCTCGAGCCGGCGAGCGACGGTTTGACGGGTTCGCCGGGGGAGCGAGGAGGGTCGGCCCGTCGGCCCGCCCGATAGGGTTTCGAGGCCGACGAGGGCCTCGGACGCTTTCAGCTGCCGCACCGGGGCCGCCTCACCTCTGCGGGAGCCCCCGAGCCGCCATCAACCTTGCGAGGCGTTTCGCCGGAAGCTCGCGGGAGCGGATCGTTCCCGCGCGCTCCCCCGCGAGTTCGCTCCCGTGCCGCATCTTTACCTAACTGAGACTGCCGCAACCCGCGACCGCGCCTCAGAGGAGGTCGGAAAGAGGGTCTTCGTCGTCCGCCGGGGCGGAGCCACTCGTCGGAGTCGCTGCGGGTGGCGATGGGCCACGACCTCGGGGGGGGAACGTGGGGGGATCCCGTCCCCGTCGGGCCCGAAGGATCACGACCGCGGACCCGGCGAGCGCGATCGCGCCCGCGAGCGCAGCCAACGGCCCGAGCGGCAGCTCCAGCCCTGCGGGAGGAGCGGTGACTACCCCCGGTGGGCCCACCTGAATGGCGGCGGATCCCGCTTGCTCGGCCCCGGTCGAATCGTAGACCTGCAGCGTGACGGAATAGCGACCCGCGACATCCGTGGTACAGCGCTCAGACAACGTACCGACCGCGACGCACGCGATCGGTCCGTTCAACCACGCGAGATGGTACCCCCCGGTACCCCCGGCGACGCTCGCCGTCAGAAAGGTGCTGGTGCCCACGCTAATTTCCGACGGAGTGGCGGTGACCGAAACCTCGAGCGGACCTCCGCCGGCCGAGACCTGAATGGACCACTGCGCGCTGGCCACGTGGCCCGCGGCGTCGGTGACCGCGAGCTGCGCCGAATAGGGTCCCGGCAGGTCGTAGGTGTGCGACGGATCCGCGACCGTGGCCGTCGCGCCGTCCCCGAAGGACCACAGGTAGGCGTATCCGGGGACCCCGCCCGCGACGTGGCTGGTGAACGCGATAGGCAACGGCGCCGCGCCGGCCGCCCAGCTCCCGACAATCGACAGATTGAGCGCCACGGTGAGGTTCTCCGCGTAGAACGCCCTCCCGCCCACGGAGTCCGTCGCCGAGACGGCCGCGGAGAATGGACCGTTCGTCGTGAAAACGTGGGAAATCTTTGCGAGGTTCCCGCCGACTCCGCCGTCCCCGAAGGCCCATCCCAGGCTGTAGGGAGCGGTCCCGCCGCTCACCGTGGCCGTAAAGTTGACGAGCTCCCCGAGGGCGGGAGCCGCCGGAGTGAAGCTGAAGTTCACGGCCAGCGGCGCGTGCACGGCGAGGATCATCGTCGCATTACTGGTGCCTCCGCCCGTATCGTTCGCCCACGCTTCGACGGTATACGTCCCGGAGCGGCTGAAGGTGTGACCGAGCGCCGGCAGGCCGCCGGTCCCGCCGTCCCCGAAGTTCCAGGCGAACGTTGACGTCCCTGTCCCCCCGGAGGCCGTGGCGGTGAAGTTCACCACCAGACCGACATCGGTGACCCCGGTCGTGGCTGACGCCGCGACGGAGATGTCCGAGACGGCCTGCACGGTCGAGTCCGAGGAGACCGTGGCGCCGGTCGAGTCGGTAACCGCCTCGTGCACCGTGAATCCTCCCGCGCTGGTGTAACTGTGCACGATCGAGGCACCCGAGCCGGTCGTGCCGTCGCCCAGCGACCAGTTCACGGTCCAAGGTCCGGTTCCCCCCTGGAACTGCGCCGTGATCGTCGTCGGCACCCCGACGTCCACGGGCGATGGATCCGCGATGGCCGGAAACGCGCGAAGGGTAAGGGAGTTCGTGAACTCCCAGGTCGTGTTGCTTGTCGCAGAGCCCGTGCCGCCGAACAAGAGGATGGCGTGCGAACCCCCGTCCCAACCCAGCGCCGGGTAGGACAGCCCCGGCGGGTGCGAGGCCGTGGGCACGGCGGCCCAGGTCCCGTTGAATTCCCACGTGTCGACGCCGTCGGCGGAATAGGTGGCGAATACGGGGGCGGAGAGCGCCGGGTCGTAGGCCATTCCGACATTGGTCTCGACCTGTTGGGATTGGAGCGCCGACCCCGCGGACGCGGTCAGATTCTTCCAGGCACCGTGGGAGAACAGCCAGGTCTGGTTGTTTCCCGTGAAGCCGTCCGCAACGGCGATGAGCCCTCCCGTGTACAACACGCCGCCCGCGGCCGGGTCGTCGGAGCTGGCGGCCTCAAGAAGGCAGGGGCCCGGGGCGTTGAGCGCGGTCCAGACTCCCCCGGAGTACGAATACGTCGCAGCGGTCAGCGTAGAAGAGCAATCCTGCCCGTACGTGGTGGCGATCGTGTACCCGTCGGTCGAGTCGTAGACGGGGTTCGAAAGGTTGTTCACGGGCGGAGCGGGCTCGGACGACCAAACCCCTCGCGAGAAGCTCCAGCCGGCCGAGCTTCCCCCGAAGGCGCCTCCGCCGAGGGCGAAGACGTATCCATCATGAGCGTCGTACGTGAGGCCGAGCTGGCGGCTTCCCAGGATGGGGGCCTTCCCCGCGGTCGAGGTGATGTTCGTCCAGGTCCCGTTCACGTAGGTCCACGATTCGTTGAGTATCCCGAAACCCGAGGCGTTGTAGGAAGATCCACCGAACACGAGAGTGTACCCGTCCGCGGGGTCGTAGACGAGCGCGGAGCCGTACCGCGGTGGCGGCGAGCGTGGTGCGGTGATGTTCTGCCAGCCGAAGGCGGGAGGAACAGTCGTCGAGCGCGAAGCGGGTGGCAGGTGCGAAGTGGCGGCGGGCTCCCCGACGGCCACATGGGCTGGAGCGAGCCCCGGAGCCGTCGGGTGCGCGACGGCGCCCAGGGCCATGCCGGCCAGACCGGATGCCATGGTGAATCCGACAATCACGATGGCGAGGAGACCGTAGTTCCGAGGGAATGTTGAACGGGCGCTCCAAACGGCGAGGCCCGAAAAGTCCGGAGCCACTCGAGAGTTGGCCAGATTGTTTGCCGAAGGGATTACCGTCGTCGGTCGGAATCGCGACACGGGCACCCCATCCCGATTCCCGCTAGTTAAGCGAGGGCGCAGTTTTTTGACAAAAAGTTGCCAACTCACGGAAGTCCCGCTTTCCTTGGCGTCGTGCTATGGATGGCAGGTCAATCACGCTGCGAACGCATGAGAAGGGTGTGTGCAAATCGAACAGCACTTCCCATTCGATCGATTCCTACGTGGCGACGTTCACGGTTACCCTTATCCAACCGGAGAAAGGGTGATTCGGCACACTCACGGTTATCGATACGCTCGCGCTCCCGCCGGGAGGCAGACTCACTGGCATATTCGAGGAAGTCACGACGAAGCCGCGATCCCAACCGGTTTCACCGAGCCCGGCAATGGCTCCAAAGTTCAGGCTCTCCGTGCTGTTGCAGTTAAGCGGCCATTGAGGGCACACAAGCGCGAGCGTCGCAATGAAGGATGCGCCCGCGTTCACTGTACGACCGGGACTGTCCCCCAGATAGTTGCCATTCTGGTCGAACCACGAAACGTAGCTGACCTGGGCGCGGTACGGGTTGAGGAGTCCGCCCGGACCTTCCTGAAACGCAACGATACCGGCGAGGATTACTGCCGCGACCATGACCGCGAGCAGGGCTAGGAGGAGCCCCTTAGTTCTGAGCCGTCGCGGCAATCGCCCGGCCGGCGGTGTCGGTGTCTGGCCAACAGCCATGGGAACGGTCGTAGACCCCGGGCAGGGTTGAAGCCTTTCCTGGCTCCCCCACCGGACGCGGAGGCCATCCGGCACCTTGAAGGCAGATTCGTCCCTGAATTGTCGTCAGTAAGGCCGGTAGGGAGTTGTTCCCAAGCTCCGTTCGACGATGAGCGCATGCCCAGCCCTACCTTCCTTCTGACCCCTGAAGTCACGGTTGAACCAGTCCGACTGGCTGAACCCCCTCAGTGTGCCGCTCCCCTTTCTCAGCCCGAGCGATCCTGACGTAATGACATAGTTGGGCGGTTCTACGTAGTCCTACACATTCGTGAGCGTGGACTCGGGAGAGATAGCGGCCGCCCGTACGGAGTTTCCTGAATGTGCAAATCAGGTTGCACATTCTAGGGCAGTTTGCAGTAGCCTGAGAACGAATCCCTTAACTCACGGCTCTTCAGATAATC
>DASRSW010000069.1:0-10150 GCA_035656275.1 Thermoplasmata archaeon
GGACGCCCTCGACCTCAAACGTACCCCCCCAGCGCTGATTGACCCGTCGGATCCGCTCCGCGAGGGCGAGGTCGGGCGGCTCCAGAAAGAGCCGCCGGGCCCCCAGGGCCCGGGCGGTGAGCGCCACGTGGGTCGTGAGCCGAGGGTCCCGGGCGGCCCGGTGGCCGAGCCGCAGGACGCTCACCTCGCGCCGGCGCGGCTTAACTGCCCGGCGGCGGGGCATGGAACCGTTCGATCCGGTGGCCGCGGTATTCGAGCTTGTCGGAGCGCTTCACGAGGCCCTTGAGACGCGTCGCGGTCATGCCGAGCTCTTCCGCGACATCCGAGAAAAAGCGGCCGGCATCCCCCACGGCCTCGAAGATGCGGCGCTCGAGCTTCTCGTAATCCTTCGGGCTCATGCTGGCGATGGCCAGGATCTCGCTCACCTCCTGGAGCGGCGCAGTCGTGTTGATGTTGATCGTCGAGTAGTAGAAGTGGTAGCTCTTGTCCGGCGTCCGGCGTCCCTCGCGAGCGACCCAGCGGGTGTCGATCAGCTTCAGCTTCTCGAAGAAGTTGAGCGCCTTCGCCCCGTCCCCTCCAAACTCCTTGACCACGTCCTCCTCGGTGAGCCAGCTGTCGGCGAGCCGCTGAACGAGCTTCAGCTTGAGCGGCGTGTCGACCGCGCGCAGGATCGGGACGAGCTCGCTGATGTCGTTGACCACTTTGATCCGGTGCATCTCTGTTGGTACCTACTTCGGGGGCGCCATCGCGTCCAGCAGGGCGCGGCGGTAGCGGCCCCAGCGGTCCTGTGGCGAATACCGGGCCGGGTGCGGCGTCCGGGTGGCTCCGCGACAGGACGGGCAGTTCGAGGCGAACGTGTACCGGTGGCAGGCGCGGCAGACCCGAAGGAGCGACTCCGTCATGCCCGGACGAAGTTCCCCTGACCGCCGGCCTGCTTGATCGCCGCGAGCGCGGCCTCGGTCGCGTGCTTGAGCAGCTCCTCGGCGTGCTTGTACTGCGTGCCGGAGACCACGACTCGGTAGCGGGGGGCGCCCACATACTGCACCGTGATGGACTCCGGGTCGACGGCCTCGGCGGCGGCGAGCGCTCGTTGCACGTGCTCGAGCCCGTCGGGCGCCGGGTCCGAGATCTCGAGCGTGCCGTGGATCGTCACGTGCGGGGGAACGAGGTTCTCCTGGGCGATCTTGACGAAGGCGCCCACCCACGCGGCGCGCCCGTGCTCCTTCTGGAACTTCTTCGCGTCGGCGCTGGCCGCCTCGAAAGCGGCGAAGAGGCTCCCGTTCTTTTCGACGAGCGCGTCGGCGAACAACTCCTCGGCGGCTTCCACGGTGGACTTGAGCTGCTGGGCCACGAGCCCGAGGAGACGGAGCGCGCGCTGCTCGTTCTTCCAGCTCTGGATCTTCTCGCGGCGCTGGTGGTCGTTGATCCGCTTGAGCGACAGGTCCACCTGGCCCTTGGCCGGGTCCACGCGCAAGACGCGCGCGACGATCTTCTGACCCTCGCGAATGTGGTCGCGGATGTACTTGACCCACCCCGTGGCGACCTCAGAGAGGTGGATGAACGCCTCCTTGTTCGCGTACTCGTCCAGCGTGACGAAGGCTCCGAAGTTACGGATGGACGTCACGGTCCCGACGACGAGCTCCCCTTCTTCCGGGAGCTCCCCCCGGAGCGGCATCGGTCTCGGCCCCCGCCTAGCCCGTCGCGTTGCGGACGAACTCGCCTCGAAGCTGGGCCTTTCCACCCGTGGGCGTCGCGAGGGTCGCTCCGCAGACAGAGCAACTCACCGCCGTGGCCGGGCGACTGAAGATCGTCTGCTCTCCCGAACAGTCGGGACACTTGACGACCCAGAACGGGGCAGGAGGCGACATGCTATTCAGCGGTGCTCCACCAATTCGAGCTGACCGGCGCGCCAACTGGCGGGCTGAACCGTGTACTTGCATTTCTTGCAGCGATACTTGAGATAGACCCGCCGGACGGCCTTCGCCCGCCCCTCCGGCTTCGGCCGAGGAAACCCCCCGTAACCGGACGTGGCGCGCCGAAAGCGTCGCTGCCCCCACTTGAGCTCGGAGGCGGGCCGCTTCTTCCCCTTCTCGACATCGTGCTCGGTGTGCACTTTGCACCTCGGGCAGTAGGACGAGACCGTCTTAGGGTAATGCATCGGGCGCTCGCGAAACACGGTTCCTATATAGGCTTGAGGGCGAAGCGCACGGCGGTACATCGGGAGAAAACGCCGTGACGTCTCCGGGTCACGCTAGCTCCCGCGCCGACCCGTATTCCGTCGTGCGGGAATGATCGACGCTATCCCCCGCGCGGTGAACCGTCGCCCGCCCGGTTTCCCGATCTCACGCGACGTCCGGACCGTAGGGACACGGTCGCCGCGCCCGAGACCCGCGGTGAAGGTATCGGTGTGCGGGCGTTTCAGAAGGAATCGGCCCTCCGGTACGAGCCCCCGCTCCGCCGGCACTGGAAACCCCGCGACCCTCTCGACGGAGGCCTTAACCTTTATGTAGGAATGCCTGCTCGGCGGCCCCGCTTCGAGGGAAAACCCGATGGCAGACCGTAACGCGCTGGAAGTGGTCGCGGAGGCGCTGGAAAAGGCGCCGGCCCGCCAGTTCCCCGAATCGGTGGAGCTCGCCATCAACCTCAAGGACCTCGACCTCAGCGTTCCCAAGAACCGCATCGAGGACGAGGTCCCGCTGCCGAACGGACGCGGCCGACCGGTCCGCATTGCCGTGTTCGCGTCTCCCGAGATGTGCCAGAAGATCCGCCCCGTGGCCGACCAGGCGATCGACCCCGCCGGCCTGGACGAGCTGTTGAAGGACAAGAAACGCGCGAAGAAGCTCGTCGAGGAGACGGATTTCTTCCTCGCCGAGGCGCCGCTCATGCCGACGATCGGAAAGCGGCTCGGCGTCGTGCTCGGCCCGCGCGGGAAGATGCCCCGCCCGGTGCCCCCGGGGGGCGACCCGACGAACCTCATCAACGCCCTGCGGAAGTCGGTGCGTGTCCGCTCCAAGGGGAATCGCACGTTCCATGCCGCGGTGGGCACGCGCACGATGCCCGCCGAGCAGATCGCCCAGAACGTCGACGCGGTCCTGAACCGGATCGTCGGCAAGCTCGAGCGCGGGCGGACGAACATCGAATCCGTCTACCTCAAGACCTCGATGGGACCGGCCGTCCGGCTGTGGTGAGGGGAGCGCGCGATGCCCGGACGAGGTTCGGTACGCCCGCAGAAACTCGAGCGGGTCGAGTCGCTCAAACAGCAGTTCCTGGGCCAGCCGCTGGCGGCGTTGGTCGGAATCCGGGGAGTCCCGGCCGCTGCGCTCCAGTCGATGCGACGCGAATTGCGCGAGCGGGGCCATCCGATTCTCGTCGCGCCGAACAGCTCCCTGCGGCACGCCATTGAGCTCGCCGCCGGGGACCGGCCGTCGCTCAAGCCTCTCCTTGAACATTTGAGCGACCAGACCGCCGTCCTGATGGCGGAGGGGAACCCGTTCTCCCTCTACCTCGAACTCGCGCGCACCCGCTCCCCCATGCCCGCCCGCGGAGGGGAGCTGGCCCCCAACGACATCCTCGTCCCCGCGGGAACCACGAGCTTCAAACCCGGACCGATCGTCGGCGAGCTCCAGCACGCCGGGCTCCCCGCCGCCATCGAAAAAGGGAAAGTGGTCCTGAAGAAGGACACGCTGATCGTGAAGGCGGGCGAGCCGATCTCCCGCGAGGTCGCGGGGATGCTGACGCGCCTCGACATCTTTCCGCTCCAGGTGGGACTGCAGCTTCGCGCGGTCGTCGACGGCGACACGTTCTACCCACCGGCGATCCTTAGCGTCGACCTCGACGAGCGCCGCGCCGAGTTCGTGCGCGCCCACCGTCGGGCCCTCGGGCTGGCGCTCGAGGTCGCCTACCCGAGCCGCGAGACCACGCCCCTTCTGCTCGAACGGGCCCATCGCCGCGCCCTCCTGGTCGCCGTAGCCGCCGGCTACCCCACCCCGGAGAGCATTACCCCAATTCTGGCCCGCGCGCTTCGGGAGGCGCGTGCGGTCGCGGCGCTGGGCGAGAAATCCACCTGACGGTCCAACCAAACGGTTCGGAGAGGAGTAAAGAAAATGGAGTACGTCTACGGAGCGTTGCTGCTCAATGCCGCCGGTAAGCCGATCGATGAGAAGGGCCTGAGCCAGGTTCTGAGCGCCGCCGGGGTCAGCCCCGACACCGCCCGGGTCAAGGCGCTCCTGGCCTCGCTCGAGGGCGTGAACCTCACCGAGGTCCTTGCGAAGGCGGAGACGTTCGCGGCTCCCGCCCCGTCGGCCGCCCCCGCGTCCGAGAAGAAGGAAGGCAAGGGCGAGAAGAAGGAAGAGGAAAAGAAGGAAGAGAAGGGCGTCTCCGAGGAAGAGGCGGCCGAGGGTCTCTCCGCCCTCTTCGGTTAAGCCGAGGTAATCCGAGCCGTTTGGCTTAAGACCCACGACCGGGTGGCTCGGGCCGAGGCGCCGGTGCGGCGCTTCCCCGAGTCATGCCGGTCCACGAGACTTGTGGCGTCGTGGGGGTCTCGATGCCCGGCAAGGGCGCCGCTCCCACGCTCTACCGCGGGCTGCGGGCCCTCCAGCATCGGGGCCAGGAATCCGCCGGGATCGCGACCAGTTCGCACGGGGTGCTCCACATTCGCAAAGGGATGGGGCTCGTCCACGATATCTTCGACCGGGAGCTCCTCGAGTCCCTCCGAGGGTCGATCGGGATCGGGCACGTTCGCTACTCGACGACGGGGCGCTCCGACCTCGAGAACGCCCAGCCGCTCGTCGTGAAGCTAAGGGATGAGGACGCCGCCCTCGCCCACAACGGGGACATCGTCAATTTTGAGCGCGTCCGCCACCGCCTCCAGGCCCAGGGCGTCGAGTTCCTCGGCACGGCGGACAGCGAGACGATGGCCCAGATGATCTCCGTCGAGTACGCCCGCACCCGCGACCTCGAGGCCGCGATCCGCCGGGCTTCCCAGGAGCTGATCGGAGGCTACGCGGTCGTCATGGTCGTGGGAAACAGGGTGGTCGCGTTCCGCGACCCGCTCGGCATCCGCCCGCTCGTCCTGGGAACGCTCGACGGGGGGCACGTCGTCGCGAGCGAGTCCGTCGCGATCGAGCTCATGGGCGGCAAGCTCGTCCGCGACCTCCTTCCCGGCGAGGTCGTCGTGATCGACTCGAAGGGGCAGGTGAAGAGCTCGCGCGTCGCGACCTCGGGCGAGCGGGCCCACTGCATGTTCGAGTGGGTCTACTTCTCCCGGCCCGACTCGATCATGGAGGGCCAGTCGGTCTACGAGGTCCGCCAGCGGATCGGCCAGCGGCTGGCCCGGGAGAGCCCCGTAGAAAGCGACCTCGTGATCCCCGTGCCGGACTCGTCCCGCCCCCAGGCGCTCGGCTTCTCCGAGGTCTCGGGGATCCCCTACGCGGAGGGGCTGATCAAGAATCGGTTCGTCGAGCGGACGTTCATCCTCCCCGACCAGAAGCGGCGCGAGGAGGAGGTCCACATCAAGCTCCATCCCGTGCCCGGGATTCTCAAGGGGCGACGGGTCGTGCTCCTGGACGACTCCATCGTCCGCGGCACGACGCTCCGCGAGATCGTGGGGATGGTCCGAACCGCGGGAGCGACCAAGGTCGATGTGCGGATCGGCTGCCCTCCGATCGTCGCTCCCTGCTACTTCGGGATCGACATGAAGGAGCGCAAGGAGCTCGTGGCGGCGGGCCGGACCGAGGCCGAGGTCGCCGCGGTCGTCGGAGCCGACAGCGTGCACTACCTCTCCATCCAGGGCCTCGTGGATTCCGTGGGGCTCCCCGAAGGGAACCTCTGTCTCGGGTGCCTGACCGGCCGCTACCCCGTGGACGTCCCCGAAGAGCGCCGCCGGTTCCAGAAGTCGCTCGAGGAGTTCTAGACGGTGGCCGCGGCCGCCCTCGTTCGAGGCGGCCGAACGCTCTACCTTGTGCGCGCCGCGGGCGCCGTGGAACCGCTCGGAACCTTTCCCCCGCTCTCGTCGGGGGGAGCGTTGCCGGCGACGCTCCTGGCCCCCCTGCAGCGCGCCGCGCGCGAAGGGCCGCTACGGTGCGACGACCCCGCGTTGACCGTTCGACTGGCGGCCGCCGGCGTCGGAGTGGGCGAACCCGACCTCCGGGTGCTCCGCGCGGCCCGGGAGGCGATCCCGCGCCCGTCGGTCCGCGAGCTCCGGGAGCTCTTGCTGGAACTCAGTCACGGCGCCTTCGCCACGGCGCTCTCGAGCCCGCACGAGGTCTTGGTCGCCCTCGCGCGCGAGGAGGAGAGGCTCGAGCGCGCCGCGCATCGGGAGCGAGCCGCCCAGGAAGAGCTCTTGAGCGGGGCCAGCGACCCGCTCCGCCGCTTCGCCGCGTCCGGCGCCCAGCTGCGTAAGGACCTCGACCGGCATCTTCGCGTCCTCCAGGACGAGCTGGAGGCCGTGGCCGCCGAGGTCGCCCCCAATCTTCGGGCGCTCCTCGGGGCGTCCCTGACGGGGCGCCTCGTAGCCGCCGCGGGAGGACTCCCTCGGCTAGCGACAATGAGCGCGGCTCGCCTGCAATTGCTGGGCACCCGCCGACGTCCGTCGCCGATGCGGGGCCCGCGCTACGGGGTCATCTTCCGGGCGCCGAGAATGAATGACGTCCCTCTCGGGCGGCGGGCGGCCTATGCCCGGAGCCTTGCCGCCCTCGCGGTCATCGCGGCGCGCGCGGACCAGTTCACCCATCGATCCGTGGCGCCCGAACTCGTTGCCCGTCGTGATCGTCGCATCCAGTCGCTGCGGAGGAGGGCGTGAGACCCCCGACACGCCTGGTGGCCGACCCCGACCGGCCCTCGCTGTTCCGTTCGCGAGAGGACGAACGGCCGGCGTTCTGGACGGTCGCTCTCGGGTCCCCCCCCGAGGTCTACGGAGAGCGCGTGACCTTCCGCGAGGACCAGGCGTTCCGTCGCTGGGACCCGATGCGCAGTAAGCTCGGAGCCGCCCTGGCGAAGGGGTACGCCGGGCCCCTTCCCGCTTCGGGGGAGTACTGGTTGTACCTGGGCGCCGCGAGCGGGACGACGGCGTCGCATGTCGCGGACCTTGTCGGGCGCTCCGGGGCCGTCTTCGCGCTCGAGAAGAGCCTGCGCCCGTTCGCGCGTCTGCTGCGGCTTGCGGACCGGTACCCGAACCTCCTGCCGGTACTCGGCGATGCCCGAGCCCCGCAGACCTACCTCGCGCTCGTGCCGCCGGTGGACGGGCTCTACGTCGACGTGGCCCAGCCGGACCAGCTACCCATCGCGCTGGAGAATGCCCGCTGGTTCCTCCGCCGCAATGGTGTTGTCCTCCTCGCGCTCAAGACCGCCAGCATGGGGCGGGAGCTCTCGGGCCGCGCGCACCTCGAACGAACGCTCGAGACCCTTGCGGACGTGGGGGAGGTCGAGGAGTCGCTGTCGCTGGAGCCGCTCCATCGCCGTCACTTCTTCGTGGAGGTCCGGCCCTCCCGCAAGTGGTTGGCGCCCGGCGAGCCCGACGCTAAACGCCCGGTCGCCCGCCCCGCTGGACGACGACGGTGACCACGTCCTCGTCCGCCAGCGAGTGTTCCCGGCCGACGGTCTGACCCGGAAAGCGCGCACTCGGTCCCCATATCTGGGCGGCTTTGAACGTCCGGGCGAGGTCGGTCGGCAACCGGCGCAAGAGGTCGTCCACCCGGTCTCCCCGGCGCAGGATCACCGGTTCTTCCCGGTCCGCTTCGCGTCCCGGGGGCTTTACGTAGATGCGGATGAACGCGAGCGTCTCCCCGATCCCCCGGATCAGCTCGGGGATGCCCTCCCCGGTCCGGGCGGAGACGAATCGGACGGGGAAGGGGCGCAACCGCTCCGCGAGGGCCCGCCGCTCGGCGGCGGTCAACAGCTCCGCCTTGTTCACGGCGAGGAGGGCCGAGACGTACACCCGGTTGCCGGCGAGGACATCGATCAGCTGCTCCGCCGTCGCATCCTCCCGGAAGACGATGGAGCCGTTGTGGAGCCCGAACTCCCGGGCAATCCCCACGGCCAATCCTCCCGCGAGGTGGGTCAATCGGACCGTGCTCGAGATCGTGAGCCCGCCCCGGTCGCCCCGCGTGATGACGATCCGCGGAGGGCGGCTGTTGACCCGCACCCCCGAAGATTCGATCTCGTTCAACAACGCGCGGAAATCCGTGTGCTCTGGGTCGATCAGGAACACGACCAGGTCGGTCGAGCGGACGACGGAGAGCACTTCCCGACCTCGACCGCGGCCCTTGGCCGCCCCGGGGACGAGTCCCGGCATGTCCAGGACCTGGATCGAGGCCCCACCCCAGCGCAGCATCCCCGGGATGATCGTGAGCGTCGTGAAGTCGTACGCACCGGTCGCGCTCGCCGCTCCCGTAATCCGGGTCAGAAGGGTGGACTTCCCCACGGAGGGGTATCCCACCAGGCCGACCGTAGCGTGGCCGGACTTCCGGACGGAGTAGCCCACCCCGCCTCCCTTGGAGGAGGCGCGCTTCTCCCGTTCCAGCCGAAGGAACGCAAGTTTGGCGCGCAGCCGGCCAATGTGATGCTGAGTCGCCTTGTTGTACTGGGTGTTGCGAATTTCGTCCTCGATCGCCGTGATCTGCTCTTCGAGAGACGACATCGCTCCTCCCCTCGACGTGGGGAGGGACCTCGCTACTTGAGGCTGGCGCGGCGGGAACGAACATCGTTCACCGTCCCCACCCCGGCGAAGCCTCATGGAGCCGGGGCCGCCCCCTAGCTTCGTGGGAGCGTCTCTCGCGACGCGCACTTCGTCGGGCGCTTGCTTCGACTTCGTCCGGGGAAGCGCGCTCCGGGAGGAGCGAGACGTAGCTCGCTTCCGTCAACAACTTCGGCTCGCCGTACGGGTAGCGCAGGGGCTCTCCGTCGCCGTCCGTCTCGAGTGGCGGACCGGGCCGTCTGGCGGGATCCGGCTGACCGCCCGCGGGTCGGCGGCGCGGCACTGGGCCGGCATGACCCTCGGGGGTTGCTATCCGCCCGGGCATTGGCGGCCTGCCCTCCCGCCGCCGACCGTGGAGCGGTCTCTCGTGCAACGACACGGTTCCCTCACGCCTGGGGGAGGGCTGCCGGAGCTGGCTCCGGAAGACACGCCTGGATGGACGGAAGTGGTGTTCCAGACGCTGCCGACCTTCCCCAGGGGGGCCCGGGTCATCTGGGAGGCGACCCCGGGACGACCCGTGGCGCCCGTGGGGCCTACCTCCCCCGGACTCGAGTCCACCGCGGTCCCCACCGGGTACCGTCTCGCGCCGCTGCCAGACTCCGAAAGGGCCCTCCGGGATCTCCTTCACCGACGTCGCTGGGCGAGCTGGGCCCTGCGCGTCCACGTCGAGGCGCCCATCTCGGAGGAGTCGACGCTCCGCGGGCTCTGTGAGCTGGTCCGTTCGTCCAGTCAGTCGCTCGAAGGGGCCCCCCTTGAGTGGTCGAGGCCGGTACCCTGGCTTCGCCCCGCTCCGCGAGCTTTTCGGGTGTCCGAGACGGAGCTCGCCGCCCTGTTTCCCGAGCCGTGGAGCCGAGCCGGCGGGGATGCCCCCATCTCCGGTTTGACCCAGGGGATCCCCGTGGGCTATTCGAGCCAAGGAGAGATCGTTCGGCTCCCCGTACTTGCGTCGGAAGGTCGCCACGCCTGCCTGCTCGGGGAGACCGGTATGGGCAAGAGCACGACCCTTATCGCCCTCGCGCTCGCGGCCGCCCGTCGATCCGGGGTGGTGCTCTTCGACCCGATTGGGGACACGGCGCGTACGTTCCTGCAACTGCTTCCTCCCGCCCTCGAACCGCGAGTGCTCTGGATCTCTCCTGTCGAGTCACCTGTGTCCCTCAACGCCCTCGAAACCTTGCGAGCCCCGGGCGCCGGGCCGCTCGGGCGGGACCGGGCCCGCCTCGACCTCGTCGGAGCCCTGCGCCGGGTGCGCAGCTTTCGGTATGCCGAAACCCCCTTCTGGGGACCGAGGATCGAGGAGGTCCTCGGCCGGGCGATCGGCGCGGCCGCGGAGATTCCCGGCGCCACGCTGGTTCAGGCCGCCGCGCTCCTGGATGGACGCGAGGGGCAGGCGGCCCTCGGCCTGCCACCGGCCGCTGCCGATGCTGTTCGCGATCTCCGGTCGGTCGCCCGCGCCCGTCC
>DASRSW010000070.1:0-95985 GCA_035656275.1 Thermoplasmata archaeon
ATCGATCAACCGGACGCGAAGGCGGTCTTCCGCCTCCGCGTCACGACCGCCTCGGAGCTCACCGTCGTCTCCAACGCCGCCCTGGAAGGGACCGCCACCGTGGACGGAAAGCGGGTCTGGACGTTTGCCCCGACCCCCCGGATGTCGACGTACCTCCTCTACCTCGGGGTGGGGCCGTTCGACGCCATCGAGACGACGCACGGGGACGTGCGTATCGTCGCCGTGGCCCCACCCGGAAAGGCGGCGATGGCCCGGCGGGCGCTGGCCATGGCCGGTCCACTCCTCGACGAGTACTCGACCTACTACGGCATGCCCTACCCGCTGCCGAAGCTCCATCTGGTCGCCGTGCCGGATTTATGGGCCGGCGGCATGGAGAACTGGGGCGCCATCGTCTTCCCGGAGATCGGGCTCCTGTGGGATGACTCCACGAGCCCCGGGATCGTGCGATGGGCCGTGGAGACCCTCTCGCACGAGATCGCCCACCAGTGGTTCGGCGACCTTGTGACCACCAAGACGTGGGATGACCTCTGGCTCAACGAAAGCTTCGCGACGTTCGTCGCGTCGAAGATGGAGGACCGGTTGCACCTGAGGACCGATCCCTGGTCCGAGTTCCTGATCCGGACCTCACCGGGCTACTTCTCGGACTCATACGCGTCCACGCACCCCGTGCGGTTATCGATCCACGACCCCGCCGAGATCAGCCAGAGCACGGACGACATCACCTACTTCAAAGGGGCGAACGTGGTCCGGATGATCGAGACCTTTCTCGGCGAGGAGACGTTCCGCCGTGGGGTGAGCGCATATCTCAAGCGCTTTGCCTACGCGAATGCGGAAGAGGACGACCTTTGGAGGTCGCTCGAAGAGGCATCCGGCCAGCCCGTCCGTTCGGTGATGCGCGCGTGGGTCGACCGCGCCGGCTTTCCCGTGGTCCGGGTACACCGGGAGGATGGGCATCTTACCCTCCGGCAGGAGCGGTTCACCTTCGGTCCCGAACCAAACTCGCTTCCCCCCTGGCCCATTCCCTTGCGGTTCCGAGACGGGGAGACGATGCATCGGCTTCTCTTCGACGGCCCGTCTGCGGAGCTGACGGTCAACGACCCGGGCCACCTCGTCTTGAACCCGGGCCGCACGTCCTTCATCCGAGTGTGGTACGACTCCGCCGAGCGGGCGCGCCGCATCTCGGGACTTGCTCAAATCGAGCCGTTCGATCGATGGGCCTTCATGAACGATGCCTTCGCCTTCACGCTCTCGGGAGACTACTCGCTCCAGGACTACCTCAGGGCCGCCACCGCCATTCGAGAGGTGGCCGACTATCCCTCGGTCGACGACACCCTCGGGTCCCTGCGGTTCCTGGGTCGGACCGTCGGCGACCTTGCTCCGGTGGACGCCGCCGGGCTGGCCTTCCTCCGTGCGCAGCGTGCCCGTTTGGGGGACGGGCGACGAGCGGGTGAGCCCGATACGGATGCGATCCTCCGGCAGGCCGTGGCCCGCGGACTGGTCCGGCTCGACCCGGAGTTCGGCCAGACCCTCTCCGCCGCGTTCGATACCCTGGAGCAACTCGACCCGGCGCTGCGTCCGGCCGCCCATGTGGCCTTTGCGGCGTATGGGGGGCCGAACGCGCTGGACCGGCTCTTCGACCGGATGAAGACCGCGCCCCGTCAGGACGACACGGAGCAGGCGGCGATGGCGGTCGAGGGCCTCCGGAGCGAGGCGGCCGTCCAGCGAGCCCTCGACCGCTGCATGGGGGAGGGTCTACGGACCGCCCTCATTCAGTACCTAGTCCGCAGCGCCGTCTCCAATCCTCTGGGACGGAGGGCCGTCTGGGGTTGGCTCCAGACGAACCTTCGCGCGTTCGAGCGGAAAGCCGAGGGAAGCTGGATGCTCTCGGTCCTCCTCGAGCAGTCGATCCCGCTCGTGGGCATCGGCAACGAGGAGCGGGTCCGGGAGTACTTCGCGCGCGAGACCTTCCCGGAAGGGACGAACGGGGTACGTCGAGGGCTGGAGCTCCTCAAAGTCTTGGGGGCCCTTCGGGGTCGCCTACACGGCGATCTCGGCCAGGCGAAGCCCTAGCCCCGACGGCGCGCCGGGACCCGGCGGAAGTGCGTTTCGGGACTTTCAAATAAGAAGAGCCCGATGGTGCCGCATGGCACAAGGCGGAGCGGCAACCCCTCCCGAGGCGTACCGGCGCGGCATCGGACGCGGCATGTTTGTGGCCGTCGTTGTGGTCGTTGCGGTGCTCGCGCTTCTGGCGGGGGTGCTCGTCGGGAAGACCCTCTACGGAGCGGGGACCTCGTCGAAGTCGTCGTACCTGGTGGTCGGGACGAACATCCCGTTCCCACCGTTTGAGGACTACAACTACACCACGGGCCAGTACGTCGGCTTCGACATCGACTTTTCCATCATGATCGCCCACGCCACAGGTCGGACCCTCGTCATCCAGAACTATGCGGATTTCTCCGTTCTCCTCTCGACGGTCGGGGCTGGCGGCATCGACATGGCGGCTTCGGCCATCACCGAGTCTGGGTCCACCGGGGCTGCACGGAACAGCACCATGGCGTTCTCCCTCCCCTACTACAACGCCAACCAAGCGGTGTTGGTGAAGTCGAGCAGCACGCTGAGCTGCCCCTCCAACACATGCGACCAATCGGAACTGAAGACCTTGACCGTGGGAGTCCAGAGCGGCACGACGAGTCAGTCCTGGGCCGACCAGTACCTTGCGCCGAACATGACCAACCCCAGCTCCCAGTACCAGAAGTTCACCACCGTGGACACCGAAATCGCGGCCCTCGAAGCCGGGTCTCTGGATGCAGTCATTATCGACTCCGGGCCGGCGGGAGCGATCGCCGCGGGCTCGAGCGGACAGCTCAAGGTCGCCGGCACGATCATCACGGGTGAACTCTACGGGTTCGCGGTAGCGCACGGAGACCCCGAGGGGCTCGTTCCCGTCATCAACAGCGTGATCACGAACTCGGAACAGAACGGGACGTATCAGATACTGATCCACAAGTGGTTCGGTTGAGCTTGAGCTCGCCACCTCGGCCCGGTCGGGGGGGTCCGGGTGGCTAGCGCCGGGCTTGGGGGGACCGGCCCCCTTCCGGAGACCCCACGTTCCGGCGAGTGGAATCCGGCGCGGCGAGCTTGGATCCGGCGGACCCTCGTCCGGGCCGCCCTGGGGGCGCTGGGTACCATCGGAGCCTTGGGGTTCGTCTTCTGGCTGGGCACCCGGGGGGTGTACAATCTGCCGTACGTCCTCAGCATCATCCCGTCGCTGCTCTCCGGTTTCTATCTCACTTTAGAGATCCTCGGCGTGGTCGTCCCGCTGGGGTTTGCGCTGGGATTCCTCCTGGGGTGGGCGCGAACGAGCCGTTCGGCGGTCCTGCGGGCGATCGCCGGACTCTATGTGGACTTCTTTCGCAGTATGCCACCGATCGTCCTCATCGCGTTCGCGTTCCTGATCGGCCTCGTGGCGATGCGAGGAACGGTGGCCAACCCGTTTCTTGTCCACTCGATCGCGCTCTGGCTCGGGGTAACCGCGCTGGCCCTCCATACGGCCGCCTACCAGGCCGAGATTGTGCGGGCCGGGATTCAATCCGTACCCGCCGGCCAGACCGAGGCCGCCGATGCGCTGGGGCTCACACGCGCACGGACCATGTTCCGGGTAGTGCTCCCGCAGGCGTTCCGGGTGTCCCTGCCGGCGCTCGGTAATGAGTTCTCCTCGGTCATCAAGGACAGTTCCCTCCTCAGTACGATCGGCTGGCTCGAACTGAGTGGAATCGGCCTCGTCCAGGTCTATGCGGGGCTGCTGGTCTCACCGGTCGCCCCGATCCTCGTGTGGCTCGAGATCGGGGTTCTCTACTTCGTCGTCACCTACGCGCTGAACACCCTGGTCCGGGGCGTCGAGAACACGTTCAAGGTCCCCGGACTGGAGGCGGCCCACCTGTGACCACGCTCAGCGTTCGTGGGCTCGCGAAGTGGTTCGGTCCTCTGGAGGTGCTGAAGGGGGTCGACCTGGACGTCGAAAAAGGCGAGGTGCATTGCATCATCGGGCCCTCGGGCTCGGGTAAATCCACGCTCCTGCGATGCACGAACCTTCTGATTCCCCCGGACGCGGGGGAAGTCCTGCTCAACGGCGCGAGGGTCAATCGTCCCGAGATCCGCCCGGAGTGGGTTCGACAGCAGATCGGAATGGTCTTCCAGTCGTTCCATTTGTTCACGCATCTTACCGCGCTGCGCAACGTGATGCTGGGGCTGACGGAGGTCAAACACGTCACGCCCGATGCCGCCCGGAAAAAGGCGGTCTTTGAGCTCGAGCGAGTGGGACTCGCGGATAAGCTGAACGCGTACCCCGCCCAGCTTTCCGGCGGTCAGCAGCAGCGGGTCGCCATCGCGCGCGCATTGGCGATGGATCCCCAGGTACTGCTGTTCGACGAGCCGACGTCCGCCCTCGACCCCGAGTACATCCACGAGGTCCTGGACGTGATGGGGAGGCTCGCCGACGAGGGCATGACCATGGTCGTCGTTTCGCACGAAATGGGGTTCGCCCGGGGCGTCGCCGACCGGGTTCTGTTCTTCGATCAGGGCCGAATCGTGGAGCAGGGGACGCCCGAGGAGATCTTCGACCGGCCCGGGCACCATCGCACCAAAGCCTTCGTCGGGAAGATACTCCGATGAGCTCCGGGGGGTTCGGGCCGGCCGTCCGCGTGTCCCCTAGGGGCCCGACTCGGCTCGAAATGCTGCGGGCCGCGAGGGGCGTCCTGCACGCGGCCGTCGCCGTCGGGGCGGCCGTCGGAGTGTTTCTCCTCCTGGGATTGCTCGGCGTGTACGACCTTCCGTTCATTTTCCGGTACCTTCCGAGCGGCGTCGGGCCGGCCGTCACGTCCCTGGTCCTCACCACCCTCTCCTTCCTGATCGGATTCGCCCTCGCGCTGCCGCTCGCCGTTGTCCGGGCGTTCCCTCCGCGTGGCATCGGCTCCGGCCGAAGCCGACTCGCCCCGCCATTGTCCTCGACGTCGGCGGCCGGCGCGTTGCGACTGGGCGTCCGATGGCTCATCTACGGACTAGTCACCGGGTACGTGCAGGCGGTGCGGGGAACGCCCTTCCTCGTCCAGGTCTTCCTCGTCTACTACGGGATCATCTTTGCCTTCCCCCGGCTCTCGTTCATCGGTCTCAACGTATCGTTCTGGGCCGGGCTGATCGCGCTCACCATCAACACCACCGGTTATCAGGCCGAGGCGCTCCGCGGGGGTTTCCAATCCGTCGAGCTTTCCCAGGTAGAGGCCGGCCGGGCGCTCGGGATGACGCGCTTCCAGATCTTTCGCCGGGTCACGCTCCCCCAGGGGATTCGCCTGGTCACGCTTCCGCTCACGAACGAGTGGATCAGCAATTTCAAGACGAGCGCGATCCTGAGCTACATCGCGGTCGTCGAGCTGTTCTTCTGGAGCCGTACGGACATCGCCTACCAGCTCGCGCGGCCGGTCGACGCGTTCGTCATGATCGCGATATTCTACCTCGTGATCAACGTCACGTTGAGTCGGGTCGTGACCTTCGTCGAGTACCGTCGTCGGATCCCGGGGCTGGGCTCTCCGGTCCTGGAACTCGCGCCACGCCCCGCCTGAGGCCCAGGCTCCCGGCGCGGGTGCCGGGGGCGGGTTCTGGAGGGCACACTCGGTTGACCGCCCGCCTTCCCAACGGGAAAGAAGCCGGTCAACGTTCAATAGGGGCATGCCCTCCCGAGCGCCTAGAGGCGCTCCATGACCATGGGCCGGCCTCCCATGACGAGGGACCCGCACGCGGCGTCCGTCGCGCTTGTCTTCGCGCTTCTCGTGGTGGGCCTCGGACTGGCCACCCAAGTCGTGCGCCCCGACGCTCAGCCCGTCAGCGACTCCATCCGCTCCATTCCAGGCCCTGCGTCCCCCTCGCTTCCGGGAGGCTCCGGGCCGGGCAACGGGAGCTCCGGTGCCTCGGGTGGGCCCGGTGGAGGCACAGGGTCGGGGTCCGGCTCCGGGGGGAACGGGTCGATCGGGACAGGGAGCAACGGGAGTAGCTCCGGGACGAACAACAGTACCGGGTCGTCCGGGGGCACGACCTCCGGGGGATCCACCGGAGGGAGCAATTCCACGGGAAACGGGACCGGAGAGGGAAACTCCACGGGGTCTTCTGGGAATGCTACGGGCGGGTCCGGAACCTCAGGGGGCTCGGGTGGAGGCTCCGGTAGCCGCACGGGGAATGGGGGCGTCTCTACGAAATCCCCCGTGTTGCCTCCCCCGCACGTTCCCCCGCTGGTGTTCCCCCTGGGCGCGCTCGCGGGGGTGGCCCTGATCGTGGTGAGCGCGATTGCCGCCGGGGCTTGGATGGAGCACCGGGCCGCTCGTTCGGCTCCACTCCCGCGGAGACAGGAGGAGGCAGAGGACTCGGGCCCGCCGAAGCCTGGCGGGGGCGCGGAGTCGCAAGGGGTGCCCGGCGCGGACGGAGGCGCTTCCGACCCGATGGACGGGCCCCGCCGTCGGATCGTGGCCGACTACGCTCGCCTTCTCCGCTCCGCCGCTACCCGGAGCCCGGTCGACCTCCGGCCGCTGACCCCCCGCGAAGTCACCCAGGCGGTCGCCCTGGCCATCGGGAGCCGTTTCGCTTCGCTGCTCGTCGAAACGCAGGTACTGTTCGAAGAAGCGAGATACTCCCCCCATCCGATCCGTGACCTCGACGCCGAACGGTTCGGGCGAGCCGTTGCCACGTTGCTGCGGGAGCCGGCGCTCAGGACGGGCCGATGAGGCTCCTCGCGCGTCTCCTGCTGCTGGCTGGAGTCACCGCCGGGGCAGTGGCGGCCTTGGCGTCGGCCGAAGCCCTGACCTCCCCGCTGTGGGGAGTCATTGCAGGGGCGGCGGCCGCCCTCCTCACGGCCGCGGCGCTCCTCACGCTGGACCTCCGGAGGCCGGATCCGGCCCCCGACCCCCCTGGACCCCCCCACCTCCTGCACCGCCTGCGCGAGGCCGAGCTGGGAGACCCTCTCGCCCGTCAGTTCATCCTGGAGCGACTCGACCATCTGCGGGCCCCGCGGCGTCTCTCGGGTTCCACGCCTCGCCTCAGCGATGACGCGCGACTTTACTCGCTCCCCGCCCAGGAGTTCGTTCGCCTGGTCGACGCGGTCGTGAGCGAGCAGGAGTCGCGTCCATGAACGGGGCGCTCGCCCGCGACCGGATGGAGGCCGTCCTCGGCGCGGTCAAGAGCACCATCGTCGGGAAGTCGGGCGCGCTCGACCTCGTCGCCGTCGGGCTCGTGGCCGACGGCCACCTCCTCATCGAGGACCTGCCCGGGCTCGGAAAGACGCTGATGGCGAAGTCGTTCGCGACCGCCCTCGGCCTCAAATTTGCCCGCATTCAATTCACGGCCGATCTGCTGCCGCACGACATCACGGGCGGCGATGTCTACAGCCCCGCGCAGGGCGAGTTCAGCTTCCGGCCGGGCCCGATCTTTGCGAACGTGCTCCTGGCGGACGAGATCAACCGCGCTCCGCCGAAGGTGCAGTCGGCGCTCCTCGAGGCGATGCAGGAGTACCAGGTGACCAGCGAGCGCTCCACGTATCCTCTCGAGCGACCGTTCCTCGTCCTCGCAACGCAGAACCCGATCGAGCTCGAAGGAACGTACCCGCTACCCGAAGCGCAGGTCGACCGGTTCCTCCTGCGCGTGACGTTGGGCTACCCGACCCATGCGGAGGAAGCGGCCATCCTCGAGCGCCGCCGGCAGACGCGGCACGACCTCGCGCCTCCGGCCCCCGTCCTCGGGCCGAGCGAGTTCCGGGAGATCCAGCTCGCGGTGGAGGACGTGGCGATCGACCCGGTGCTGGAGGAGTATGCCGTCACGCTCGCGGAGTCGACGCGGAAGGACCCCCGGGTCGAGGTCGGGTCGTCCCCCCGAGGGTCGCTCGCGCTCGCCAAGCTTGCGCGCGCGCGGGCCCTCTTGCGCGGGAGGGACTTCGTGCTTCCCGACGACGTAAAGGACCTGGCGGCCCCGACGCTCGCCCACCGCCTCCTCATCAAGGCCGACCCCTGGATCCGGGGTCTCCGCGGGAGCATGGTGGTCCAAGAGATCGTCGAGCGGACCCCGGTTCCGAAGGTCCCCTGAGGTGAGGCCGGTGGCGCTCCGATGGCGGTCGGCGACCGCGGTCGCCATCGGACTCGGCGGTTCGGCGGTCGTCCTGGGGTTCTTCGCCCGCTCCCCGGCCGCGCTGCTGTTCGCGGTGCCGCTCTTTCTCGGGCCGCTAGCCGCCTACGGGCTGAGACCAGCGGAGTCTAGCGCGGTCCGCGTCTCGAGCCGACTGGAGGGCAGCCGCGAGCCGGTCCTCCTCCGGATGGACCTGACCCTCGAGCCCTCTCACCGGGGGTCCCTCGAAACGGCGGTGACGGTCCGCCCCCCGCTGCGTCTCCTGCCTCCGGGTCCTGTCGAAAGGGTGACCGCCGGAAGCGGTTCTACGGTCGTCCGCTTCCCCCTCACCAGCGCCTGGCCCACCGTGGCCCGCATCGATCCGCCGGAGGTCGCTTGGAGGGATCCTTTGGGATTCGCCTCCTCCGAGCTCACGGTCCACGGCAGCGGCGCCAGGTACGAACGGCCGCCCGCCGGGGCGCGTCACCTGGCGACGCTCATGGTCCAGCGCCTGAGCCGCAACGTCGGCGTCCACCGGGCCCCCCTTCCCTCCCCCCAAGGAGAATTCCAAAGCGTGCGCCCCTTCACGCCAGGCGATGGGTTGCGTCAGATCAACTGGCGCGCCACCGCACGTCAAGCTACGCTGGTGTCCAACTCCTTCCTCGCGGAGGTTCCGCCCGAGATCGTTCTCGCCCTGGACGTCGGGCCCTGGGGCCTGCCGCCCGAGGATGAGGACGTCGTGCTTGGAGTGATCCGGGCCGCGGCCTATGCGCTGGCCGGACAACTCTCCCGACTGAAGACCCGGCTCGGGGTCGCCCTCCTCGAACCCTTCCCGCGGTGGGTGGCGCTCGGGACAGGACGGGCGCACCTTCGGGAGATTCAGGAGCTGATCAGCGACGCGCGCCCCGGCCCGGAGCGGCCTCCCGTCGAACGCTACGCGTTCTCTCTCCAGAGGGCCTACCCGCCCCGGACCACCGTTCTCCTGTTCAGTCCGTTCGTCGAGGAGACGATGCTGGCGATCGGCTACCACCTCCGCCGTAGCGGACTCAGCTCCTTCATCATCGCCGCGTCGCCCCTGACGATCGCGCGCGCCAGGACTTCGGGTACCCCGGAGGCGGTCTCCCTCGGATTTCGGCTGCTCCGGTTGACGCGGGCGCGGGAACTGGGCCACGCCTGGGAGTGGGGACCCGTCGTCGATTGGGAGGAGCTCTCTTCCCTGGGCGCGCTCACCGCCCTCTTTCGGCGACCCGTAGGTCCCGGGGGGGCCGGCCGTGGCTAGCGCTCCCCTGCCCCGGGCGGCGGGGAATCGGAGTCGAACGCCGGTCGTCGGTGGCTTCGTCGTGGGGGTGACCGTGCTGCTCGCCGTCGCCGAACTTCTCCTCGGAGGCGAGTCCACCGTCCTGATGCTGTTCGCGGTCACGGTCGGTGCTCTCGCCAGTCTGGCCTTGGCCCGCGGCCCGGAGGCGGCGCGGGCGGTCTCGGCCCTTCCGGTCGGCCTCGGCCTGCTGACCGACGTTGTGTTCTCCGCACCCAGTTTTGATGCGATGGTCCTCGGGCTTGGCGCCGGGGCCGTGACGTTGCTTTGGGTCGGTGTTCCCTTCGTGCTCGATGCTCGAGTTCCAGGCGCCGATGTCGCTCGGGCGTTCGTACTTCCGCTCGTGGGGGGCGTCGCGGCGCTGGTAGCGGCCGCCGTGCCGCTCATTGACCTCTTCCACCCCGCGGCGCTCGTCATCCCCGTCTTCGCGGGGCTGGGATTGCTGATCGTGCTGCTGGCCGAGCTTTCGCTTCGCCCATCACCGACCGAAGCGGGGGAGACGGCCAGCGCCCGCTGACGCGACCCGAGAAGCCACGGGGGCGCCGCCTCAGGCCCCCGAAGCGGAAGGGGACGCCGGTGGGTCCCGGCGGAGCCGGCGTACTCCACCCGCGTCGTCGAACCGGAAGCTAAACCTGGCTGACCGGGTCCCGCTCGAAGCGACCGCTACGCGGCCCCGTCGATCTCCTTCGATGGAGAGCGCATCCAGTCGGTCCCACCCCGTCGAATCGCGCACGCCCTGGATCAGGTTCTGGAGCTGACGGGCGCAGAGCTCGCAGCAGAAGAAACAGCGCTCTCCATCGATTTCCGCCCAGTAGTCGCCCCAGGTCGACCCGCAGAGCACGCAGCCGTCAGGTCGGAGCTTCATACTCCTCCGCTCGTTCGAGCCGCGCCAGTAGGTAATCGTCGAAGAGATCGATGGATCGCAGGAACACCGACTGCACCTCCGCGGTGAGCTCGGGGGTAGCGGCGAATCGCTCGACGATCGAAAGCGCCTGGTCCGCGTGGCCGACGTCGGCCTCGTACCCCTCGCGCAGGAACGCCCGAACGGGAGGGGGATACTCCTCCGACGTCAGGATCGCGGGATCGAAATAGTGGACCGTCGCCCCCTCGTCGACGAGTCCGCGATGGGCGATCAACTCGAGGCCATGCATGGCCGCCATGGCGGCGACCCAGTGCTGCTCCCGGCAGATCTGATCCCATCCGTCAATGCCCGTACGGGTTCTCGACCTCGGCGGTGTGGCCAGCACGACGGTGCGGGGTAGCCCGAGCGACTCTCCCATCTCGAGAAGGAGCTCGTAGTGGGCCGGGCTAGTCGTCCCGAAGCCGGCGAACTCGGTGTTGAGGTTGTCGATCTCGTAGCGGACCGCCTCGGGTTCGTCCGTGCGGGCCATGATGAACGCACAGGAACGGACCCACTGGCGGAGGAAGTGTTGGTGCTCGACCACGTACCCGAGGAGGGTGGCGCGGGTCGGATGCTGCATCGCCTCCACGAACGGATGCGGCCGCGGCCCGTAGAAGCGGGCGATGAATCGGCTCTTGATCCAGTGCGCCAGTCCTCCGGGCGCGGTCGAGTAGAAACCGGACAAGCGTTGGGCCAACTCAGGGGCCGCTTGCTTGTGGGGGGTGACGTTCTGGTTGAGCCAGCGGATGTGACCTGGATCGCTCGCGGCGGCGCGCTCGACCAGGTGCTCCGCGAGGCCGAGCGCGCCATCGTGGGTAGGACGTAGAAAGCACACCGGGCAGACCGCCATGGGAGGTCAAACCGGGAATCCGAGGGGGAATCGTCCGCGCAGGCGACGGTAGTCGGGCTCGGCCGACAGTTCGCGTTTCATGCGTCGGAGGGCCGATATCACGTCGTCGGCGGAACGGTCTCGGGACTCCGAAACCATCCGGATCGTCTCGTCGAAGCTCGCGTGGCAGGCCGCGTAGCAGTTTCCCATCCCTTCCAGGAGCTCGCGGTCCACCGGGTCCACGCGTGTCGATGGGCTTTGCCTCCAAAACGGCTTCGGCCGAACCAGATTCCCCCGCCCACGACGGGATTGAAGAGCCGTCCCCGGTCGGGGCCCCCGCGTGGCAGCTCCGTTCGGGCGAATGGGCCGTCTCGGGTAGCGCGGTTTAACCTACCTCCGCCATCCGGAGGGCGTGTCCGGCCCGTCGCCCGACCGCAGGGCCGTGGGGGCCGCCGGAGGCGCGGCCGTTCTGTGGGCGACGTACTACCTCTTCATCCTCGCCCTGCCCGCGTCGGAGAACCTCGCGATCATCCTCGTGACCCCCATCTTGGGCGGCGCGATCACGCTCGGGGTCGCCTCGGTCGTCGACCGCGTCGGGCTCGCGGAGTGCCGGCGAGCTCTCGTGCATCCCCGCGTGATCGCCTCCGGTCTCCTGTTCGTCGCGTTTCAGTTCGGGGCGGTGTTGAGCACTCGCTCCGTCGGGGCGGTCAACACTTCCCTCATCGTCCTCGCCTCCGATGTGGCCGGAACCCCCCTCCTCTTCGCCCTGATTTCGAGGGGAGAGGGCCCTCGATTCCGGCGACCGCGGTTCTGGGCCGGTGTGGGTATCATTGCGTTTGCGGGGACGCTGACGATCGTCGCCGGAGGCTCCCCCGAGCCGCTCTCGCTCGCCACGCTCGCGCTCGGGGCCCCGCTCTTCCTCGTGAGCTCGTCCTTCGTCGTCATGACCGACTCCGCGACCCGGCGGCTCCCCATGCTCGTCGTTCTGGGGGTGGGCCCGATCCTCGTTTCGGGCCTCGCCGCGGTCGTGGCCGCTTGGGTGGTCGGGCCGGGGGTCCTCGTGGGTTCCGTTGCCCCCTCCACGGTCGCCATCCTGCTGGGGATGAGCGCGCTGAACTACGCGGCGGCGCCGGCCCTCTTCTTTTGGTCCGCGCGGCGGATCTCTCTCGTGATTCCCTCGATTCTTCAGGCGGCGATTCCCGTCTTTACCCTCGTCTATGTCGCGTCGTTCGGTTTGCAGCCCGTGACCGCGATCGGCCTCATCGGAGTTCCCCTCGCCTTCCTGGGAGCCCTCATCGCCGTGCGCACCCCGCCCGCCGGCACGCAGCCCCCGCCGACGCTCCCACTCCCGTAGGGTGTTGACTGAACCCGCCGGTTCAGAAAGGGGCCCCGCAGCTGGGACACTTCGCATCCAGCTCGGGGTATACGGTCCGACAGTACGAGCAGCGAACGAGAATGACCGGCGGACCGGGCGGGACGGGAGGGACATTCACGGTCACGTGGACGGGAGGCGTCAGGGGCGACGGCACCCGAGCCGCCGTCTCCCGGGCCGCCCGAGCCAGGGACTCGATGGCCCGCGCGAGATGGACGGCGTTCGAGACATGCAATTCCACCCGTGGAGGGCTTCGCGCTTCGGCCGCCCCCACCGTGAGGACGACCGTCGTATCCACGCCTCCCGGTTCTTCCACCGCCGACCTGACGGACGTGAGCGGCACGGAGAACGCGGTCTCGCTCTTCCGCGAGAGGCGGCCCCGGGGGCGAGTGAACGCGACGCGTTGGTTCGTGATCGTCAGCACGCCGGGGTGCCCCTCGTACCGCGCGTCGGTCTGCAATTTGATCTGTTCGTGCTCCGCGAGGACAAACATGGGGTTACCTCACTCGCCGCCCGGCCCGACCTCGGGCCGGATGCGTCGCGCCGCGGTGCGCCGGTTCCCCTGGACTCGCGGACCGGGGTTCCCGGCGCACCCGCGCGACGGGGTCAGGGATCCTGGTCCCTCTCCCGCGCCCAATGCAGCGTGGGACCGCCGACCTCGGCATGCCGCGCCTAGACCCCCCAGGGGGAATCGGGCCGAGGATAAAGGCGCCCCGCCGACGGACCTTCGAAGGTGCTACCGGTGGCACGTCCTCAACAAAGGTTGGTGCGGGAGGCCGTCCGATTCCCTTTCGGGCCCAAAGGTTGCGGGTGGTCATCAGCGAGGGAAGGAAATACTGCGAGGGGTTCCCGTCTCGAGTGGCGGCCTCTCCTCGTCGCCTCCGCAACGTTCCGCTGCTCACGGCCAGCGTGAGCAGTGCGCTCTTGGTCGTCCTGCTCGTCGTGGCCTGGACCACGCCGGCCTTCACCGCTTCGTCGTCCAGCGTCCTCCGCGCACCGCCGAGCGCCCCCCCCGACCGGGGCACCGGTGCCCTGCCCACCATGGTCATCGTCCCCGCGGGCTCGACCTACCAGCTTCCGGCGGGCGCGTTCCAATCCGTCGTCTTTCAGCTCTCCATGGCCGCCAGCGTCAACGGATCGTTTTCGGCGAGCGGACTCGTGACCTCGACGATTCTCACGGCGGCCGGGTTCGAGTCGTTCGAGACGACGGGTCTCCCCCCCGGTTCCCTGTGGCTGACCGGGCCGTCCTCCGGGGGCTCGGTGGGTATTGCCCTCCCGGCCGGGACCTACTACCTCGTCTTCGCTGACCTGGGGTCCGCCCACTCGACGTTTGTCAGCGTCGCTTCCGGCATCGCCGCCACTTTCCCTCCACCGCCGCCGTAACCCGACCCGGGGCCGGGGCACTCCTCGATCGCCGCGACTCGTGCGGATTCGCCGACGCGGCCTAGGCCGCGTCGGGCTGGCTCGAGTTCTGGTAGGCGCTGTCGACCTGCTCGGTCACGACGGCATGCGGGTGCAGCAGGTGGCCCGCCTTGAGCCGCTTGGTCTCCAGATACCGGGCGTTGTACGGATTGGGCGGAACCTCCACCGGAATCCGGCCCACGATCTTGACCCCATGGTACGCGAGGTCCGCGATCTTGGCCGGGTTGTTGGACATGAGCCGGATCGACTCCACGCGCAGCGAGCTCAGCATGTGGGCGGCGATCTCGTAGTCGCGCTCATCGGGCCGGAACCCCAGGATCTCGTTCGCCTGGATGGTATCGTATCCCTGTTCCTGGAGCTGGTAGGCGCGGATCTTGTTCGCGAAGCCGATCCCTCTCCCCTCCTGGCGGAGGTAGAGGATGAGGCCCAGCTCCTGCGAGGCGATCTGCCGCATGGAGAGCTCGAGCTGGTCGCGGCAGTCGCAGCGCAGGGAGCCGAAGCCGTCTCCGGTGAGGCATTCGGAGTGCAGGCGAACCGGCACCTCCGCCTTCCCGATCACGTCCCCATGGACGAGCGCCGCGTGCTCTTTCTTGTCGTTGGGGCTATGGAACGCCACGACCTGGAAGTCCCCGAACCGCGTGGGAAGGTCCGCGATGGCCACCAGCCGGACGCAGGCTGGCGTCTGGTCCGAGCAGTCGTGCTCGGCCTGGGAGCGGATGAGCTCCTGAATGCTGGATTCGGGGATTCCCATGGTCGCCTCCGCCGGTCTGCGGCGCACGGCCACCGGGGCATTTAAGCCGAGCCGCCGCAGGGAACGGCCGTCCCCCCGAGCCGCGTGTCACGCCCGGAGAAACGCCCGGTCCTCGGTGTCCACCGATTCGAGGACATTCCGGACGAACCGTCGCTGGGGTAGGAAGAACGGGAGGACCGTGATCCGAAGGTCCCCGTGGGTCTGGATGCGGGTGCCTCCCGGGGCATCGGTATAGGAGTTCTCAACATAGCTTCCGACCGCCCAGGGTCCTTCGCTCGTCACCACTTCCCATCGGCTGAATTCGGGGGCTCGGTACGTGAGCTTCCAGGTCGAGCGGTAGAGTTTCCCCCGCGCGTCGATCGTCCGTTCGACGACGCTCCCGGTCTCGGTGCGACTGACGGTTCGCTGAGTCCGGATGAGCGGGTGGATCCGGCCGATCGTAGCGTCGTCCTGGTGGGCGGCCAGTAGCTGCCAGACTCGGTCCCGGGGCGCCGGGAAGACGCTGTCGTCACGGTATTCGACCATGGGCCCCTACCCCTAGCCGGGGCGGGTCAAGAAGGTCGCCCCGGGCTCCGCCAGGAGAGAATCCTCTTAGCGGGACCAGGAAGACCCGCCCACGAGGGCGACGAGAGAGGCGGAGGCCAACAGATTCCCCACGCGCTACCTGGGCAAGCCCGGCCGGGGCTTCTCGGCCCGCCGTTGGCGCTCCCAGTGCAGAAGAGCCAGCCCGCCGACGACGAGCGCAAATCCAGCGACCTCGAACCACGCAATCGACTCTCCGAGGAGGGCGATGCCGAGGAGCACCCCGACAACGGGGTTGACGTAGGCGACCGCGTTCGCCTGCTGGGGACCGACCCGGTGGTGGAGTCGGAAGTAGAGGCCGTAGCCCAGGACGGAGGAACCGACCGCGAGATACAGGACCGTTCCCACCGTGATGGCGGTGACGGGGAATCGTTCGGTTCCGGCCGTGGCCGCGACCGCCCCGCCCACCAGGATGGCAGAAGCGGCGAACTGACCGGTCATGTGCCAGTAGCCCTGGCGGCCTCCGCCCAGGCGCCGCAAGACCACCGAGCCGAAGGCAAACAGCGTGCCGGCCCCGAAGACGGCGAGAGCGCCGAGAAGGTCGACCTCAGGACTTCCCGAAAGACGGGGCAGAAAGATGGTAGCCACGCCGACGAACCCCAGCAGGATCCCCGAGAGCCCGAGCGCCCCGAATCGTTCCGCCGGGATGAGCGGGTAGGCGAAGAGGGCACTCACCAGCGGCGCGGTCGCGACGAGGATGGTGGCAAGGCTCCCCGGTGTGGACTGCTCCCCCCAGTACAGGAGGAGCGAGTAGCCTCCCATCAGGAACAACGCCCCCAGGAGGGCGGAGCGAACGAGCTCGCGGGTCGGCGGGCGCGCTTCGCGATTGGCGAGCGCGACCGCCGCCATGATGGCGGCCGCGAGGACCAGACGGACCTCGGCGTAGAGGAACGGCGAGGCGCCCGCGAGGATCCCGGCCCGTATCGCGATGAAGGCGGACCCCCAGAGGGTGCCGGTGGCGAGGAGGAGAGCGACGTCCACGTGGGAAGACCGCATCGACGGGGACCCACGAATCCGACGGAGCGGTAAGCCTTGCGCCGCGCTACCTCCGCCTCGTACCCAGCGGCTGCTTCCTCCGGCCCGGCCGGGGACCCGGCGTCCTAGGCCGTGGGACTCGAAGCCAGGAAGGCGGCGAGCGGGTAGGCCTGGAACGAGCCGATCCCCGTGGCGGCGTCCCAACCGACCCCGGCCGCCCACCCGTTGTTTCCCGTGGTCACATCGTGCATCGTCGTCCCGTAGTGGGTCGACTTCCCGTTGACGCCGTAGACGGAGCTGTAGAGGAACGGGTCGAGATTCCCGAGGGCACTGAAGGCATTGGCCGTCCGCCAGGAGTTGACATCCCCCAGATACGCCGCCCAGATGGGGCAAGCGACGCTCGTTCCGCCGACGACGAACCAGCCTCCGCTCGACTTCTCGTACACCCACACCCCGGTCGAGGGATCTGCGACGGCCGCGACATCGGGCTTTCCCAATTCCGCGTAGCTGTCGGAGATGTTCGCCTTCTTTTGGTAACTCGGCTCTTTGGTGGAGGGGACGTAGCCGCCGCCTCCCCCACTCCAGGCCGACTCGCTCGAGTAGACCCCCGTCGCGTTCACGTTCAGCGTCGTGCCTCCGACGCCCACCGAACTCGGGCAATCCGCCGGCTGTTGCCGGGCGCCCAGCGTCCCGGAGCCCCAGGCGCCCGAGTCGCCCGTCGAAGCGAGGATGGTGACGTGTTGGCTCGTCGCCGTCGCGAAGAGTTTACGAGCTACGGAGCCGCAATTGCCCGTTCCGCCCCAGCTGTTCGAGATCTGGTTCCCGAGGTGATGGGTGAGCGAGTAGTTCCACGCGCCATAGAGGTCGGACGTCGAGGGGTTGGCCGCCTCAAGGAGCGCGATCGACGCGCCGGGCGCCATCGCGTGGGCCCACTCGACGTCGAGCGCGGTCTCGACTCCCCAGCCGAACGGGTCGGAGCAGGGCTTCCCCTGGGGTTGGTACACCGTGAGATTGGGAGTGGAAAGGCCGAAGGTGGAGTCGAACTGAGCGAGGTCGCTGACAATGCTCGCGTCCCCGCACGCATCGTCGATGACGACGGTTTGCCCGGTCCCGTTCGTGGTCGAGTTGGAGAGGAGCGCGGTGAACTTGTAGGCTGTTTGGACCATGGACGGGCAGAGTCCCGTCGCGGAGCACGTCGGGCTGGTGGCGGGGGTGACCAGGGAGCGGACCAGGAATGGATGGGCCGTGTCGCCCGCGTACGCGCCCGCCCCGACACCGATGGGAAGCACGAGCCCAGCGACGGCGCAGAGCCCTACGAGGACAGCCAGTGCGGACCGGGCGGACCTCGATCTCGATGGGAGCCAACTCGATGCCATTGTGTAGCGCCCGCCACCGCGTAGGAGGACCAGGGCATAATCGTTGGCATTTGGTGCGGCGGGGCGGTGTGCTCGATGCCGGCCTTCGCTGCTTCGAGGGGGGCTTCCCGGGCTTGGACGGCGATGGCTCGAGCGACTTCACGGAAGATGATCGGAACTGCCCGGGCGACGAGTGGGCATCGGCACCGATTCACCACGCGTGGCCGCCCGGGCCGGGGGCTTCGGCCGGATTGCTTCGTCCGCCCCGGCCTTTCGGGCGAAGAGGTCTCGGCGGGCGAGCAGGAGGGCCAACGCGAGCGCAACCGCCCCCAAAAGTGCGACCAGCGGGAAGGTGCTCCGCACGCCGGTCGTCGACCAGACGGCCCCGATGACGAGCGGACCGACGAGGAGCCCAAGGTCCTCGACGGAACCAAAGAGTCCGATCGCCGCGCCTTGCTGTGGAGCCGGTACCGGCGAAAGGGCAAGCGGAAGGAGGGTGGCGTTGAGCCATCCCAGCCCGAGGCCAAACACTAGGGACGCGAGGGTCATCGCGAGAAAGTTCGGGGCCCACCACGTTCCGAGGATCCCCCCGAGCAGGGCGGCGAATCCGAGCGGAGCCGCGCGACTCGGCCCCCATCGGTCGATCGTGGCCCCGAGGACAAACGAGACCGCGAGGGACGTGAACCGAACGGCCCCGAGCACGTAGCCGGCCTCCGCGGGGGTCCCGCCGAACAGGTCGACCGAGTAGTACTGGAGGAAGTTGGTCACGAAGGTCGTGAGGAGGAAATCGAAGAACACGAGGAGGGCCACCAGCGTAAAGCGGCCGGTCACGACCCCGCGTAAGCTCGCCCCGATCCCGTCACGGGATTCGGGCAAGGCCACCCGTTTCCACGGGATCGAGACGGCCACGCCGAGGCAGACCGCCAACAACCCCGCGGAGACGAGGGCGACGACCCAGAACCCCGCCGAGGCGAAAACGAGGGGCCCGGTGGCCGTTCCCAGGATGAGCCCGATGCCGAAGAACGTTCCGAGCCGTCCCGTCCCGCTCGCCGCGGTTCCGGGCCCCCCCGCCGTCACCGCCAGCAGGCGAAGGAGCGGGGCGAGGTACACTCCGACCGCCCCGAGGAGCAGCTCCGCGACGGCAAACTCCACGAAGTTCGTGGCCAGCCCCAAGAGAAGGGTTGCCCCGACGACCACGAGGCCGAGGAGCACGAGGGTCCGCGCGCGGGCGAGACGCACGGCGACGACCCCCCAGTAGGTCTCGGTCAGCAACATGCCGAGGGCGAACAGTCCCAGGAGCGCGCCGTAATCGAAGACGGAGAGCCCGACGCGTTCCATCTGGAACGGGAGCGGGACGGCGACCTCGGCCAACGAGGCCGACCAGAGCGCCGTCGTCAGGAACACCCGGGAGATCGCGGGTGTCCCCGGCTCTCCCGTCGCCACGACTCGGCGATTCGAAACGGGTAGATGGGCCTTCTGCGGGACGGGCTAAGCGGTATGCGCCGAACGATTGTGCCGGGAGAGTGCGCTCACGGAGGTGAACTTCTTCCGGCAGACGGCACAGACGACTTGGGCGGTCGGCATCGACCGCGCGGGGGCATCCGGGGGATGCGATTCCGCCCGATGCGAGGCCAGGGCCTCCTCGGAGCGGAACAGGCGTCCGCAATCGGAACAGGCTGCCTCCACCTCGTCGTACTCGATGTAGGGCACCGGCACCGGTAGGCCGGGAGGGGGTATCTCCGTTGGGGTTGCCGGTGACCGGTCTCCCTCCAGCGGTGCGGGAGCTCCTAGCCCTAGGAATCCAGATCGGACACGAATCGTCCGGCGGCGGAGTGGTTGACGAGCGGCCCGCCCATGAGGGCCGAGTTCCCGATGATGGCCACGGTCCCGGTATCCAGGACCACCCACGTGTTCCGAAGCGCGACGCGGGCGACGCGGCCCTTGACGCCGCCGAACTCAATGACGTCCCCGACGCGGACGGCCCGGTCGTGGAGCAGAAAGAAACCGGCGATGATGTTCGAGAACACGGCCTGGAGCGACAGCGACAGCACGAGCCCGGCGATGCCCGTGACGGTCAGGACGGTGAACTCGGTCGCGAGCTGGGTCAGGCTCGCCACGGCGGCGACGGAAATGAGGATCCAGATGATCCGGAGCGCGTTGCGGATCCCGTTGACCGTCACGACGCGAGCGCCGGCCCGCCGGGCTATCGCGCGGAGGAGGCGGCTGGCCCCTTCCGTGACGAGTCCGGTGACGACCACCGCGGCGACCGAGAGCTCGACCGTCTGAGGGGTGATGGTGAGCATGGCAGAGCGCCGTCCTCAAGAAACCGCCCAAGTAAAGCTGACTGGAGAGGGCGCTCGCGCGAGTGTTCTCGATCCTCCTTCGAGAGCGGCACCCAGCAGATGCACCGGCGAGACGATGCATCGGTCGGTTGGAGTCCTCGCGACATTGCATCTGCCCGCGCCCAGAGAGCGGCCCCGGCCAGCCAGGGGGCCAGGAGGACACGGTCGGCGGCGGGACAGTCGGCCTAGATACCGGGAACGCCACCAATGACGTGGCCGATCAGGAACCCGGCGAACCCCCCGAGGAGGCCGATGACCGTCATCTGGAGCCCGTTGCGCCACCAGACTCCCAGCGTCACGCGCGCCTCATACCATCCAATGCCGAACAGGGCGACGCCACTCAGCACGACCGCGCCGATGGCGCCCGCAAAGATGTCCTGGCCGATGAACAGGAAGGGAAGGAGCGGGATCAAGTGTCCGACCGTCGTCGCGCCGCCGACGAGGAGACCGCTGTTCCGGGCCGCGGTCTCGTCCACGGGGGAGAGCTTGAGCTCGAACGCCATCATGAATTCGAGCATCGCCGTTGGGTTCGCGCAGATCCGCTCGAGGATGTCCTGGAGCTCGCCGCCCTGGTAGCCCCAGTCGGACAGCACCTGTCGGACCTCCTCGCGCTCCACCTCGGGGAGGTCCCGCATCTCCCGCAGCTCGCGCTTCCGCTCGCTGAGGTAGAGGCGGCGTCGGGAAAGCGTCGACGTGTACGCGACCGCTCCCATCGCGATCGACTCGGCCCCCAGGGCGGCGAGCGTCGCGATCAGGATGATGCGGACGTCGCTGACGGCGGCCGCGAGACCGAGGATGATCCCGAGGACGTTGACGATGCCGTCCTGGCAGCCCAGGATGAAATCGGAAAGCACGGTGGGTCGGGGGTGCGCCTCCGGCGCCGCCAGCTTGGCCTGGGATTCGGGAGTTCCGCTCATCCAGATCTCCGGCTCGGACCTGCCGCCGGGGAATCCCGTACGGACGGCCCTCGGTATCCGGCCGCACGGATAAGCCATCCTCGACCCCGCCGGGGGCGAGGGAGCTAATCCCGCTCACCCGGAGGGTCGGTCGAGTGGGCACCTCGCCGTCGTAGGAGCACGTAGGCGGCTCCCAGCCCCACCACCACTCCAAACCCAACGAGACCCAGGTCGGTGAGAGCCCCCGCCAGCCCTGAGCCGCCCGCCGCCGGAGCCACTTGCACGGAGGCGATCGCCGTCGAGCGCTGCCCACCGGAGTCGGTCACGATCACCGTCAACGAGTAGTTCCCCCCGGTCGCGTACGTATGGGAGGGGGTGACCGCGCTGGAAGTGGACCCGTCCCCGAACGCCCAGAGAAACACGTACGGAGGGGCCCCGCCCGACACGTTGACCGTGACCACCACGGGCGAACCCGCCCGCGCCGCCGAGGACGCCTGCGGCAGGCCGACGAGGAGCGGATCGGCCACGCGGATCATGGGCCCGGCGGCGGATGCTACGCTGACGTTGACGGCATCCGATATCCGAACCCCGACAGGATACGCTCCGGCGGAAGCGTAGGTGTGCGTCGGGTTCGCCGTGGAGGACGTACTGTTGTCCCCGAAGTCCCAGCTAAACAAGAACGGGGCGGTCCCTCCCACGACATCGGCGGCGAATCCAACGGCAAGCGGGGCCAAACCTCCCGAGAGATTCATCGTGACGGCGACCACGGGCCGTTCGTGGACAAAAAGCCCGGTCGGGGCCGAGGGCGCAACGTGGCCCAGGGCGTCCGTCACCGTGGCGACCACCGTGTAGAATCCCGGAGCGAGCGGGGCGCAGACCAGCGTCGGCTGGAACGAGTTCGGACAGCCGGGCGGCAACCCGCTCCAGGTGTAGTTCACGACGGCCGCCCCCCCGACGACGGTGACATTGAAGCTGACGTTCTGCCCCGTATCGGTCACGGAGGGGGTGACCGTGAGGGTCGAGGCAAATCGAGGTAACACCGTGAACGGGGTCGTGCCCGTGGAGCTGTTCCCGAGGAGGTCGTAGGCCGTCAGCGTCACGGAGTACGTGCCGGGGATCTCGGAGAGGCACACGATCACGGATGCGTTGGCGGATGGGCAGTCGGGCGGCCCTCCCGTCCAGGCGAAGCTGGTGGTCCCATACCCTCCGCTCGACCGCCCCGCGAACTCAGCGACCTCGTCCTCGCCGACCGCGGGCGGGCGGGCGACGACGACCACCGACATCGGGCCGCCCAGCGCCCAAGTGTCGTTGAGCCGGGCGGAGCCGCGATTGCCGCCCCACGCCAGAAGGGAGCCACCGCTCCCATCATAGGCGAGGGCGAGGCCCGTACGCGGTGACGGGCCGAAGCCGCTGTTGAACTCCACCCACGCGCCCGAGGAATAGCTGTACGTCTGATTGCAGGGTCCGATCATCGGGAGGTTGCACCCGACGCCTCCTACCCCGATCACCGCCCCTCCGACCGCCGCAGTCAGGCTCGGGCCCTCCCCTGCGCCCACCGGCGGTCCGGCGAGGGGTCCGGACCAACTGCCATTCGCAAAGACCCAGCTATCGTTGACCGTACCGAGCGCGGTTCCACCGCCCACCAAGAGCAATCCGCCGATAGAGGGGTCACTCGCCAGCCCGGCCCCCGCCCTCGGGCTCGGTCCCGCCGCAGCGAGTGCGTTCCACCCGCCGATCGTTAAGGTCCAAGTGTCCCCGAGGTACGCACTTCCGTTCCAGCCTCCAAACAGCACGACCTCGCCCGCCGTGGGATTCCATGCGCCGGCGGCATAGGATCTCGCTGAGGGGGTACCGCTGATGTTGGTGGTCTCGTTCTTCCAGGTGCCGTTCGAGAAGAGCCAGGTATCGCAGCCGCTCGAGGCCGGAGACCCCACCCACACCACTCCCCCCTCCACGGGATCGGTGATGAGCGAAGGTCCGCTGACGACGGGAGGTTCCGCTCCGGCGGTCGAGGTCAAGTTGACCCAGCCGTTCACTCGCCACTCCCATGTAAGGGCGGTCCCGCCTAGGGCCCCCCACCAGAGCACCCCGCGGCCTCCGGGTTCCTGCGCGATGACCGCCGGTGTCGCCGGCGGCGCAGCTCCGCCGGTAAGGTTCCGCCACTGCGGCTGGTCGAGAGCGGAAAGTCCCATCGGAGCCTGCTCGGTTAAACCCCGGGCAGAGGAACCGACCCATTCGAGGGCCGGGAAGTCCCGCAGCGAAGTGAATCGGACATCGAGTCCCGCTCCCACTGGCGCCGTGAGGAGGGCGGCGAGGAGGAGAGCCGCCGTGACGCTGATCAGTACCGGATCGGACCGCACAACCCCCCTAGTCCAGTCCAAGAATAAGCGACAGGGTGACCTGCTCCAAACTCAGTCCCCCCGTCAGCAAGCCCTTCTACTCTTGGTCGTTCCACCGCCCGAGGTCGTTCGATGAAGGTCGGAGTTCTGGGAAGCGGAGTCGTCGGGAAGGCCCTGGCCAGAGGGTTCGTGGAGGCCGGCCACGAGGTGAAAGTCGGCACACGCGATCCCAAGAAAGCTGACCTTGTGGCGTGGAGCCAAGGCGAGGGGGCCGGTGCCACCGCCGCCACCTTCCGCGACACCGCGAAGCATGGAGAGGTCCTGGTCCTCGCGTGCCTGGGTTCCGTCGTCGATGCGGTCATCGACCTCGCCGGTACGGAGCACTTCGGGAAGAAGCTCGTTCTCGATGCGACCAACGCGCTGGACTTCTCCCACGGGATGCCGCCGGGGCTCTTCGTAGGCGTCACGGATTCCCTGGGCGAGAGGATCCAGAAACGATTGCCCGACGCGAAGGTGGTGAAGTGCTTTAACACCGTCCCGAACACCCTCATGGTGCACCCCAAGGTGAAGGGCGGCCGGCTCGAGATGCTCATCTGCGGGAACGACGCTGCGGCGAAGAAACGGGCCACCGAGATACTGAAGAGTTTCGGCTGGGCCGGGTCGCTGGACGTCGGCGGGATCGAGTCCGCCCGCTGGCTCGAGGCGCTCGTTCCGCTGTGGGTGCGGGTAGGAATCGCCCTGGGGAACTTCGACCACATGTTCGTGGTGGCCCGCGACTGACGTCGCTCCAGGGCGGGCTCGGGAACTGGCGGGGACCTCGCGCCCCCCGTCGCTAGCGCGCCACGCCGAAGCGGTCGAGTCGATCCACCAACCGGGCGACCAACGTCTCCGCATCGAGGCTCGCCCCGTATCGGCGGAAGTATCGGTTGAGGGAGAGGAGCCCGGTTTCGAGCGCCCGCTTCGCCTCGGCGAGGCGCATCCAGGGGGAGTAGCCCAGTCGGTCCACCCGTAGCGCGCTTGCGAAATCGATGAACACCGGGCGCCCCTCGTGGACGAGGATGTTGAAGGGACTCAGGTCAGTGTGAACGACACCGGCGGAAGCGAGGGATTCGACCCCGTCCGCGATCGCGGCCAGGAGCGCGTCGGGGTCTTCGGGCCGGGTATCCTTGAGCCGCGGGGCCGGCTCGTCGCCGGACCCGATGAATTCCATGGAGAGGAGATGCTCGACCCGTCGCAACGGCGCCGGCACGGGAACGCCAGAGCGCCAGGCCAGGAATCCCATTTCGAACTCCCGGCTGGCGATCTGGCCCATCGATTCGGCCTTCACCGGCCGTCCTCCTCGATGGCTCGTGCGAAAGAACCGATAGACCTTGACGGCGATCGGGTCCCCGTTTTCGCGGCAGAGGTACACGTCGGCCTCCTTCCCGGCCCCGATGACGCGGACCACCTCGGTCGCAACCCCGGAGTCGAGGATGGCGTCCGCTACCTCGGACGAGCGCGACTCGCTCTCCCGGACCTGACCGGTGGCGATCCTCCAACGAACACTTTTGTCTAGATAGGGTGCGTTCGGCATTCCCGCCGAAGAGCGCGCGGCGTCGATCGCGCCCCCAAGAACAGCGGTACCCGACGCGGAAGCGAAGGCTCTAGCGAGCGGAGGGTTCCGGAGGCGAACGAACGATACACCGACGCGTCAACTCCAGGAACCTCCCGGCCTCTCGGCCAACGGGTCCGGAGGCGAGGAAGCGGATAAGCTCGCCGTTCCTGCCCACGGCGCGCGCGCGGTCAACGGGGGTTGACCTGCCCTTTTTGGGGTCCCGATGAGACCGACGGATGAGAGGGAAGCGATTCGCTGACCTGGACCGATGTTCGACCACATTCTGGTGCCCTATGACGGCTCGGCGAATTCTGACCACGCGCTCAGTCTCGCCATCGAGCTAGCCCGGCGCTTCGAGTCGTCGCTGGAACTCGTCAGCGTGGCCCCGCTCGTGGTGCCGCTGGCCGGCAGCCCCATGGCCCCGCCGCTCTCCGAGGAGGAGGCGCGCATGTTTCGCGAGGTCCTCGCCCGGGGGCGCCTCAAGGCAGAGAAGGCAGGGCTCAGCCACGTCGCGACGACGTTCCGCGAGGGGAACGTGGTCGAGGAGCTCCTGAACCACGTGGACCGGGTGAAGCCCGACCTCGTCGTAGTCGGGGCGCGGGGCCTCTCCCGTTTTCAGCGGCTCCTGATGGGGAGCGTTTCGTCCGCGCTGGTGAGCCATCTCAAAGTGCCGGTCCTCGTGGACCACCTCGGTCCGCGGTAGCCCGTCAGCTTACCAGCCGGTCGGGTGGCCTCGGTTCTCATCGTCGAGCCACTTCTGTAGCGGCGCGAAGTACTCCAGCAGGGCGCTCGCGTCCATCCGGCGCTCGCCCGTGGCCACCGCGAGAGCGTCCGGCCAGGGGCGGCTCTGGCCCATCTCGAGCATCGTCCGGAGCCGGTCCCCCGCCGCCCGAGAACCGTAGATCGACGTTCGGTGGAGCGGAAGGGAGCCGCCCACCTCGCGTACGAGGGCCCGATGGAACTGGAACTGGAGGATGTGCGCGAGAAAGTAGCGCATGTACGGCACGTTCGCCGGGACGTGGAATTTGGCTCCGGGGTCGAACTCCTCCTCCCCGCGGGGGACGGGCGGGGCGACCCCCTGATAGGCTTGTCGCAGCTCCCACCAGGTTCGATTGTACTCGGACGGAGGGATCTCCCCCGCGAACACCTTCCAACGCCACTGGTCGATGAGGAGGCCGAACGGAAGGAAGGCGATCTTCTCCAGCGCGGTCGAGAGGAGCAGGCGAAGGTCGGCTTCCGCCCCCGGGGGACGCTCCACGAGCCCGACGCGGGCGAGGTACTCGGGAGTCACCGAGAGGGCGATGGCGTCGCCGATCGCCTCGTGAAAGCCGTCGTGCGCCCCATCTCGGAAGAGGTACGGCTGGTGGGCGTACGCCCGTTGGTAGTAGTTGTGACCGAGCTCGTGGTGGATCGTCTGAAAGTCCTCGCCGGTCGTCTCGATGCACATCTTGATCCGCAGGTCCTCCACGAAGTCAAGGTCCCAGGCGCTGGCATGGCAGACGACGTCCCGGTCCCGGGGTTTGGTGAACATCGAGCGCTGCCAGAAGGTGGCGGGAAGCGCGGGAAGGCCCAGGGAGACGAAGAATCCCTCGCCGAAGCGGACCATCCCTACGGGATCGACCCCCTTCGCGTGCAGGGCCGCGGTGAGGTCGACGGCGGCCCCGTCCCCCTCGGGCAGCAGTCGGGGGAGCAGATACTCCCAGCTCTGGGCCCACATGTTCCCGAGGAGATGGGCGGGGATCGGCCCGCGAGGTGGCACGAGCTCGGGCCCGAGTTCCTCCCCGAGGCGGCGGCGCACGTAGGCGTGTAGGGCGACATAGAGGGGCCGGACCTGCTCCCAAAGGCGCTCGACCTCGCGGGCAAACGCCTCGGCTCCCATGTCGTACTTCGACCGCCACATCGCTCCGGTGTCGTCGAACCCGAGCTCCCGCGAGCCCTGATTCGACAACTCGACGTAGCGTGCGAACGGCTGTCGCATCGACCGTCCGATGGCATGCCACCCCGCCCAGACGTCGAGGAGCAGCTTCGGGTCCCGCCGTTCCGCGAGGAGTCGGCTCAGCCCCTGCAAGTCGAGCGGGGCGGATTCCCCCGTTGGCGTGTAGCTGCCGCGCCCGTACACCCCGGTCATCGACGCGACGAGGGTGGTCAGCTCCTCGGCCGTCCGGGGGTCGGAGGGGGCGATCAGCGGAAGGGACAGCTTCAGCAGCTGAAGCTTGCGCGCGGCCATCTCAGAAAGGGGGTGCGATTCAAAGGTCCTTCCCTCCTGGACCGCCCGCACGGTCGCCTGGATGTAGCGCGCGGAAGCGCGCGCCGAGAGCGTTTCGGTCTCGGGGGTGATGAATGTGGCGTAGACCCACTCCGCCTGCTGGGTTTCGCGGGCGAGGTCGAGGAGCTGTTGTTCGAGAGTCTCGAGGAACTGCTCCGGTGTCCGGTCGGTCATCGGCTCGGCACCGGGAGGTCGGGGGGCTTATCAACTCCCGCCCGGCGGCCCTCCGCGGTAGGGCCCTTCCGAGTAGAGCCAGCGGCGCTCTGGAAGGCGGCCGTCGTTCGCCTCCACGTGGTCGAGGAGCTCCACGACCTCCTCCCCGGGCGGAGTGAGGCGATAGCGGGTGCCCACCAGCTCCACCAGACCGGCCACCACGAGATGCTCGAGGTACAAGCGGGTTCGACCCGGGACTCCCTGGGCCTCCGCCTCTCCCGAAAGGGCCCTGAGCTCGAGCTCACGGCCCTCAAGCCGCCGAAGGATCTCGCGACGCTGGGGGCCCTGGGCCCCGTGCAACCCCGCCGGCACCTTCCCACCCCGGAGGGCCTGCCAGAGGGCCAGGAGGTCCGGCGTCGTGAACAGCCGGCGGTCCGCGATCGCGAGCACGGGCGCCGTCTCGCCAAGGCGAACTCCGACGCTCCTCGCGAGGCTGACCAGTGCGGCCGGCTCCGGCAGCGCGGAATCCGACCACCCAAAGTGCAACACCGCGGCCTTCGACGCTCTGTCCGGGTAACTCGTCTCGCTCGTCGAGGACCGGCCGCCGTCGGAGAGGTCGAATCGCCGCGAGGCGCCGTCCGTCCAGTCATCGACCGGATCGCCCCAGAACTCGGTCTCCGCGCTGGGAGCGTCTTGCCACGACTTTGGCACCCGAGAGGCGTCCCACGGTGGCGCGACCTTGAGTCCGAGCGCGAGGTCCTCCTCCACCAGCCGAAGGACCCACAATACCTGGTCGACCTGGAACGGCTTTCCGATGACATTGAACGCGCGGTGGCGGAGGCTGCTGGCGATGGCGATCTCGGAGGGCTGGCCTGTCAAGATCACGGAGCGGACCCCCGGCCAGCGGGACGACACCTCGTCGAGGAGGACCGTGCCCGACTTGCGGGGCATCCTCAGGTCCGTCAGGAGCACGTCGTACCAGCGAGCGCGGAGGGCCGTCACGGCGGCGTCCGCCGAAGGGACGGCTAGCACCTCGTGGCCCTCGTCCGAGAGGAGCGCGGCCAACTCCACGCGGAAGATCTCGTCATCGTCTGCGACTAGGATTCGCATCCGTCGTGCTCCTCGGTGACGATGGAAATCATCCTTCGGTCGATTAGAAACCTTGCCCACCCCGAGGGACAGCGGATTCCGCCTCCCGGGGACGCGGGCCTTTCAGCGAGGCGACGGCCGCGGTCGCTCGGGACCTCCCGCCCTGTCGCGACGACGCTGGCGCGCGGGAGGGCGGCGGGGCGGGGGAGAGGGCTAATAGGGCGCCGTGATAGTCCTTAACACGGGTCGATGCCGCTCTTCATGACCCAATTCACGTACACTTCGGAAGGCTGGAACTCGCTCGTCCGAAATCCACAGGACCGGACCCGAGCGTTCGCCGAGCTGTTTCAACGGATGGGGGGGAAGCTCCTCAGCCACTACCTTTGCTTCGGAGACTACGATAGCCTCCTCATCGCGGAAGCTCCGAACGAGACGGTCATGACGAGCGCGCTTCTCGCGGTGATCGCAGACGGCCATGTCAAGGACATGCGCACCACCGTCCTCCTGACGTCCGAACAGGGGGTCGAGGCGATGCGGAAGGCCGCGGGGCGCCCGCCGGCCTAACCGACCCCGCCGACAGGGGGAGGAGTTATCTTTCCCGGCATCTCGATTGCGCGGTACTGCTGTGTCCCCCTCAACGCGCGCGCCCGGTCGCCGGGCCCGGACCGCGTCCGCCCGCTCGTCTCGGACCACGGAGGGCCCGGACGGACCCGACCGCAGCCTCGGATTCTATGCCTTCCACGTGCGCGACGTCATGACCCGCAAGGTCGTGACGGTCGGGGCGAGCGATTCCCTCGAAGAGGCGGCGCGGCGCATGGTCACCGCCCGGGTCTCGGGGCTCCCGGTGCTGGGGCCGAACGCGCGGCTGGTGGGCGTCGTGAGCCAGAAGGACATCGTCCGGCTCCTCAACGCAAGGGCGGGCCTCACGGTGCCGCGCGGGCTCTTTGACCTCCTGCTCGACGAGCGGACCGGGGAGACCTCCGAGATCGCGGCGGCGGCCCGGCGGGTCTTGGACCGCGCTCGCGTTCGCGAGGCGATGAGCCGGCCCGCCATCTCCGTCGGCGCGGACACCCCGCTGGACGAGGCGATCGGACTCCTCATCTCGAACAAGATCAACCGGCTCCCCGTGGTGGCCGCCGGTCAGGTGGTCGGGATCGTGACCCGCCACGACCTCCTCGCCGGCGTGAGCGAATCCCTCTGACCCTGGGCTGGAGCCCTTCGTCAAGTGCAATTGACGAGGCGCTTAATGACGGGCCCGAGGTGGGATTCAGCGGGACTGATGCGCCGGCGGATTCCGAACATGGAGTCCGACAGGAGGGACCCGGTGCATCAGTCTCACGACACTGAACGGGGCCGGGGAGCTCGCGCCTAGAGCTCGAGGGGCTCCCCGGCCCGAAGGAGACGTACTTTCGCCCCTTCCGGTCCGAGGATCTTCTGGTAACGCCCCGGCGTCTCCGAGTGGACGGGGACGATGACGCGGGCCTGGGCGCGTCGCACAAGGTCGATGAGCTCGGATTCGGTCGCATGTCCCGAGGCGTGGTACCCCGGTTCGAACTGCGGCCGCCCGTCGGCCGGGTCGACCCGGAACCCGACCTGGTGGAGCCCGGCCCAGGCGATCCATGCCTGGAGCCGCACGAAGTCGAACTCCTGCTCTTCCCCGTGGGCCTCGCTCGAGGAGTAGAGCCACAGCCCACCGGTCGTGGCGCGGCGGAGGTCGACCAGGTCGTTCGCATCAAAGAAGCTGAAGCAGAGCACGACGCGCCCCGGGGCCGCGATGATCTCGGCGGCGTCCATCGAGGCATCGGGGTACGCCGCCTCGATACGCTCCTGCCAGGCCAGCGGCTGGCGGACGCTCGGCTCCTTCCATATCCGCATTCCCCCCGGCCCGAAGTCGACCGGGACACTGGGGTCTACGTGCCGCAGCAGATGGAGGAGATAGGCGTCCTTCGCGGTCACGACGAGCTGCCGGTCGCTCTCCCGGGCGACTTCGCGGAACGTCGTCAACCGCTCGATGTTCCGGGGGCCGAAGTCGGCGATCACCAGCCGGCCCCCGTACTCGCGGACCTTGGCTGTCGCATTCGCCCGTACCTCCGCCTCACTGGTCTGCGGGGGAAGGTGGTCGGCGTCGCTCCGCCGCAATCGCGTGCCCTCCACCAGAAGGACATCGGGGTGGCGGAGCTCCATCGCGCGGAGGAACGCCTCCGTCTCCCTCCCCCGCGCCCCGTGGAAGCGGACGTCGCCCGTGTAGGCGACGCGGGCCCCGTCCACGTCCAGGACGAACGCCGCCGAGCCGAGCAGCGAGTGGTCCACCGGGAAGCTCTCGATCCGGAACGCCCGGGTCACCGGGTCCCCCGCCGCGCTCGCGGGGTCCGGCCCCTCAAACTCGCCGTGCCGAGCCGGGGGCGCCCGCAGCGCCTCGACGAGGCCGCTCGTGAATTCCCCGAAAAGGTGGAACGCGCGTCGAGAGCGGGGGCCCTTGCGCTCGGTCGCAAGGAGGCCGTCGCCCCGGTCCACCCTCGGGGTGTAGTAGGCGAACTCGGTCGTGACATCCGACTTGCCGGACTCCTGCACCGCGCGAAGCGTGGCCACCGACGCCGGGGTGGCGTAGATCGGGATCGTGGGATCCAGGAACGCGAGCGCACCGCAGTGGTCGAGGTGGGCGTGGGTCAACAGGACCGCGGCAGGGGCTTCGCCGGGGAAATCGGCGTCTCCGCGAGGGAAGTCGGTCGTCGGCAGCAGATCCGGGCGGTAAAGCCCGCGCCGCTCGGGAAGCAGCCCCACCGCGAGGAGGTCAGTGATCCCGCGGGCCGGCCGAGGGTGGAGGAACTCCTCGTAGTACTGGCCCATCCGTTTGTAGTTCGTCCCGAAGTCGAGCAGGAGCCCGGCCGACCCGGTGTCCAGAAGGATCTTCGTCCCCCCGACGCTCGACTCTCCGTCGAGGACCGTCAATCGCGACGCCGAGGGCATCCCCGGTTCCGAGCCTCCCGGGGACCATAACTCCTCGGGACGGCCGTGCGCTAGGTGACGGCGATCCGGTGCTCCGCGGCCTGCCGGGTCTTGGGGATGGTCAAGGTCAACACCCCGGCCTCGAACTTCGCCGCGACCTCCGTGGCGATCACCGGCTGGGGGAGCTCCAGCGTCCGCTCGAAGCCGCGGTGCGCGCGTTCGCGCAGCACGAACGCGCGCGGGGACGCCGCCTTCTCATCCGGCACCTCTCCGCGCACTTCCACCCGCTGCCCGACCACTTTGACCGAGACTCGGTCTTTGGAGATGCCTGGAAGGTCGAACCGGGCCTCGTAGGCCGTGCCGAGGTCCGCCAGGTCGACGGGGGCGAGGGCGAGATCCCGGGAGCGCGCGGAGGGACCGTGGCTTTCCGCCCAAGGGTCGAACATCGACCGGAGGCGGCTGCGCACGAACCCCAGGTCTTCCTCCATGGCCCGCATCTCAAGTCGGATGTCGTGGAGGAGGTCGGACTCATCGGAGACGGGACGGAGACGCTTCGCTTCGGTCGCCATGGCTGCCCCTCAGGCAGGGGAGCATGCGGCGGGAATGCGATAACCCCCCGGTCAATCGCGGTTGACCCAAGGCTCAAGAGCACTGCGCCCGAGGCCGGGGCATGGAGGCGCACGCCCTCTGGCAAGGGAAGAGCCGCATCGAGCTGAACGACGGACGCGGCCACCGGGTGGTGGTCGACCTTCCGGAGAGCGAAGGCGGCGAGGACGCGGGAACATCGGGTCTCGAGCTCGCGCTGCTGTCGTTCGCGGCCTGCGTGCTCACGATCTTTCCGCTCGTGGCGCGGCGCCGTCGCATCCAGATCGAATCGATGGAACTCGATATGGTCGGTCACCGCGGCCCGCGGGCGCCGACCATCGAGCGTGTGGACGGCACCCTTCGCCTGCGGTCTTCCGCGACTCCCGAGGAGGCCGAGACCGCGCTCCGACTGACGGTCCGGACGTGCCCGGTGGGGGTTCTTTTTGAGCGCGCCGGCGTGCCGGTCCAACTCCGCCTCGAGCCGATCGGGGCGCTTGTGACGGCATGACGACGCGACCCATCTCCGAGATCGCGGACCTCCTCGACCTCGCAAAGTCGGACCGGATCCCCCGACGCGCCGACGTGCTCAAGGTCCCCGTGCGCGCGGTGCGGGAACGCGTTCGTCCAGAGCGGCGGGGGAGGCTGGTGCTCGTCACCGCCATGACCCCGACGCCGCACGGCGAGGGGAAGACCGTCACGGCCATCGGTCTCGCCGAGGGGCTGTCGCGCGTCGGCCGGCGGGCCGTCGTCTGCCTGCGCCAGCCGTCCCTCGGACCCGTCTTCGGGATCAAGGGCGGTGCGGCGGGCGCCGGCCGCGCGCTCGTCGAACCTGCCGTCGCCATCAACCTCGGACTCACCGGAGACATCGACGCCGTGGGGCACGCGCACAATCTCATCGCGGCGATGCTCGACAACCACCTCACCCACGGCAACGCTCTCGATATCGACCCGACGAAGATCCGCTGGCCCCGTACCCTCGATACGGAGGACCGGCCCCTGCGCCAGGTCCGCATCGGCGTCGACGGGGCCAAGGGGAGCGTCGCCCGGGATTCGAGCTTCGTGATCACCGCCGCCAGCGAGGTGATGGCGGTCCTCGGACTCGCCCGGGACTACGCGGACCTCCGCCAGCGCCTCGGCCGGATCCTCCTCGGGGAGCGCCGGGACGGTCGTCCCGTCCGCGCCGAGGATATCGGCGCGACCGGCGCCGCGGCCGCGCTGCTGCGCGATGCGCTCGAGCCGAACCTCGTCCAGACCGCCGAGGGGACCCCGGCGCTGGTCCACGGCGGGCCGTTCGGCAACATTGCTCACGGCACGGCGAGCCGTCTCTCGATCGAGCTCGGCCTCTACTCGAGCGAGTATGCCCTCGTGGAGGTCGGGTTCGGAAGCGACCTCGGGTGCGAGAAGTTCGTCGACCTGGTCGCCCCCTACGCCGACCTGGCGGCCGACGCGGCGGTCCTCGTCGCCACCGTTCGTGCCCTCCGCTACCACGGAGGAGAGACCGCCGAGGGGGCGGGCGACCGCCTGGCCCACCTCCGTGCGGGGCTCGCCAACCTGGAAAAGCACGTCGAGAACGTGCGCCGTTTCGGACTCCCCACGGTGATCGCCCTCAACAAGTTCCCGGACGACCAGCCCGAGGAGCTCGCGGCCGTCCGCGAATTCGCCCTGGCGCTCGGGGTCCCGATCGAGGTCTCCGATGGCTACGGTCGCGGCGGGGCCGGGACGGAAGAGCTCGCGAATCGTGTCGTCGAGCTGGCCGCCCGAGGCCAGCGCAGCCGCCCGCTCTACACGCCGGGCACTTCGATCGTCGACGCGGTGGACCGGGTCGTGCGGGAGGTCTACGGTGGGGACGGCGTCGAGTGGCTGCCGAGCGCCGAGGCCGACCTCGGGGAGCTCGACCGCTGGGAGGAGGCGGGCGGGCCGGTCTGCATCGCAAAGACCCAGCTCTCGCTGTCGGACGACCCCCATCAGCTGGGGCGGCCGCGTCACTTCACCCTCCACGTCAACCGGGTGACCCGCTCCGCCGGGGCGGCGTTCACCGTCGTCCAATCCGGGCGCATCTCCCTCATGCCGGGCCTTCCCAGCACCCCGGCCGCCCGCTCGATCGACCTGGACCCCGACGGGACGGTCCGGGGCGTCCGGTAGGAGCCCGGGTCGTCAACCCGGATTGACGAGCCCCTCTTGTTCCCGGGGAACTCCGGTCACGGTAGGACGGCGGCCACCAACGGACCGTCGGGCTCTCACTCGATTCGGAGGGCGGGCTTCTCGCGCCTCAATGACCGTCGCCGACAGAGTGGGGACCGTCCTGTGGACCGCGGCCGCCGTCTCTAACCCCGGGGGTCGACGCGGGGGAATCCGGCGCTTCCCCGGGCACGCCCGAGCGTCCGGGTCTACGCCGCATTCGGCGACGCAGGTCTACTCTGGACCTCGATCCAGTTCCCGTCCGGGTCCTGGACGAAGCCGATACGGTACCGCGTACCCTCCGACCATGCGGGGATCGCCGGAGTCGCCCCCAAGGTGAGCAACCGGGCCACCGTCTCGTCCGCATCGGCGACTTCGAGGCCGAGGTGGTCGAGGCCCTCCCCCGGGGTGTACGGCGTCGCGTAGGGGGATTCCGGTGGGTACCAGTTCAGTTCCAGCTGCTGGTGCGAGACCGGGTCCTCGAGCCCCACGAAGAGGCCGCCGTGACTCATCTGCCCTCGACCGCGCTCCACGAGGCCCAGTCCCTCGAGATAGAAGCGGAGCGAACGGTCGAGGTCGCGGACACGGATTCCCACGTAGGCGAGCGTCATCCCGCGCTCCCGCGACGTGCGGCCCCGACGACCGGGGCCGGGCCTGCGGGAGGTCCCGGCGGTCCCGGCGTCGGCATCACCTCGGGCGACGGCTCGGAGTCGGCGTACATCCGCAGGTACGGAAGCACCGCGTCCAGGACCCGGTTCTCGGCTTTCCGCAGGTGTTCCTCAAACGTCGAGCGACTCACCCCGGCCCCCCGGGAGAGGATCTCGGTCGTCGTCCGGCGGGGGGAGGAATAGTAGCCGGAGCGGTGCGCGGCGAGGATCGAATCCGTTTGGCGGCCGGTCAGGTCGGCGAACAGGCTCTGCACCCAGATCGAGGTGGGGAGGGCGCTCAGGGGAAGCTCCCGTTTCTTCAGCAGCTCCGTCGTGCCTCGACCGGTCAGGTCTCGGAAGACGTCCCGCGTCCGGCGGTCGTCGAGGCTCAAGATCCGGAAATATCCCCACCTGTCCTGGAACACGGAGGGCGGAGACTCGATGCACTCGTTCTCTTCGGCGATCGTCCAGATGCTCTCGTAGTGCCCACAGGTGCACTCGAGAAGGAACGTGCGTCCCGTGCGGCTGTCGACCCACTCATCGACCACGCGACCGGCCGCCCGAATGCCGCGCTCGATGCCGTCGAGCGTGGTTGGCTCCCGTGTCGGTACTTGGAGGAGCTCCCGGTTCCAGACGCACCACATTGAGATGGGCGTCTCGGGGTATTTCGCGCTCAACTGAATGAACGGGTGGTCGTAACGGGCCCGCAGGGAGATCTCCCAGAGCGACATCGCTGGGGGGAGCGGGTGGTGGGTCTTACGGGTTGAGCCGTCGTTCGACGGCTCGCCACGACGGTAGCATCCGCCTCCCTCGGCGGGCGTTACCCCCTCCATGGACGCCGCCACTCCGTTCGGAATCGGACCGTGGGCCACTGTGCAGGTCGCGACGTTGAACGCGGAGATCGAGCAGTACTTCGGGTCGGAGTTTGGTCCCGAGGGCCACGACCGCCGGCTCGCCGCCGCCCGGGGGGAGCGGAGGGGGAGGAGGGGATCGGTCTCCCTTCGCCGCGTGTGGAGCCGGCTCCGCTGGTTCCTCGGCGGCGCCTCCGCGGGAGCCCCACGCAGAATGGCGGGGCGCTAGCGGGACGCTCCGTCGGTCGCCGGCAGGACCCCGGTCACCGGGACCCAGCTCAGGAGCGCGAGGGGAACGACAGTCAGGAGGCCCAAGGCGACCCAGGCGAGGGCATACGAGCTCCCCGCGACGATGATCGCGAAGAGGTACGTGACGGGGGCTCCCCCCACGATCTGGATCGAGTTGAAGGTCCCGATGGCGAGCGGGACCTCCGCTCGGGGGATCTCCGGAAGGTACGGCGCAAGGACGTACATCATGGCGTAGATCGCCCCATAGGTGAGGGAGAAGACCACGGCGAGCACGGCGACGACGTCCAACCCTACGAAGGGCACGGCCAGGAGGAGACCACCGCTGAGCGCCGTGGCCACGACCATCTGCGTCCGCCGGTTCGTGTAGCGCTCGGTGAGCGCCCCCCCGACCGGGCCGCCGAAAAGGCTCGGGAAGACGAACAGTGACGCCACCCCACCGGCGAGGGCTGGACCCCAGCCCAGCACGACCTGGGCGTAAGGGACGAAATACTGGCCGGCCGAGAGGGAGGCCCCCTCGAGACCGATGAAGGCGAGCCCGATCCCCCACACCGCCCGTGAGCGGAGCGCCGCCGGAACGCCCCGCGGGACGGCGCGTACCTCGTCCTCGGCCGTTCGAGGCACGAGGGGGACCGCCACCAGAAGGAGCGTCAGGAGAAGGAGACCCCCCACGGCGAGGCCTCCGCGCCACCCGATCGAGGGAATGAGGAGCGCCGTCACAAAGACCCCGAGCGCTGCCCCCGCGCTGAACGCCGAGCTGAACGTCCCGACGGCGACACCGCGCCGGCCCTCCGGCTGGAGGCTGGCGACGAGGCCGATCGCCGGGGAGAAGAAGAGCGCCGCGCCGGCTCCGGCGACGGCGCGCAGGGCGACCAACACCTCGAAGCTGGGCGCGAGGGAGGAGGCGAGCGCGCCCGCGCCGAGCAACAGCGCGCCCCACAGCGTGACGCGTCGGGGCCCCCACCGACGGGCGAGGATCCCGGCCGGGACCTGGATCGCACCGGCGCCGACCAGGAAACCGGCGAGGAGGACCCCCCACTCGGCCGGTCCGACGCCGAAGGTGGCCGAGACCCCGGTGAGTCCGGGCCCCAGGTCGAACCAGTTGTACGCATACGCCACCCGGAGCGCGATCAGGGCGACCGTGGCGCGCCCGGCGGTCCCGCGAGCGAAGCCGGCAGCGGCGCTCGTCGCGGTCCCCGACCCCCCCGGAACGGAGCGGCGGGAAGGCTAATCGTTTCCGGCGGGCGGCTCGACGGACGCCCCGTCGAGCAAGGTCCCGAAGCGCGCGCGCAGATAGCTCGCCATCTTGGGATTCTTGCGCATGAGCTCGGTGAGGGTGGTCACGACGGCGTCGCGGACCCGGGGCCTCGGGTCGACGGCCAGCTCCGCCAGCCCCTCGACCGCTTCCGTCGGGAAGCGCGGCGCCACGGCCCCGAGCACCCGCGCGAGGTCCGCACGGATCCCCTCCTCGGCGTTGGCCGTCCACGTGCGGACCCATCCGCCGACGATCGAGGGGTGAAGCCCCAGAAGATACGGGATCACGTCCTGCGTCGCGATCGTCGCGACGCGCGGGCTGCGGTCGCCGAGGAACAGCTCGAGGCGGCCGATGAGCCGCCGCGTCCGGACCTCGTCGGTCACGCTCGCCGTATGGCGGCAGGCGAGCGCCGCCACCTCCCGCAGGCGGTCGTCGGGGTCGAGCGCCCATTCCTGCGTGGCGTCAAAGACGGTCTCAAAGTCCTCCTCCATCAGGCGGCGCAGCCGGTCGGCCACGTTGCGCCGGACCGCGGGGTCCTCGGAAAGGGCGTGCCGTCGCAGTTCCCCGATCGCGATCGTCGGAGGGGGAGAGGAGGAAGGCTCTGTCGCGTCCACGAGGGGGGCTAGACCGGGGGGGTCAAAAACCTCGGCCCGCACCTTCCCCGTTAACTGCTCCGCCGACTCGCCCGTTCCTCGGCCCAGCGACGGGGGGATAATCGTGGAAGAGGTGGTCATTCGGGACCCGCTCGTCCTCCTCGGAGACCTCCTCACCGGCGGGGCGGAGTGGAGGAGGGTGCGGCCGCTCCTCGCGAACGCCTTCGAGCTCCTGGAGGTGGACCTGGGGAAGGTCGCGGCCCGTCGGTCGAGCGGGGGCGCCGACCTCCCCTTCCTGCTCGCCGAAGAGCTCGTGCGCGGCGACGTCTACCCGGTCCACCTCCTCGCCTCCACGTTTGCTTCGGGCGCCGCTCTCGGGCTCGCCGAAGCCCGACCGGACCTGTTCCGCAGCCTCCTCTTGCACGCTCCGCTGGTGGAACTGGAGCGCGACCGATCCACCCCGACCGGTCGGCCGCTCCGTGGCCGGTTTGCTGCGCTCGCCCGGGCCCTCGAGAAGGGGTCGGCCGAGGAGGCGACGCGCGAGTGGCTCTCGGTCTTCGGAGAGTCGGTCGACACCCCCGTCCCCGAGCTGACGGCCGAGATGGCGCAGCGGTCCCCGACCTGGCTCGCCGAGTTCCATCGGGCCGACGCGTGGCGCGTACGGACGGGCCTCCGCGATTTCCTTCCGCCGACGCTGATCGTGGGAGGAGAGCTCGAGCCGGTCTTTCTCCAGCAGGCCGCCGCGGAGCTCACGGAGCACCTGACCAACGCCACGCGGCTCCGCTTGCCGGGGGCGGGGCACCTTCTCCCGTTCACGGAGCCCGCCCGATTCGCGGGGGTCGTGATGTCGTTCTGCCTCGAGCGCAACGTCCCGACGGCCTAGCTCGGGTCACGGTTATCTTTCCGGCCTCGTACTCCGGCCATGCCCGATCGACCGGCGTCCCGCGGGTACCGCCTGCGCGCGGCCACGGTGCGCGACCTGCCCACGCTGACGCAGCACCGGATCGCGATGTTCGCCGAGATCCGCCGGACACCGCCTCGTTTGCTCACGCTCCACGGACGGCAGTATCGGCGCTGGGTCCGCCCGCTCCTGGTCCACCGGGAGGTGGTCGCGGTGGTCGCGGAGAGGGGGGACCAAGCGGTGGCGAGCGGGTGCGTCTGGTTCCAACCTTCGCAGCCGCGGATCCTGATGCCGAAGACTCGGACGCCGTACATCATGTCGATGTATACGCGCCCGGACCACCGGGGCCGTGGCCTCGCCACCCGCATCGTGCGTCGACTCCTCGCCGAGGCGCGGCGTCGCGGTTATCCCCGCGTTACGCTCCACGCCTCCGACATGGGCCGCGGGGTCTACGCGCGCCTCGGGTTCGAGTCGACGAGCGAAATGCGCTTCTGGCTGGACAGGACCATCGAGCGACGGATGCGGTTGCGACCCCGTCGAAGGTAAGAGCCCTCCCGCTTCGAGGGAGGACGACGATGCCGGCGGAATCCCCTCCGCGCTTCTGCCGTTTCCGCTCCGATGCCCCGGCCGGCTCCCGCGCTTACTCGCAGCTCCCGGACGACGGTTTCTGCATCTCCGTGTTCCTGCTGCTGCGATCCTCGACCGACGCCGTGGACGTCCTGGCGGGGCGGATCGACCCGGCGCGGGACTGGGAGCGAATCGGCGGCCTTCCTGCGGAGCGCGCGAAGAGCGCGGCCGCCGGGTGGATGCTCCCCTCCCGGCATCTCCAGCTGTTCGAGGGTCCGGAGGAAGCCGCGAGGACGATCTTGCGGGAGCAGCTGGAGCTGGACCCTCTCGCGCTCCGGGGGCCCCGGGTCATCTCCGAAACGTATGACCGGGAAGCCTCGAGTCACGACCCCCACTGGGACCTCCACCTGTTGTTCGAGGGGACGTGGCCGTCGGGTCGGCCGCTGCGGGCATCTCCGTGGGACCACCTCGAGTTCGTGGACCTCCGGCGGACGCCGCCCACCGCCTTCGTGCGCGGACACGGGGACATTCTCGCCTTCGCCGGCACCCCGTCCCAGGGCAGGCCGTCGTAGCACTCCCCTGGCCGAGCGAAGATGTATAACCCTCGGCCCCGTTCGACGTCCCTGAGAGGACCATGGCGCCCACTACTCCTCAGGAGACCGAGGCGTTCGTCTCGGGCCTCCTCGGCGCGCTCGCCAACAAACACGGGCAGATGGACATCCGGCTCGACCGGGTCTCGCTCGGGATCCCGGGAAGCCCCCTCGGCGTGGAACTGAACGGCACGGTCAGCGTCGTCGTGCACATGCGAGACCTCACCGAAGAGGAACGCAAGGCCCACGTGACGCGGAACATGGCCGCCATCCGTGGGAAGTAGGCCCTTCTGACCCCCACCCGGCCTCGCCGACCCGACGGGGGTCGGTCGGTGGGTCTCGACCTCGCGGGAAGTCCCCGGAGGGCGACGGGCTTCTGTCTGTTGACCCGCGGCAAGTTCGTGCGCACGACGGTCCTCGGGCCGGACGAAGAGATCCTCGAAAAGGTCCGCGCCGCCCGGCCCGACGTGCTCGTCATTGACGCGCCGCTCTCCCTCCCCCGGGGTCGAGAGAGCCTCGAACGACCGGGCCCTCCCCACCTGCGAGCGTGCGACCGCGAGCTCCTTCGACTGGGCATCCGCTTCTTTCCCCTCACCCTCGGCCCGATGCGGCTCCTGACGGCGCGCGGTCTTCGGCTCAAGGCGGCGTTCGCTTCCGAGAAGTTCCCGGTGTTCGAGGGCTACCCCGGGGGGACCCAGGACCTGCTCGGCTGGCCCCGGAAGTCCGAGGGAGTCCCGCGGCTCCAGCGGGCCCTGCGTCGATTCGGATTCCGCGGGGATGTGGCGGAGCGCCGGCTCACCCACGACGAGCTGGATGCCGTCGCGATCGCCTGGACCGGTGGGCTCTTCCTTCGGGGAAAAGCGACGGAGATCGGCGACCCGACCGAGGGGACGATGCTCTTCCCCGCCCCCGAGGGGCACGCGCCGAGTCGACTTTCCGAACGGAAAGTTCCCCTCTGACCGTCCACTTCCGCCCTTAAACCCCGCGAGCCCCTCCGGACCCTCGGCTGGAAATCATGAGCGGGCCCAACCTTCCCCTTGCATGTGCCTGCTGTGACTGCGCGTCGTGCTGCCGCTGTTGCGCCTGCTGCCAGCCCTCCCCGGCTTCCTGTTGTCCCCGGTGCCCCCCGGCAACAGGCCTGGAATAGTTCCTGGGCCTCGACGCGGCCGCTTTCCGACGCCGCGGACGAAGGGGCCCGTCTACTCCGGCGATCGGGGCACGCGGGGGTGTCTCAACTCTCGCGCGAGAGCCTCACCCCGTGGCGTCAACTGGTAGACCTTGAGCCGCCGGGGCTGGCCCTGCACGTGGCGCACGTCCTCGACGATGACGCCGGCGGCGACCAGTCGCCGAAGGACGTTCGTCAGGGCGTTCTGTCGGATGCCGAGCGCCTTGGAGATCCCGGGCTGGGTAAAGCCGAGGGAGGCGACGTCGTGGGGCCCGAGGACCCCCTGGACGCCCAGGTGGAGTACCACGCGCTGGGAGATCCGTAGCGCCTCCGTCGTCGGTGGCTTAGACGCCGGCGCCCCCGCCGCTGCGGCCGGCGCAGCGGCGACCGGCGAGGGCTCCTCGGTCACGCGGGCTTTCGGCGCTCCGATGTCCGCCCGCGCCGGTAGCTCGAGCGGCGGCGTTGCGACTCCGTTCCCCAGGGCTCCAGCCCGTCGGAAGACGCGTCGGTGCCAGAGGAACATCGCCGATGCTCCGCCGCCCGCCCCGAGGGCCGCCCCGATCCCGACCATGAGACCATCGGTCGCGCCGAACGAGAGGGGCGGGCTCGGCGACGACCCGCTGACGTTCACGTAGACGCGCCCGAGGACAGACGTCCCCGAGCTATCCGTGGCGTTGACGACCACCACGTAGTGCCCAGGCGCCACGAAGGTGTACGGCACGGCGAGCCCACTGCCCTGGTCGCCGTTGCCGAAGCTCCAGACGAGCGAGCGATACGTCCCCGTGCCGCCGGCCACGTTCGCTTCGAACGTCACCGTGAGAGGGGCGGCGCCGGAGGCAGGCAACGCCATCGGGGCGACCGTCAGCGTCGCGGGGGTGAGCGTGATCGAAAGGGAGGTCCCGTTCACGGACGTCCCTTCGTGGACCGTCACCGTCACGAGGAACGAGCCGCCGGCGGCGGGGTAATGGTGGACGGGGGTGAAGTAGCCGGGACCGGAGCCATTGAAGTACTGGCCATCTCCGAAGCTCCAATTGAAGAGCGTCGGAGTCCCCGGCACGACCGTCGCAAAGAAGGTGACCAGCAGCGGGTCGGAGGTCGAAGGAGAGTACCCCACGTTGACGCGGAACGGGGCCGAACCAGGGAGCGGGGCTCCTCCCACCGGCACGGCCAGGGCGAGGGCGGCCAAGAGAGCGCCGAGGGGTCCGCCCCACCCCCTCCAGAGCCCTCCCTGGCGCAGACCAGAGAAGGGTCTGGTGCGCCTACCTCTCCTGCTCCATTTCGCGAACGAGCTGTTCCCCTTCCTGTCGGAGCTCCGTTTGGCGACGGCGTCGGGAGAAACGCCCGACCAGGATTCCGCCGATCGCCGTGCCTCCGAGGGCAAGCCCGACGAGGATCCCGGTGGGAATGCCGAAGTAACTAGCGGGAAGGCCGGCGAAGTTCGTGCCGGTGGCGACCGTCACCGGCCCCAGCGTCTGGTTCGCCGCATGACCGGCGCTGTCCGTCACGAGCACGCTCGGGAAGAACGTGCCCGGGCGAGTGTAGGTGTGGGCCACCGGGGTGCCGGGGATCGAGGAGCCGACTGCCCCGTCCCCAAACGACCACTCGACGGTGTAGGGAGCGCTGCCGCCGCTGATGGAGGCCACAAAGCTCACCGTGAGCGGCGAGGTACCCGAGGCGGGAAGCAGCGTGCCGTCGACGACCACGGCGGACCCGGTCGTCACGCTGACCGCGACGGTCGCGCCGACGACGACAGCCCCGGTCGTGTTCTGGAGGGTCCCGGTCACCGTGAAGTTGCCGGCGGTCGTGTAGGTGTGCTGGAACGCGAACGGGACGCTGCCGCTCCATCCCACGGGGCCGGTCGCGCAGACGGAGCTATCGCCGAAGCAGACCGTGAGCGCGTCGGGGGCCGCCAGCCCGTTCGAGGCGGCGAGGATCGTCACAGCGAGCGGGGCTCCCCCAGCCTCCGGTGACGCGTCGAGCGAGAGATTCGGACCCGGCGGCGTGCCGCCGGGACTGACGAGGATCGAGAGGTTGCCGGTGCCCGAATTGCCGGAGCTATCCCGCACGAGGGCGCTCGCGGTGAAGGTCCCCGGATAGAGGTAGGTGTGGGACACCGGCGAACCCGACCCCGTCCCCCCGTCCCCGAATCGCCAAGAGGTGGTGAACGAGCTCGAGAGATTCCCGCCGGTGACGTTGGCCCAAAGCGTCGTGGAGAACGGCGCGGTACCACTGGGCGGCGCCGCCTGGTCCGCCACGGTCAGTTGACCGCTCCCGCCCTGGACCACGACCGTGAGGAAGGCCTCGGCGCCGCTCCCGTTGACGCCGATGGCCTGCGCCTGGACCGGGAACGACCCTGCGCTTCGGAAGACGTGGGTCACGGTGGCGCCGGAGAGCTCGGCCCCGTCGCCGAACTCCCACTCGATGTCGAAGGGGGGGCATCCGCCGCTGAGAGTGCTCGTGAAGGTGACGCTGAGGGGAGCGACTCCGGTCGAGGGCGACGCCTGGATCGAGAACGTGGGGTCGCCGGAGCAGAGCAGCGCCGTGGCGAGCGGCGCCGGGGTCGCCCCCGAGGGGGTCCCGGCGCCCACGACGGACGAGGGGGCCGCGAAGCCAGCGAGGGCGGCCAGCACGAGCACGGCCGCGACCCCCCGGACCGCCTCGGCCCCCGAGCGGGCCGGATCGTGCCGGCGATTCACCGGTGGTTGTGAACGCACGGGTAGGTCGAGACTCGGGGACTTGATAACCGTCCCCACCCCGAAGGGGAAAGGGTTGCCGGGGGGCCAGGTCCCAGCTCCTGGGGCGGGTGGAGGGACCGGCCCCCCGGCGTAGGTCAGTGTGTCGTCCATGGTCGGGCTCCTAGGGCTCGCTCGGGTCTGTGGCGGACGATCGCCCGGTCTTCGCTCCCTCCGCGGTCCGCTTCGCGTGGCGGGCCTGGAAGAGCATCACAGCGATGCCCAGCCCGAACAGCGCGACGACCGCGATGAGCACACCATCGCCGATCGAGAGGGACGTGACTCCCTTCAGGAGGTTGGTCGGCGACGCGGTGCCGCCCGTCGGAGTCTCGGCCCCTCCCCCGGGTGCCGAAGGGGAGTCGGAGCCGGCGCTCTGGTTCGAACCGTTCCCACCTTCCGAGCCGTTCGAAGACCCGCCGGTGGAACCCGACCCTCCGGAGTCTTCCCCGGAGCCGGTGGAGCCGTCGGTCGACCCGGTGCTGCCGTTAGAGCCGGTACCGTTCGAACCCGAGCCGTTCGGGTTCGTCGACCCGGAATCCGAAGAAGAGTTGCCGCTCGAGTTCCCCGAACTGTTCCCGGAGCCGTTCCCCGAGCCGGTCCCTCCGCCTCCGAAGCCGCCGCCACCATCGTCGCCCGATCCGGTTCCGCCTCCAGAGTCGTCCGAGCCGGTGCCGTTGCCCGAAGAGTTGCCTCCGGTGCCGTTCCCGCCTTCCGATCCTGTGCCGTTGCCGGACGAGTTACCGCCCGTGCCGTTGCCACCTTCGGAACCCGTGCCGTTGCCGGAGGAATCCTCGCCGGTGCCGTTTCCGCCCTCGGATCCGGTGCCGTTGCCCGAGCTGTTTCCGCCGGTCCCGTTACCGCCTTCGGAGCCGGTCCCATTGCCCGAGCTGTTTCCGCCCGTGCCGTTGCCGCCTTCGGAGCCGGTGCCGTTACCTGAGCTGTTCTCGCCGGTACCGTTCCCGCCTCCCGAGCCGGTCCCGTTTCCCGTGCCGTTGCCAGAATCCGAGCCGTTCCCCGACCCGTTGGACCCGAGAGGGACCACCGCAACGCCCGGGCCAAGGGCGTAGGTATGGCCCAACGGGAGGAAGGGATGGCTACCGGAAAGGGCGCTCGCTCCCGAGTAGGTCCCGTATCCCAACGCCAAGCTGAAGGCCACTACCCCCGCCAGCGCCAGCAGCGCCATCGTGGCCCGCGGACGGGGGCGCAGGGGAACCTTCGGTTGGTCCCAGGGTTCGTTCGGCGTCGGCGCGCTCTGGCGAGCTCGGGTGGCCCGGACGGCGGACATACAGACCCTCCTTGCGGCTTCCGTGATTCAAATACCCCCGGGGGAGATACGCCACAGATACGCTACGGGAGCCCGATACGCTGACGGTACGCGGGGGATCCCGACCCTACCGGAACCACTCGGTTCCACCCGTTTGGAGGGCCCCTGGGACCGATCGCCGGCCTCCTCGTCCCTGAATCGGGCGGCGTCGTCCCCCCGTGGAGTCTTGGCCTCCTCTTCGTCTCAAATTTGATGGCTACGGCATTCCATCGGTTCGCAGATGGGCCGCAGGTCTATAATCTCCGGTAAACTCGGCGCCGAGTCGTGGGAAGCCTGCTCGGTCGCCCGTGTCTCCACCGTCTTTCGGCCCTCGGGCTTTTGCTCGTGCTTCTGGCCCCCACCGGGGTAATCACCGCCGTGGTGCCGGGTCCGCTGGATCACGCCCCTGCTCCCCCCTCGGTCGCGGGGTTCGGAGCGATCCCGGCACCCTCCCGGAGTGCCCCTGTGGCGGCGAGCACCCTCTGGACCCCGGCGACACTCGTCCATCCCCGGGGCACCCTGGCGGGGTCGATTGACCCGTACGCGACCCGAACGGCCGAGCCCGCTCCGATGGGGATCGCCGACTACGGGGTCTCTCCGTCGGGGGGCGGGTACACGGGCTACACGTACAGCACCCCGGAGTGGTGGGCGGACGCCAACCTCACCCGCCTTCTCGCCAACGACGGGAGCAACACGGCCGGGCACGGGTCGATCAGCTTCCAGCTCAACGTCGTCGTCAAGTTCCATAGCCCGGTCTCGGGGGATTTCGCCTACTGGATCCAGGACGTGGCCGAAGTCGACACCATCGGGAAGAGCATTCTCTTCGTCGATAACATCTGGAACATGAGCGCCGCCCAGCTCAATTCGGCCTCCGTTTCCGGGAACGGCTCCGTCTACACCGCGGGCTCCTTCCAGTTCTACGCCGACCAACCGACCTGTCAGGGCCTCGCGGGCGGGTATCCCGGGAACTGCGTGGCCCTGCGGACCCCCTCGCACGTCACCATGCGGGTCACGACGGGGAACTTCAACGGAGCCCCCCACGTGACGTTCCAGTACTTCGACCCCAGCGCCGGTTGGGTCACCTATGACAATGCCTCTTTCGGCTTCGCCCGGGGATTCACGGACGCGGGGTTCGTCGTCGACGGGACCCAGTACACCCCGATCGGGATCTTCTACAACGCCGAGTTCGACTACACCGGCCCAAGCGGCGTGACCACGATGACCGACCGGAACAGCTCGATGCAGTTCCAGCTCGAGTACTGGAACGGGCACAACCTCGAGGCGCCTTCCAACGCGTTCAACTTCGGAGGCAACACCGCCGAAGAGATCCAGAACGTGATCGTCCGACCCCACCTGGGCTCGGGCAATGGAAGCCTCGGGGCTGACGTATCGACGGGGTCGGGGGGGCTGGCCATGCTCTACGACCGGGCCAACGTCTCCCTCCTCAACGTCAGCACCCCGTTCACCCCCCAGGGTACCCTTTCCGTCGGAGGGGAGTCGCACCCGTACTTCGGGAGCGACAGCGTCCTCACGCTCGCCCCGGGGTCGTACTCCCTCGTCCTCGCGAATGCGACGGGGGTCGTGAACACGGTGCCGGTGACCTTGACGCCGGGAGAGTACCTTCACCTCGTGCTCGGCGTACCGGCGACGTTTCCGGTCACCGTCCGCGAGCAGGGACTCCCGACGTCGGTCCCGTGGACGCTCCACCTCGCCGCCCAGACGTTCCACACGACGAACCCGACCGTGAGCGTCAACCTCTCGAACGGTACCTATGCGTGGTCGGTGGACCCGGTGGCCGGCTACATGACCCACCCCTACTCGTCCTCCCTTCTCCTCCGCGGCACGGCCGCGACGCTGTGGGTCAACTTCACCCGCGTCGTCTATCAGCTCCTGTTCAGTGCCACGGGGCTTCCGACGGGGGCCCCGTGGAGCGTGACCGTGGGCGGCCAGGGCTTCCCGGGCACCGCGGCCTCGATCGCCGTGGCGGAACCCAACGGGACCTACACCTTCACCGTGGAGGCGGGCCCCCTCTACGCGGCCGACCCGGGAAACGGGGTCCTCAACGTGACCGGCTCGGACCAGGGACAGGTCATCGGATTCTCGCTACGGCCGGGGTACCTCACCGGGGGGCTGTCTCCCAGCGCCGCGACGCTCGAGGTCGCCGGACTGGCCCAGCCGACGAGCGGGGGCGCGTTCAACCTCTCGCTCCCCCCGGGAATCTACACCGTGAGGGCCTACCTAGCTGGATTCACCAATTTCACGACCAACGCGACCGTCACCGCGGGGAACCGGACGGTCGTCAGCATCGTCCTGCATCAACTGCCGCCGTCGCCCGGCGGAGGTTCGGGCGGGTCGAGCGACGGGGGACTCACCGGCTCGACGGAGCTCCTGATCCTCGTGGCCGTGGCCGCCGGCGCCGTGGTCGTGGTGGCGGCCGCGGCCGCCCGCCGTCGGCGATAGCCCTCGCGGCATTCCATGACCGGGAAAGGACCGGGTCTCTGGGAGTGGTGGGCCGGGCCCTGGCGCGCCTGGGGCCAACGACTGATGGCGTTCCTGGAGGGTCGGCGGCCCGGGACGTGCGCCCAGTGCGGGCATGAATCGCCGGGCGCAAGTTCGGGGCTCGGGCCTCGCTACTGCCCGCGATGCGGGACCCCCTTCGAGTAGCCTCCGCGGCGCCCGTGGTCTCGGCCGGCCGGGGCGAACTAGGCGACCGTGGGAGGGGCCGATCCCCCTACCGGGGGAGGTCCGGGAAGTCCGAGGCGGCCCGCGTGGAGCCAGGTCGACCCCTGGGTAGCGGGGAGAGGGGCGAATCCCAGCGACGAGTACAGCCGGTAGGCCCCCTCGTTCGACAGCGTTACCACAAGGCGGATATCGTCCCTTCCGAGCCGCACCAGCTCCGCGAGCGAGCGGAGCAGGAGACCCCGGGCGAGGCCGCGTCGTCGATGCCGGGGGTCGACCATCACTTCGGTGATGAGCGCCCCGCGGTAGTCGTTCACGAGCGTGGCTCCGACCACCTCTCCTCCGACCTCCGCGCCGAAAGAGGCGGAGGCGATCCAGGGTCCGAGCTGGCCGGCGAGCAGGAGGTGCGCGGCGTCCCGGGCGTCGTCGACGGCGTCCCGCCGCTGCCGAAACAGCGCCCGGTCGATGGGGTTGTCGGCGTACGCCCGGTCGAGGAGGGCCGCGAGCGTAGCCTCGTCGTCCGGTCGCAGGGCGCGCGCGGTCCCCTCTGGGAGGGGGGAAGGGGCGAGGAGAGGCCGGCCGACGGGCCAGGCGAGGTCGATCCGGGAAACGGGGACGAATCCGCGGGCGGCCAGGACCGGCGCCCGAACCGAGGGCGGCACGCCGGGGATCCGGTCCGCGACCTCGAGGAGCGGCCCGTCGGGGATCGCCTCCACCGCCTCGATGAGGCCGTCCAGCGCCGCCTCCGTCCGGTAGCCCGTCGCCAGGAACAGCCCGGCCCGGCGGCCGACCTCGCTCGGAGGCTCCCACCAGGCCATGCCCACGGCCTCGTCCTTCGGCCCGACCCAGAGGGCGCCGGGGAGGTCGCCCGCCCGCACCGCCTCCTCGAGCCCGGTCACCGTGGCGCGGCTCTCCTCGCCGGCCTCCGCCGCCAGCGCCTCCGACAGCTCCGCGAGGAGACGGAGCGCCTCCGCCTTGGAGGTCGCGATCGGGACGACGCGGGTGTTACCGCTCATGCGGCGGCCCTCCGACGCCAGCCGGGGGTCGCCCAGGACCGGCGCACGTGGGTCTCCCCCGTGGCCGCGAGGTCGACCCGGACCCCCGCGGCGCGCCCGAAGGCGGTGAACTCGAGCGAGTACCAGTGCACGGTCCAGCCGCCTTCGAGCCGCGCGACCGCTTCGCCGAAGTGGTAGGTCTCGTCGAGGACGCGGCTCGCGCCGCGGGCGAGCGGATAGCTCACGGCGAGCGCCTCTCCCTCGGTCGCGGCGGGCCGGGGCGGCCCCGGGGGGGAGTCGGCCGGCACGTCCACGGAAAAGGGGCCGCGGACGATCCCGCGGCCGAGGGTGTATTCGGCGAAGACCGTCCGCACGCGCCCTCCGTCCTTCCGCTCGGAGAGGAGGAGCCAGGTGAGCGGGCTCGTGGTGGGGATCGGAACCTCGAACGGCCCGAGCCTCGGCAGGCGTCGACCGATCCAGAGCCGCGCCCCGAGGCGGAGGGCGAAGTAGGCCCCGTAGAACGCCATGAGCGCGTAGACGGTCGTCACGTAGACGGGGAACGGGACCTGGTTGCGCTCGACCCCGAGGAGGAGGTAGAATGCGCTCACCGAGACCACGAGCGTGACGAAATTGATCGCGCGGTCGGCGTCCAGCTCCAGCCGTCGCTCGGAGAACGGGAGGAGCGGGGGGACCGAGAAGTGGGTGAACCCGTCCTGGAGCATGTGGCCGAGCCCCGCGGCCTCCATCACGAGCACGTAGAGCCAGGGGTTGCCGGGGGCGAGGTGCGGCGCGAGGAGTCCGCCGCCCACGACCGCGATGACGGTCACCCCGAAGATCGAGTGGGTGATCCCATGGTGTCGCAGCATGGGGAACCGTCGCGCGAGGGGGAAGAAGAAGATGTCCGCGTCCGGGAGACCACCGGCGAGGGCGCCAGCGGCGAGGTACTGCGGCTGGAAGCCGACGAGCCCGACCGAGAGGAGGTAGCCGATGAGGACGTGGGTGAACAGGTCCACGGGCGCGGCCGCCCGCTAGAGCAGCCCCTCTTCCATGACCTCGACGGACTCGACGTGGGGGATCTTGGCGAGGGCCGCCTCGGTCTGCTCGAGGACCCCGCCGGTGTCGGGCATGACGACGGAGACGAGGAGCGCCTTCAACCCGTAGGCGATGTCCTTGACCTGCATCCCGCGGATGATGACGTTGGTGGGGACGCTCGAGCGGACCTTCTCGCCGACGCCCTTGAGGTCGGTCTCGACGCCCTGCGGCATCAGCCGGAACAGGACCGCTACCTCGCCCACCGGACTCCTACGGACCTTCGAACCCGCAGTTGGGACAGCGGTAGAGGACGCTCTGGTCCCGGCAGCGCGCGTCCCGGCCGAGGGTCGCCTGCCCGCAGTCCGGGCAGGGGAACTGCGTCGAGCCGCGGCCGGAGAGCGCGAGGCCGCACGAGGTGCATTTCAGGTCGGTGACTGCCATGGAGTGGCCGCCTACTTCTTGGCCTTGCCGCGGCGGCGCGCGCCCACCCGCAATGACCATATAACGATGGCCCCGACGAACGCGACGGCGCCCGTCAGGAACCAGAAGGTGTAGTCCGTCGGCGCTCCGCTCACGTAGAACGACTCCGAGAAGCTCTGCATCCCGCCGGGGAAGGTGATGAGTCCGTGCTGCGCCGCGAGGCTCAGCGAGAAGGTGTGCCATCCCGGCGCGAGGTTCGTGTCGACGTAGCGGAAGCTCAACGGGTAGGAGCTCCCGGCGGAAAGCGTCGGCACCGGGACCTGGCCCACGGCCGACCCGTCCAGGTCGACCTCGAGGTAGAAGCGGCTCACGCCGGCGCCGCTCCCGACGACGAGGGTGGTCGAGACGACGTAGGGCTGGACGACGTTGACGAGGAGCGTCGCGTTCATCGTCTGGTTCACGCCCTGGTAGGTCGACGTGATGAGGACGCCCAGCGTGACCGGCTCCGTCACGTTCCCGGCCGTCAGCTTGAGGATCGCCGAGCCGTTGAGCACGACCCCTTGCGCCGCCGGTCCGAAGAGGATCCCCGTGCGGTTGAGCGCCGTGAACGTCGCTTTGTACGTGTAGGAGCCCACGACGGTCCCATTGAGCGCGACGGCCGGTCCGCCCGAGACGTTCACGGTGTAGTTCGCGGAGAGCAACGTGCCGATCGTGGTCGGGCCGTGGAGCGTGGCGACGAGCGGCGGATAGTTGCCGGCGGCCGTGGCCGCGGGCGCCCCCATCGCGCCGAGCGGAACGACGAGGCTCGCCACGAGGAGGGTCAGGGCGGTAAGGGTCGACCGGAGGGGAACGCGCACGGGTCTCCTCCTAGCGCCGGACCCAGCGACGCGTGCGGTACCAGCGATAGCTCACGAGACCCACCAGGAGCGCGATCGCCGGCAGGAAGGCCAGGAGCGGGACGAGCCAGTCGGGGTACGGGCTCGGCGCGCCGAGGTTCGGCCCGGTGACCGCAATGCCCGTCGAGTTCAGGGACACGGTGACCCGCGGCACGCTGAGCGCGAGGTCGACGGTGGAGCTCAGGCTCCCGTTGGTCGCCGTGGCGACGAGGTCGATGGTCGACGGATAGATCGCGGGGCCGCTCGCGACCAGCTTGACCCCGAACGTCTGGTTGCTCTCGACGGGGATGCTGAGACTCCCCGAGAGGGGGGTCGCGCCGCGGACGAGAGTGGTCGTCCAGCCGAGGGCGGCCAGCGCGAGCGCGTTCTGGACCGTCACCGTGACCTGGACGGGGACGTTCCCCAGGTTGACCATCCAGAAGTCGACCGTGCCCGAGGTCGGCGCGACGACGCTCCCCGAGGTTGAACCGGCGAGGAACCGCAGGAACGGGTCGACGTTGACCTGGAAGCCGGCGCCCGGACCCGCGAGCGTGTCGTTCGCGAAGAACGGCTGGATCTGCGCGGTGGGCGGCGTGGCGAGCGTGCCGGCGGGGACGACGACGCTGACCCACCCCGAGACCGTCGAGTTCTGGGCCAGGACGCCGAGCGTGGCGTTCGCCGGGTGGAACGTGAAGTTCCAGGTCGCCGGGCTTCCGACGAAGTGGACGACCGCGGGAAGGTTCCCCACGTTCCGGGCCACGAAGTTGAACACCGCCGTTCCCCCGCCGGGGACGGTCATCGACGTCGGCGCGAGGACGGTGACGTGGACGTTGGCCGCGGGATGGTAGGCGAGCTGGAGCACCGTCGCCGCATTCCCCGCGACGAGGTACACGCTCGCGCGGGCCGTCGCGTTCGTGGGGACACCGTAGGACGACCCCGGAGCGGAGGCGGTCAGCGTGTAGAGACCCGTGGGGAGCGCCACCATGGTCGACACGCCGAGCGCGACGCCGGGGAGGGAGAGGGTGACGCCGCCCGGGCCAGTCACGGTCACCGAGACGGCGCCGACGGGGGCGCCCACGGGCGCCGCGACGGTGAGCGTATCGGTCCAGGTCGCATGCAGCCAGACGGTCACGGGAGCGCCGGACGAGGGGGAGACGGTGAGCAGCGACAGGTTCGCGAGCGGAGCCCCGGCGCCGCCGGCGGTCGCGTAGAGCTCGTAGACCCCGGGGACGAGCTGGGTGGAGAACGATCCATTCGAGAACGGCACAACGGCGGTGCCGGTGCCGGGGAGCGGACCCACGAACGCGATGTTCCCGCTGAGAGCGCCGGGGAAACCGGCGAGCGCGACCGACCCCGTCACGGCGGTCTCGAGCACCGTCGCGACGAGAGGGATGTTGCAGGTCCCGCTGGGGTACCCCGTCCGACACACGGCGCCGGGTGCCGTGGTGAGGACCTCGTAGCGGGTGGAGCTCCCCACGGGCACGAGCTGCGTCGTGTTGACGACGGGAACGAACGAGGTGTTCGCGGGGAGCACCGACCGGAAGAGACCGGCGCTCGCGACCGTGGGGACCGAGAGGTTGCCGGCGCTCACGAGGGAGAAGACGACGCTCGCGTTGAGCGTCGCGCCCGAGGGCAGCGTCAGGTTCCCGGAGAGGACCGCGGCCGGGCCCGTCAGGGAGACCGCCGGGGAAACGTAGCCGGTCGCGTTGATCGCGACGCGGGTCAACGTGGCGTAGGTGACGCGGCCCGTCTCCGACGGCCCGCCGGACGCATTGTTGGCCGTTCCCGACGCGTAGACGGTGTAGGACCCGGAAGGCGCGAGGAAGCTCCCCTCGAACGCGTCACCGGTGACGGTGTAGTTCCCCTGGTCCGAGAGGAGGTGGAGGACCACGGAAGTGTTCGCAAGGCCGGTCGGAAGCACCAGTTGCCCGCGGGAGGCGAGCTGGTGGTAGACCCGGAGCGTCACATCGAAGTTCTGGGCGCCGAGAGGCACCGTGGTGTTGATGGGGGCGGCCGGGCGCCACAGTCCCGGGCTCGTCGGACCCCAGGCGCTGATGCGGTACACGCCCGGGTTGACGGAGAAGAGGAACGTCGGTCCCCCCGTCGCGTTCACCGTCACCGCGGTCGCGGAGACGGCCGTGAAGTTGGCCGTGAGCCTGGCGCCCGGCGCCACGCCCAGGATGGTCAGGTTCACCGCGACCGGCGCGAGACGGAGCGAGAGCACGGACTGGACCGACAGCTCCTGGGCGGTGAAGCCGCACGAGGAGGTCGGAAGGAACCCGACCGACTCCGCCGACAGGCAGTAGGTGGCGCTGGCGGGCAGCACGCTCGGCACCGCGAAGCTCACGTTCCCGTTCGCGTCCGCGACGGCCGTGGCTTGCCAGCCGGTGGAGAGGCCCACGTGCACCACGGCGCCGCCCGCCGGGAAGAACCCGAGTCCGTTCGTCGCGGTCGCCGTGCCGACCCTCAGATGGATCGGCGCGCCGCTCGCGAGCGGGAGGTTGACGACCGTCGAGTAGGTGAGGCTCACGTTCGCGAGCGCGCTCAACGGGGGGACGGTGGCGCTCCCCGTCGGGACCTGTAGGGCCAGGAGGCTGTAGTTCCCCGCGGGGAGATAGAGGACGTACGCGCCCGAGACGTTCGCCTGCGTGGAGGCGCTCTCGCCGCGCTCGGTGAAGGCGTAGACCTTCGTGACGGCGTTGTTCGGCCCGGCCACTCCGGCGTTCCCGGAGAGCCGGATCGCGGTGCTCACCTCGAGCGGGGCGAGCTCGATCAGGGGGTGGCCCGGTGGCAGGTAGGCGGCGGCGAACCCGGTGACGAGCCCGGTCGCGGCGAGCCCGAGTCCGTAGATGGAGTAGTTGCCGTACGGGAGCGTCGCGTGGATGGCCCCGTTGGCATCCGTCAGAATGACGGTGGAGTTGCTCCCGGCCGAGGAGGCGGTACCGGGCCCCGGAGGCGTCGGCGGTCCGGGCGGAGAGCCGGGCCCCGAGCCGGGCCCGCTCGCGTTCGTGCGCGGCGTCGTCACGGGCGGGAGGAGCGGGCCGATGGGCATGAACCGTACCGGGTAGGCAGGGAGGGGACTTCCTGCGAGGAGCACGGTGAGGTCGACCGTGGTCACCGGGGTCAGGGAGAGGTTCAAGCGGACCTTTTCGCCCGCTTTCGCGATACTGACCGCGCTCGCGACCGTGCCGAGGCCCTGCGCGGCGAGGCTCGCCGCGACGGAGTAGTTCCCGGGCCCCAGGTTCGAGAAGACGTAGGTCCCCGAGGAGTTCGTGGTGTACGTGGCGACCGTCCCCAGGGCCCCCGACACGGTGACGACGGCGCCCGGCGCTCCGAAACCCCCGGAAGGAATGAAGACCTTCCCCGAGAGCTGCCCCGGGGAGAGACCCGTGGTGGCGTTCTGGGTCTTCCCTGCGCCCAGGAAGATCTGGGGCTGCGAGAAGTTCGACCCCTGGTAGACCACGCTCATGTTGTAGTTTCCCGCCGGGAGGTCGGCGAGGACGAACGCCCCGCTCGCGTCCGTGACCGCGGTGCGGGCGATGCCCCCCCCGCTCCAGAGGTGCACGGTGGCGCCGGTCACGACCGGGTCGATGTGCTGGATGAACGAGGAGTTGTTCGCGGCGTTCCAGTAGACGAACCCCTGGACGGTCGACGGCCCAAGGACGATCGGGCGGACGAGCGTCGGCGCCCGGGCACTGTAGCCGAGCGACGCGGGCACGACCTCCCGGATCGAAAGCAGCGTCGTGCTGCCGGCCATGTTGAGGCGGTTCAGGACCCCGCTCGTGACGTTCACCGTGTCGTTCCCGGGGGGCAGGAGGACCGAGTAGACCCCCGACGAGCTCGTGAGGGTGGTCATGTGGGGGATGCCCCAGGCGTCGTAGACCGTCACGCGGGCATTGGCGATGGGGGTTCCGTCCGGGAGCGTGACCGTCCCGGTCATCGGCTGACCGGGGAAGTACTCGAGCATCGTCTCGCCGCCCCCGCCGTTCGCCCCGTAGTACGCCGAGGGGTCGTTGCTCAGCGACCCATTCTGGAGCTTCGCGAGCCGCTCCCCGAGAATCGCGTTGATCGCGTGGTAGCAGCCGGGGTGGTCGGTGGGGTTGGAGTACGGGCAGTAGTAGGCGGTCCGATAGACGACCTGGAAGTGCTGGAGCATCCAGCCGGGCATCACCGGGTCGCCGGCGATGGGATTGCTCGACCCCTGGACCTGGAGCCCGGGGATGCCGTCGGCCTGCCCGACGTCGGAGCCGTTGTAGCCGGCAAAGATGTGATAGATCATCGAGTTGTAGAACGGCGCGTAGTAGTGGATCTGATAGTTCGTGGCGATGATCCCGGCGGGGACCTGCCCGAGCGGGTAGCTGTTCCCATCGGAGCCCACGACCGTGACGGAGAAGTACGTCGTCGGAAGCCCCCCCGAACCGATGACGCGGTCGGTGAGGTCGGCGGGGGCGTAGAAGATCCCCGTCGAGTACCCGCTCGTGGGGAAGAGCCGGCTGTCGGTCATCGCGTAGCGGATCGACCAGCCCGTGTACGCCTGGATGTCGTCGTACACCTGGGCGACGCCGGATTCGCTCAGCGTCGAGGCGAGGAAGTAGGAGACCGTATCGTAGAGCGCGTTCGTCGGGTCGAGATGCGAGGCGTCGACGGGGAGGTACCGCTCGGGGTGGGCGAGCACCAGGGCGACATCCCCGGAGGTGTTGACGAGGAGGTTGTGGAGCTGGGGGAGGTTGACCCCGTCGCTCGCCAGGAGCTGATTGAGGCCGGACGGGAGATCGCTGAGCCCGGTCTTCGTCTGCTCGGCGGTCAGGAGCCGCGTCGCGAGGATGCCGATGGCCAGGGATTCGTTCTGGGAGAGGAGGAAGTTCCCCGCCGGGTCGATCCCGTTCTGGAAGTTGTCCGCGACCGTGGGATGGCCGCCCTGCGCGACGGCCTGGAAGCCGTAGTCCCACCAGCTGATGAACGCCGGACGTTGCGCGGGCGGCACGTTCTGGTCCTGTTGGCTGAGCCAATTGTAGCCGTCCTCGTCGTACTGGTCCGGGGTATCGAGCTGGGTGCCGGCGGCACCCAAGTAGAACTGGCTCGAGTTCTGCGGACTGGTCCTCAGCGGCGGGGGGAGCGTGTTGTACACCTGGAGGTTGTACTGGCTTTTCGAATTGTAGGGGATCCCCGCGTCCACGGCGTACCAGACGTTGGGGAGGACGACCCCGATGACGAGCAGCATCACGAGGACGTGCCGCGCCTTGAACGCCCGTCGGAACGCCCCGAGGCGGCTGCGCCGGTCCGATAGCGAGGCGACGGTGCGGCGGAGCTCGGGATAGCCCCCGACGTCGAGGAGCCGCCCGAGCGCGATCGCGGGGAGCAGCGCGAACGCCGCGGACCCGAGGAAGAAGAACTTCGCGGCGGAGACGGGGAGGTAGATGCTCATGATGGCGAAGACGAGGAAGACGAGCTGCGTGCGACGGAACCGGCCCCGGATCGTCGCGAAGAGGTAGAGGCCGAGCCCGACGAACCCGAGGAAGAACGTCACGACCCCGTAGCCCAGGATGAGCTGGTCGATGGACGGGGCCTGCGCTTCGGCCACGGTCGAATAGACGAGCGTCTTGACGAAGTACCCCTGCCCCGTCACGAGGTCGGTGAAGAACGTCCGGTTGACCACGTAGAGCGCCCCGATCGCGGCCCCCGCGACGCCCACGAGGACCGGGAGCGAGATGACCCACGGCGAGTCCCGGAGCATGAGGAACGGGAGCAGGATCGCGAGGGCGCCGAAGTAGAGCAACAGAGGAAGGTCGAACCAGCCGTTGAACAGTCCCTGCGGGACGTAGTAGGGGGTGGCGAGCGGGAACCCGACGAGCCCGATGATCCACGTCGCCACGTACATCCCGAACGAGTCGACCCTGCGGATCCGCTCGATGATGAGCGCGACCACCAGGAAGATGACGACGATCGCCACGAAGTAGGTGTACCCCTGCCAGGCGAGCGCGAGCGTCCCGAAACAGACCCCCGTGAAGACCGCCCACTTCACGGCGTTCCGCTCGACGCGCAGGAACCCTCGCACCCCGTCGAGGATCGCGCGGGGGCTCCGGTAGCTCGTCACCCAACGGTGCGAGCCGACGGCCTTGAGCGTCCGGAGGTAACCGTAGATCGTGAGCAGGATGAAGAAGGTGTAGAACGCGAGGTAGTTCGCGTAGCCGAACGTCGACGAGTCGATGTTGGCGACGAGCAGCGGATAGATGAACGCCGCGATGATGCCGACCCGTCGGGAGTGGGCCTCCCGGCCGATGAGGTAGATCGGAAAGACGCCGAGCCCCGCCCAGATCGGGCCTCCCATGCTGAGGAACCAGGCCCCCGCGGTGACGGCGTTCCCGCCGAACAGCGGGGCGAAGAGGATCCCGAGGATGGCGTTCATCCAGTCGAACAGCGGCTCGCGGGGGTTCACCGCCGTGACGGGGTAGTTGAGCAGCGAGTCGCGGACCAGGTTCGCGTGATTGACGATGATCGATTCCATCACCCGCGAGTGGTAGAACGAGTCCGACCCGCCGCCGTAGACGTTGAGGGGGCCCCAGAGTTCGATGATCTGGGCCATGAAAACGGTCCGGATGAGGACCGCGATCCCAAATGCGGAGAGGAGCAGAGCGACCGTCAACCCGTGACGGCGCCACCAGCTCGGGCCACCCGTTTCCATCGACCTCCGACTCTCCCGAATCGGCGGCGCGCGAGACCTAGGGGGCCTATAAATAGCCTTAGCTGGGAGCGACCCCGGACTCCGGAGCGACTCGGAACCGGTAGAAGACGCGGTCGCCCGGAACGTCAAAGGGCTCGACCGTGACCCGCATGCCGATCCGGCACTCGGTCCATGGTCGCCCCACGATACGACCGAAGAGTCGGAGCGGCGTTCCGTCGAGGTCAACGAGGCCGACCACGAACGGGACATCGGCCTCCATCCCTAGCGGGGCGCCCGCCAGCACGGCGCTGAACGCATAGAGGCGGCCCGTGGAGGGAAGGTCAACCCACGGAAGGTCGACCGCATGACACTGGGGGCACGCCCATCGGGGCGGCCAGAGAAGGAGGTCATCCTTCGGACAGCGGGTCGTCGTGAGTCGGCCGCGACGCAGGGAGTCGAAAAAGCTCGAAAGGCGGGTATGTCCCGCGTCCTCCAGCGGGTAGAAGTCGAGAAGGAAGGGCGGGGCAGCAGCCTCGGCCGGCCGCGGCTTCTTCGCCTCTCGGGGCGGTTCGACCGTGGGGGCGTCGGTCCGTTTCCGCTTCGGAGGCGCGAGCTCCGAGCTCATGAGGCCCCCTGGTAGATCATGATGGAGTGCACGTTCGCGCTCCCGCTCAAGTTGTGGACGAGCGCCCACTCGGGGTCGGAGACCCGTCGAGCGGGGGTCGCCCGCCCCGAGAACTGGTCGAAGACTTCCACGGCCTGGGCGATCCCCGTCGCCCCGAGGGGGTGTCCGCACCCGAGGAGCCCGCCCCGGGGATTCACGACGAGGTCCCCCCCACGGTCCCCGCGTCCCTCGAGAGCGAACCGACCGCCTTCCCCTGTGGGGCACAGCCCCAGCATTTCGTATTCGACGATCTCGGAGATGGAAAAGCAGTCGTGAAGCTCGGCGAAATCCAGCTCCTTCGCGGAAATCCCGGCGCTCCCAAACGCCTCACGGGCAGCCCGCCGCAGCGCGAGCCAGTCGGTGAGCGAGCCGGCGTTCGCGAGGTTGTGGAAATCAGTGGCCTGGCCGGTGCCCCGGACCCAGACGGGAGTGTCGGTGAACTCCTTCGCCCGCGGCGCGGCCGCGAGCACGACCGCGGCCGCTCCGTCCGTCATCGACGAGCAGTCGCCGAGTCGGAGCGGAGGGGCCACCAGCGGGAGCCTCAGCAGCTTCGCGCGGTCGAACGTCTTCTCGTGGAACTGCGCGGTCGGGTTGGCGTTCGCGAACCGGTGATTCTTCTCCGAGACGGCCGCCAGCGCCTCTTCCGTGGTGCCGTGCTCGAGCATGTGCCGCTGGGCGACCATGGCAAAGAACGGCGGTGCCGTCGCACCATGAGCCCCGTCCCACGCGCGGTCCATGACGCACGCCATCGACGTGTTCGCCTCGGCCATCGAGGGGAGGTTCATCTTCTCCACCCCGACCGCGACGGCCACGTCGCTCAAGCCGGCGGCGATGGCGGCATAGGCGCTGCGGATCGCGGACTGGCCCGAGGCGCAGGCGAGCTCGGTCCGCTGGATGATCTTGCCGGGGTGGAGTCCCATCTGTTCGGCGGCGAGCGGGGCGACGTGGGACTGGAACGCGAACCGCTCGGGCTCCGCGGCCCCGAGGAACATGGAATCGACGTCGACCGATCGCAGGCCCGGCATTGAGCGGAACAGCGCCGCCCCCGCCTCCTGCGCCAGCTCGGCCCAGGTGGCGTCCCGGACGCCGAACTTCACGGTCACCCCGCCGACCAGGGCCACGTCCTGGCGCTCGGTCATGCCTTCTCCGCGCGGACCGCGGATGCGACCGCATCGCCGGCGCCGCTCGTCGTCACGGTGCCGCCCTGGTCGTAGGTGCGGGCCGACCCGTCGTGGAGCACCCGTTCCAGGACGCGCTCGAGTCGTTCGGCCTGCCGCAGCAGCCCGCTATCCGCGTGCCGCTCGCCGAGCCAGCGCAACAGCATCTCGACGGCGAAGAACGTCGCGAACGGGTTCACCTTGTTCTGCCCCGCGTACTTGGGCGCGCTTCCGTGCACGGGCTCGAACATGGCGTGCTGCTCCCCGATGTTCCCTCCCGCGGCGAACCCCATGCCGCCCTGGAGCACCGAGGCGAGGTCTGTGATGATGTCGCCCATCATGTTGGTCGAGACGACCACGTTGTAGTGCTCGGGATTGCGGACGACCCACTGCGTGAACGCATCGACGTAGGCGTAGTCCCGCTCGATGTCGGGGTACTCCCGGCCGACGCGGTCAAACGTCTCACGGAAGAAACGGCACCCCTGGAGGACGTTCGACTTGTCGACGCAGGTGACCCGCTTCACCCCGTCCTCGGGGGCACCGCGGGGCCGCCGCTGCGCGAGCTCGTACGCGTACCGGACGACCCGTTCGGCGCCTTTCCGGGTGATCACCCGCGTATCGATGGCGACCTCGGTCTCGTCGGCGCGGCGGAGCTGGCCATGGGCCGGCGTGTAGAGCCCCTCCGTGTTCTCGCGGATGATGACCATATCGACGTTCCGAGGGGACCAGACCGCGCGATACTCTCCGCTGATCCGATGCAGGACCCCGGGATAGAGACGGCAGGGCCGCACATTCGCGTAGAGGTCGAGGCGCTGGCGCAACCCCAGCACGAGGGCCGCGCCGGCGATGTCGCCGTTGGGCAGGGAGACCCCCGGCCATCCGACCGCCCCCAGCAGGATCGCGTCCGCCCGGTGCGCCGCGGCTTCGGTCTCGGGCTCCCACTCCTTCCCGTGGGCCTGGTAGTACTGCGCTCCGCCGGGTCGTTCGTCCAGGTGCCAGCGGGCCCCATCCCCCTCCGCGAGCGCGTCCAGGACCTTGCGGGCCTCCCGGACCACCTCGGGCCCGGTGCCGTCGCCGGGAAGGAGCACCACCTGGTAGCCGGTGTCCTTCATGCGGAGGCGGCGGTCCCTCGGGCGAGGAGCTCGCGGCGGACCTTCTCGACGAGCCCGCCGGCCTCGAGGAGGTCGAGGAGATGGTGCGGGAGCGGGGGAAAGGTGACGGAGGCGCCGGTGCGTTCATTCACGATCCGTCCGGCCCGCATCTCGAGCCGCATCGTGTCACCGGTTTCGAACAGCCGCCGGACGCCGCGGGCCTCGATGGCGGGGAGACCGAGGTTGATGGCGTTGCGGAAGAAGATGCGGGCGAAGGAGTCCGCCACGATCGCGGCGACGCCGATGGCCCGCAGCGCCTGAGGGGCGTGTTCGCGACTCGACCCCGAGCCGAAGTTCTCGTCCGCGACCAGGATGTCGCCGGGACGGGCGCCCTTCGCGAATTCGGGGAGCGCGATCTCGAGGACGTGTTTCTTGAGCTCGTTCGGGTCGATGATCGTGAGGTACTTTCCGCTGATGATCCCGTCGGTGTCGACGTCCCGCCCCAAGGTCCAGACGCGCCCGGTGATGACGTCCTGCATGCGGCCTCCTACTGCATCTCACGCGGATCGGTGATCTCACCGCGAATCGCGCTCGCGACGACCGCGGCCGGCGACATGAGGTAGATCCGCGCCTCCTTCGGCCCCATGCGGCCGGGGAAGTTCCGATTCGAGGAGGAGGCGCAGACCTCGTCCGGCGCGAGGATCCCCATGTTGCCGCCGAAGCATGCCGAGCAGCTCGAGTTGGTGAAAACGGCCCCGGCCTCGGTGAAGACGTCGATGAGGCCCTCCTTGAGGCACTGCTGATAGATGGCGGTCGAGGCGGGAGAGACGATGAACCGGACACCGGCGTGGACCTTCTCTCCCTTCATGAGGGACGCTCCCTCGCGGATGTCCTCGATCCGGGCGTTCGTGCAGGAGCCGAGGAACGCCTGGTCGACGTGGACGTGCTCGCGGGCAACGTCGGGAAGCGGGCGGACGTTGTCGGGAGAGTAGGGGCAGGCGACCATCGGCGGCATTCCGTCGACGTTGACCTCCACCCGCCGTTCGTAGCGCGCATCCGTGTCCGGCGTCAGGGGATGCATAGGGTGCTTCGCGATCTTCGCGAGGTACTCGAACGTCTTGTCATCGGGTCCCACCATCCCGCACTTGGCGCCCATCTCCGTGGTCATGTTGCAGATCGTGAACCGCTCGGGCATCGAGAGGCCGCGGATCGTGGAGCCGGAGTATTCGACGGACTTGTAGGTCGCGCCGGTCGTCTTGAGCTCGCCGAGCACCCGAAGGACGAGGTCCTTGGCCGTCACTCCCGGTCCCAGATGGCCCTCCACCCGCACCTCGATGGTCGGAGGGACCTTCAACCAGAGCTTGCCGAGGGCGAGGACCGCGGCCATCTCGGTGGGTCCGATCCCCGCCGCGACCGCCCCCACGGCCCCGAGCATATTCGTGTGGGAGTCGGTGCCGACGGCCAGGTCCCCGGGTACGACCCAACCGTTCTCGGCCAGGATCTGGTGGCAGATGCCGTGGTTCCCCACGTCGTAGAAGTGAGGGAGATGCTGCTCGGTCGCGAATTTCCGCAGGATGCGGTGGAGGACGGCGGCGCCTTCCGTCGACGCCGGGACCCAATGGTCGATCGCGATGACGACGCGTTCGGGGTCCCAGACCCGGGGGGCCCCCATCTCGTGGAAGGGCCCGACCGTCTGCGCGCCCTGTTCATGCATCATCGCGAGGTCGACGGCGCCCTCCACGATCTGCCCCGGCTCGACGCGGTCGAGACCCGAGGCGCGCATCAACACCTTTTCCGCGAGAGTGAACCCGTGACCGTTGGACCCGCTCATGCCGCCTTCTCCTGGACGTGGGCCACCATTTTCCAGAACTCGTCATCCGAAATGCCCGGGTGGTCGTACCGCTCGCGATACTCCCTCAGGAAGCGCTGCTCGTCCTCCTTCGTACGGGATTCGGCCGCGCTCTTCACCCGATGCAGGAGGTTCGAGAGCTCGGTCTCGCTGAGGTGGATGTCGTGGTCTTTCAGTTTCTCGACCAGGGCGGCTTTGCCCGTGTGTTTACCCAGGATCATCTGACGCTCTCGGCCCACCGTCGCCGGCTGAAGCGGCTCGTAGGTGAGCGTGTGGGCGAGAATCCCATGGGTGTGGATGCCCGCCTCATGCGAGAAGGAGTTGTACCCGATGAGCGCCTTGTTCGCCGCGACGGGGACGCCGCTTCGCTCCTCGACCAGCCGACTCAATTCGTACAGGCGGTCCGTGTGAATCCCCGTCTTCACCCCGTAGAGCGACTCGAGGCTGACCGCCACCTCTTCCAAGGAGGCGTTCCCCGCACGCTCCCCCAGGCCGTTCACGCAGACGTGAGGCGCATTGACCCCTTCCTCGAGGGCGGTGAGCGTGTTGGCGGTCGCGAGGCCGAAGTCGTTGTGGCAGTGGACCGACCAGTCGACCGGCTTCACGCGGCGATGGAACTCCCGCAGGAACCAGCGGAAGGTGGGCGGCGTCATGATCCCGACGGTGTCGGAGATGACGAGCCGGTCCGCCCCCGCACCTTTCACCGCGGTGTAGAGCCGCTCGACAAAGTCGAGCGGGGCCCGTACCGTGTCTTCGGTGACGAACGCCACATGGAGGCCGGCGCTCTTCGCCTGTTCGACCGAGCGCACCGAGGCCGCCAGCACCTCGTCCTGGGTCATCTTTAGCTTGTACCGGAGATGGACCTCGCTCGCGGCGACGAAGATCGCCGCATGCGTGACGCCCGAGTGGATGATGGCGTCGACGTCCGCGGGCACCGTCCGTCCGGCGGCGAGGATCTTGGCCGAGAGCCCTGCCTCGACCACCTGACGGACCGCCCGCGCCTCCTCGGCGGAGACCACCGGGATCCCCGCGTTGATGACCGACACCCCCACGTCCGAGAGGAGCGTGGCGATCTCGACCTTGTCCTCCGGGGAGAACCGGACCCCGGGCATCTGCTCGCCGTCCCGCAGGGTCTCGTCCCAGAACACGATCGGGTCGGCGAAGTGCCGCGCACGGCGAGTCTTCGAGTGGTAGTTCTCGACGAGCGCCGCCGCTTTGGGCATTGGGTCGCTCGACCCGGCGAGCCGACATAACCTTTCCCGCGCGAGGGCAGGCGGCACGTTAGCGTACGCCGACCGGACGAGCGCAGAAGCGCTCCGTTCGGCGGCGGCGCCCCATGAGTTAAATAATCACGGCGACTCGATTGGCCGCGGCGGAGCCAGCGGCTTCTCCGGTGGATTTCGATGACCACCCCGGCCACACGAACGACGCCCATCGCGGGCGAGGAAGGACCCGGCGAACGGCGTCAGCTCCACGAACTTTCGGACCTGGCGGTGATGATCGGCGGTCAGGGCGGGGACGGGACGCTCACGGTCTCCGACCTTCTCGGCCGGTACTTCCGCCTCCGCGGCCTCTACGTCTACACGTCGCGCAATGTGCTCTCGCGAATCCGGGGGGGCCACGCCGATGCGTCCGTGCGCGCGTCCCGCGAACCGATCGCCGCGATGAAGCCTCAGGTCGACCTGATCGTCGCCTTCGACAAGGAAGCCGTCGAGGTGGGCCGCCCGGAACTTTCGAGCGACGGCTACGTCCTCTACGATTCGTCCGTGTTCCAGGTCGACCTCCCGCGGTCCGTGGGGTTCCCCTTCGCGACGCTGGCCGGCGGACAGCTCGGGGCGCCCATTTACAAGAACACCGCCGCCTACGGCGCGATCTCCGTCATGATGGGGTTCGACCCGGCGACGACCCGCCAGGTCATCGAGAGCCGGTTCAAGCGACGCAGCGCCGAAGCGATGGAGAAGAATCTCAAGGCGCTCGAGATCGGCCGCAAGGCTGCCTTGGAGCATGCCGACACCGCGACGCTCCAGCGCTGGCGCGTGCTCGACGGCGACGCGCAGAGCAACCTCATCCTGACCACCGGCAACCAGGCCGTCGCGCTCGGGTTCGTGGTCGGCGGCGGCCGCTTCTTTGCCGGGTATCCCATCACGCCGGCCACCGAGGTGATGGAGTACCTGATGCGCTACCTTCCCCCGCTGCACGGCGTCGTCCGGCAGGCGGAGGACGAGCTCGCCGCGGTGAACATGATCATCGGCGCTGCCTATGCGGGGGCGCGCGTGATGACCTCGACCAGCGGACCCGGACTCTCCCTGATGACGGAGGGGATCGGGCATGCCGGCGCGGCCGAGCTCCCCATCGTGGTCGCGGACTGCCAGCGCGTCGGACCGTCCACGGGAGAGCCCACGCGGCATGAGCAGTCCGACCTGAGCCATCTCGCCAATCTGGGCCACGGCGAGTTTCCTCGGTTCATCCTCGCCCCCGGCACCGTCGAGGATTGCTTCTACCTCACCGTCGACGCCCTCAACCTCGCCGAAAAGTGGCGACTTCCCGTGATTCTGCTCCTCGACCAGGCCCTCTGCCAGAACGCCGTCACGAGCGTCCCGTTCGACCTCACCAAAGTCCGGGTGGAGCGCCCCAACCTCGTGGGCGCCGCTGAGCTGGCCCGGCTCGAGGCGTACAAAGCGTATCAGCTGTCCTCGGACGGAACGTCCCCGTATGCTCCTCCCGGAACGCCGGGGGTCCATGCGCAGATCACGGGCAACGAGCACGACGAGTGGGGCCACGTGTCCGTGAATCCCGTCAATCGGCTCAAGATGATGCAGAAACGGATGGGGAAGCTCGAGAAGGCGCGCGCCGAGTTCCCCGCCCCCCGGTTCTACGGCGACCCGAACGCGCGCATCGGCCTCATCGGCTACGGCAGCACCTGGGGCCCGATCCGCGAGGCGCAGGAGCTCCTCGCCCAGCAGGGAACCCCGACCCGGTTCTACCAGGCCCGGACCGTCTTCCCGGTCCCGACGGACACCCTCGAGCCGTTCCTCGCGGGAGTGGACGTGGCGTACGTCGTCGAGCACAACTACACCGGCCAGTTCGCGCGGCTCATCCGCGAGCATCTGCCCCACCACCACGCGAAACTCCGCTCCATCGCGAAGTGCGACGGGTTCTCCTTCCGCTCTCCCGAGATCATGGCCCATCTCCGGGGGGCCTAGCCATGCAGGCGCTCCAGCTCGCCAAGGCGATCCCGTCGACCTGGTGCCCGGGCTGCGGCGACTTCGGCGTCCTCGCCGCCCTGAAGAAGGCGGCCGCGGAGATCAAGGTCCCCGTCCACGAACTCGTCCTCGTCGGCGGGATCGGCTGCTCGGGCGGTATCCACAACTTCCTCGAGATCAACGGGCTCCACGCGCTCCATGGCCGCCTGCTTCCCCAGGCGGTGGGCGTGAAGCTCGCCAACCCCGGACTCACGGTGGTCGCGGCCGGGGGGGACGGGGACGGCTACGCGATCGGGATGGGCCACTTCATGCACGCGTTCAAGAAGAACGCCTCCATCCTCTACATCGTCATGAACAACGAGACCTACGGTCTCACCAAGGGTCAGGCCTCTCCCACGAGCCAGATCGGCTACGAGGGGAACGTCGAGCACCCGTTCAACTCCATCCTCACGGCGCTCTCGATTCCCACCCCCGCGTTCATCGCGCGGACGTTTTCGGGGGACCCGAGGATGATGACCCAGATCCTGGTCGAAGCGCTCCAGTTCAACCGGGCCGGCCGGGGCTACGCCTTCGTCGAGGACCTGTCGCCGTGCGTGACGTACAACGACACGTTCAAAGAATGGCGGGAGAAGGTCGTCGACGTGTCGAAGCTTCCCGGATACGACCCCACGGACCGCAAGGTGATGTTCCGCCTCTGCCTCGAGACCCAGGAGAGCGGGAAGATCCCCATTGGCGTCATGCACCGACCCCCGGCGGCGGACGGCGCGGCCGTCTCGCTCGAGAAGAAGCTGCTGCCGGATGCCGTCGGCCCGGCGCGGGCCTCGCTCTCTCTCGAAGAGAACCGCGAGACGTATTCGAAACTCCTCCAGGCGCTTGGCTAGAGCGCGGGGCCGCGCGTGGCCGGCTCTCCGTCCTCCGCGCCCGTGTGGCTCGGCATGGACGACACGGATAGCCCGCGCGGCGGCTGCACGACCTTTACGCTCACCGAGGTCGTCCGAGCGGCGCACGAGCTGGGGCTCGACCTGCTCGGCGAGCCCCGACTGGTGCGGCTGAATCCGAACGTTCCGTTCAAGACGCGGGGGAACGCGGCGCTCGCCGCCCGCTTCGGCCTGGGTCGAGGCCCGCGACGCCGTCAGGGCGTCGGCCCCGCCGGACCGATCTGGTCGTACGCCCGCGGTCGGGGGCCCGCCCCCGAACTCCGCCGCCGCTTCATCGACCGCGCGTGGGAAGTCGTCCGGAAGAGCTCACGCCTCGGCGAGGAGGGAACAGACCCCGCCCTGGTGGCGAGCGAGCGCGCCCTCCCCTCGAGCCTCTATCGGGCGGCGGTCAGTCGCCTCGTCGACCGGTCGTCGGTCGAGCACCTTCTCCTCGCGGCCGGCGCGGTCGTGCACGCCGAAGGCTCGCGCCAGGGTCTGGTGGGGGCCGCGGCCGCACTGGCCTGGCCCGCGGGGCGGTCGACGTGGGAGCTCATCAGCTACCGACCGGCGGGCCGGTGGGGGGAGCGCCGCACGCTCGATGCGGAGAGCGTACGGACGGCCCAGCGCCGCTACTCCGACCTCTTCCTCTGCCATGACGCTCGAACCCGCCGCCTCCTCGTCGCTCCGCACACTACGTGCCCGATCCTGTTCGGCCTCCGATCGCTGCACCGTGCCGCGCTCAGCCCGGCGTTCGGCCACGTGCGAAGCGAGCCCGTCGAGCGCTGGATGATCTTCCGAACGAACCAGGGTACGGGGGACCATCTCGTGAAACGCGAGGTCATGGACCTCCAGCCGTTCGACTCGGCCCGGCTTCGGGGAGTGGTCACGGCGGCCCCCCGTACCTTGGAAGGCGGGCATGTTCGATGGCCGATCGTCGGGAGGGACGGCGGGATTGTGGAGTGCATTGCGTTTGAGCCCACGAAGATCCTTCCCCGCGTCGCCGAAGACCTGGTGGCGGGCGACCGCGTGGAGGTCTGGGGCGGCCGTGGGTCCGACCCAATCTTCCGCGTCGAAGGGTTGAGGCTGCTTGCGCGCGCCGCGTACGGGGGGCGTCCCCGGGCGCCGCGGTGCGATGCGTGCGGCCGGCCCACCCGCTCGCTGGGCCGGTTGCGCGGATTCCGCTGTCCCGGTTGCCGCGCGCGCTATCCCCCCGAGCGGGGAGAATGGCGACGCGAGACCCGGTTCCCGATCGGGACGTACCACCCCACTCCCTCCGCCCGCCGGCACCTCGCGCCGCTCGGACCCGAGACGCAGGCGAGCGCGGCGCACGGGCGCCTCCTTGCCTAGGATTTATACCGCGGCTAGCTTCGATGATGGGAGGCGAGCCCGTTGGTCGGACCGCGCGCGCGCACCGGACTTCTCTTCGTCGCCATCATCGCCCTGTTCGTGGTGGTGGGCGGTCTCCTCGGCGCCTATCTCTTCGGCTCGTACCTGGGCGGACTCGTCGTGGCCCTGAGCCTCTCCCTCGTGCTCAACCTGGTCTCGTACTTCGGATGCGACCGGTTCGTCCTCTGGGCGAATCATGCGACGATCGTCTCGGAATCGGACGTCCCGCGACTCGGGCGCATCGTCCGCGAGCTCGCCCCGCGCTTTGGGCTGGAGAACCCACGCCTTGCCCTCATCCCGACGCAGACCCCGAACGCGTTCGCCACCGGGCGTGACGAGCGCCACGCGGTCGTCGCGGTCACGGAAGGGATCCTCCGCCTGTTGGACGACCGGGAGCTCACCGGCGTCCTCGCGCACGAGCTCGCGCACGTGAAGGACCGGGACATCCTGGTCATGACGTTCGCCGCGACCCTCGCGGGCGCCATCTCCTACGCCGCCCAGATGGTGCTCTTCTCGGCGATGTTCGGCGGGAACAACCGCAATGGGACGAATCCGATCCTCCTCCTGTTCGCGGCGCTCACGGCGCCCATCGCCGCGATGCTCATCCAGCTCGCCATCTCCCGCTCCCGCGAGAGCCGGGCCGACGAGGTCGGGGCCCGGACGATCGGGGACCCGATGGGCCTCGCGAACGCTCTCACGAAGCTCGAGTACTGGAACGAGCGTCGACCGATGCCGGTCGGCTCCCCCGCCTCCTCGAGCCTCTTCATTGTCAACCCGTTCCGGGGCAGTTCCTTCGCGAGCCTCTTCTCGACGCACCCCCCGCTCGAGAAGCGGATCCAGGCTCTACGGTCGATGAAGGTCGACTACGTGTACCGGCCGGGAATCTCCTCGCCCCGCTCCCCGCCGCTCGGAGGCCGGATCTCCGGCTCGCCGAGGTGAGGAGAGCCGTTCAACCGTGATCGCCTGTCCTGCGTGCGGCTTGGAGACCCCCGACGGAGCGACCGAGTGCGCGCGATGCCATCTGAGCACCTCGCTCTTCGACTCCGTGCGCGAGGCGGCCGGGGACCAGGCGGACCGGGACCCGAAGTACGTGCAGACGATCGGCGAGATCCTCTCCCAGCTCGGCGACGAACCGGCGAGCCCGGGGCCGGAAACGACCTCGGCTACGGGCCGGCTCGCCTTTCCGCACCGCTTCCCGTCGCCCGCCGCGGCCGCGGAGAAAGCGCCCGTCGCTGAACCCACCGGGCCGAGCCCCCGGCCGCTCGGCACGCTGCCGGCCCTCCCGCCCGCCGGCGAAGTGCCGCTCCTCCTCCGGCAGGTCAACGACTTTCTCCAGCTCGGCCGCCGCCAAGGGGTCGACCTCGCGCCCTTCACCGAGCGCGCCCGGGAGGCGCTCGCGGTCCAGGACCGGGGGATCCTGGAGGCCCTGGCACGCGACCTGTTCGTCTTTCTCGCCGCCGCGCTCACGGAGGAGTACGAAGGCGCCGTCGCCCGCCGCAACGAGATCGCGGGGCTCGTCCCCACCGCATCGCCCGACGTGGAGCTCGAGGGGTGCCGCGCCTCCCTCGCCCTCGGCGACCTGGCGGGGGCCCAGCGCCGGCTGCGGCATGTGGAGGACGCGCTCTCCGACCTCGAAGAGGAGTGGGCGACGGTCCAGATCCTGGTGACCGAGGCCGACCTCCTGACGGTGACGATCCGGGAGCTCGGCGGCGACCCGGGACCGGCGCTCGGCCCGCTCGCGGAGGGCCAGCGGCGCGCCCGCGCCGGGGACCGGGCGGGGGCGGAGCCGGTGCTGGCTCGCGCAGCCCTCGCGCTGTGGACGATCTTGAACCCTATCTTTCAGCGCGACCTGGGTCGGCTCAAAGAGCAACTGATGAAGCGGCGGGCGGAGGGCGCCGACGTGCGGCCCCCGACGGCGTACCTGCGACAGCTGGCCGCGGACCTTCGCAATCGGAACTTCGCCTCGGCGATCCTGACGTATCGGTCGCTGCGGGACTCCGTCGCGAACGCGGAGGCGGCCCCCGGCGACCAACGGGGGGCCGCGGCCGCCCCCGCGGCTCCGCCGCCGGGCTAGTTCAAATAATCCGGCCCCGCTCGGCGGGCGATGCCGTTCACTTCGCTCCGGGGCTTCCGAGACTACCCGCCACCGGACGCCGGGGCCCGCTCCGAGATCCGCCGGCGCATGCGGTCAGTGGCCCGTCGCGCCGGGTACTCCGAGCTCGAGACTCCCAGCGTGGAGGCGCTCGAGCTGTTCGAGGCGAAGAGCGGGGACGAGATCGGGCAGCAGGTCTGGGCCTTCACCGACAAGGGGGGACGCCGCGTCGCGCTGGTCGCCGAGACGACCCCGGCCCTGGCGCGGATCTTCGTCGACCGGGCGAAGTCGGAACCGATGCCCGTGAAGTGGTTCACGCTCTCCAAGCTCTGGAGGTACGAGGAGCCCCAACAAGGCCGGACCCGCGAGTTCGGCCAGTTCAACCTCGATATCCTCGGGGTTCCGGGCGTCGAGGCGGAGGTCGACCTCCTCGCCACGGCGGCCCTGGCCATGGACGAGGTGGGGGCCGCCGGCCTCTACGCGTTCCGCGTGAATGACCGGGAGCTGGCCGATGGACTGGGCCGGCTGCTCGGCGTGACGGACGGGGCCAAGTACTTTCGGACGCTGGACCGCTCTCGGAAGCTTCCCACCACGGAGGTGGACCGCGAACTCGCCGCCAGCGGGCTCGCCCCGGACGCGATCGGACGGCTCCACGGGCTGATTGGGCGGGCCCACGACCCGGCGGTCCCTCCAACGACCGCGCTGGAGGAGCTCGAGGGGCTGGACCTCCCGCCCTCGGCCAGGACCGGGCTCGGCCGACTCCGCCGGCTGCTGGCGCTCGCCGGGAGGGCCGGGATCGCCGAGCGCATCCGCTACGACCCTACGGTGGTGCGGGGCCTTGCGTACTACACCTCCGTCGTGTTCGAGGCCTACGACGTGAAGGGGGACCTCCGGTCCCTCTTTGGCGGGGGCCGCTACGACCACCTCATCGAGCTGTTCGGCGGTCCCGCGACGCCCGCCTGCGGGCTCGCCGTTGGCGACCAGACGCTCGAGATCCTGCTCCGCGAGAACGGGCGATGGCCGGACGGTGAGCCTCCGCTCGACACCTACGTCATCGCCGTGAGCGAGGCGGAGATCCCGCTCGCCCTCGACTGGGTGCACCGGCTGCGGCGCGCGGGCGTTTCGGCCGACGCGGACCTGATGACGCGCTCGCTCTCCCGGCAGCTCAAGGAGGCGGGGCGTCGGAAGGCGCGCCGGGCGCTGATTCTGGGCCCGAAGGAGCTCGCGCGTGGACGGCTCGTGGAGCGGGACCTGACGACGGGTGCCCAGCGTGAGCTGACGATGGAAGAGGTGCTACCACCGGCGTGATCCCCTCGATCGCGGCCCCGTCCCAGAGCAGGATCCCCGGCGGCGAATCGGCGCCCTCGACGTAGCCGTACCAGTAGACCACGGCCCCTTCTCCGAACAGCTCCGTGTAGGGGGCGAGCTGCCGTCGCAGGTTCTTCCGTAGCTCCACATCGTCGCCAAAGTTCGCCTTCGACTCGATCCACTGGAGCTTCTGGCCGAAGAAGACGATGGGCCGGTCGAGGAGCGCGTCGGGGGTCTTCGCGAACTTCCCGCGCAGGTCCTTCTCCGTGCGGTAGGAGATCCCGTGCCGCTCCAGCCAGCTGTAGAGCCGCTCCTCCCCGCGTCGGCCCCGCTCGCGCTGCATCTCCATCCCCTGGGGTGAGTAGATCGGGTCCGCGGCGACGAGGGCTTCCACCTCGTGCCGGACCCGCTCGTCCGTCGCGGTCTCGGGGTGGAGGAAGGTCTGCCAGACCTTCTTCCGCGGGATGTGGAGCTCCTGGAGCATCATCTGGCCCAGGAGGACGGGAGGAAAGCGCCACTCGCGCGCGATGTCGAGCATGGTGCGGCCCCGCTTCCATTGCGAGGTCAGGCGGGGGATCTGCCGCTTCAGGACGTAGAACCGCCGCGTGGCGTCGCGGGTGACGCGATGCGTGTGGATGACGAAGAGCAACTCCTCGTCGAAATGCTCGTCGCGCGCGATTCGCTTTACGTCCTCGTCGGTCGCGAGGGCGTCGTAGAGGCGTCGGTAGGTCTCTCGGTCCATGGCCGGACGAGGCAGGTTCCCGCCCCGTCCCTCGGTCGTGGGAGGAGCCCGCCGCTAAAAGGTTTGGTCCCGGCAGCCCGCCCGAGTCGGACCGTCGGCGCGGAGCCGGGGCCGGCCAAGCCTTCGGAGGAGGAGTCGCCCGCGGGCGTCGGACAAGGCGGCGTACGCGAGCGTCTCAGGGGTCCTGAGTCACCGGAACGGGGACAACGAAACCCGCGGACCTAGGTCCGGGAGCGGTCGAGACCCGGGACCGTCGGCCGGCGGGGTGCGAGCGACTACTCCTTCCAGTCGAGGCCGACCGTGCGCAGGGACAGCTTTGGGATCGGCGGAAGGCGACGCTTGTGCCGGTGGGCGAGCACTCGGGTCTCGACGCCGCGGACGGTATCGAGGGGGAGGCCCGTCCGGCTCGCGATCTCCTCGGGTGAGAGCAGCTGCTCGAGGCCGAACAGGATCATGTCCAGCTGGGAGTAGGGGAGTCCCAGCTCGGCCTCGTCGGTCTGCCCGGGCCACAGTCCCGCGGTGGGGGCCCGCTCCCGGACCTCCTTCGGGAGGTCGAGCTGGGCGGCCAGGTCCCACACCTGGGTCTTGTACAGGTCGCCGAGCGGGAGGAGGTCCACGCCTCCGTCCCCGTACTTCGTGAAATAGCCGAGCAGGAGCTCGGACTTGTTCCCCGTGCCGAGGACGCGCTTTCGCTCCTCGCGCGCGATGGCGTAGAGGAGCAGCATCCGGACCCGTGCCTTCACGTTCCCCCAGGAGGCGCGGTCGACCACCTCGGGGAGCAGTCCGTGCAGCGCGGATTCGATCGGGTCGATCGCGAGCACCCGATGCCGGACCCCCAGTCCGTCGGCGTACTCGAGGGTCTCCTGCTCGAGCTCCGGGGGGTGGGCCGCGTCCGGCAGCAAGACCGCGAGGAGGTTCTCCGGGCCCAGCGCATCGGCGGCGAGTCGGGCCGCGAGCGCCGAATCGACGCCCCCCGAGAGTCCGACCACGAGCCCCGTCGAGCCCTCGTCCCGGCCGTGGGCCTGGAGGAAGGCGCGGATGGCGGATTCCGCGTAGGGAGGAATTCGAGGGCGCAGGCTCATGCCTCGACCCCGAGCGGCTCGAGGTCGATGAACGTCCTCCACTCGCTGCGGCAGCCGCAGTCGAGCCCGGCGAGCCCGTCGAACGACTGCGACAGCGACGCCTCCTCGAGGGCGCGCAGGACGTGCCGGTCGCATTTGCCGCAGTTGTGGGGGCCCCGGGGGAGTCCGCCCGCCGTCGGGAACGTTACGAGGCGACAGTCTCCGCGGCGGGCGGCCCCCGCCCGCATCGCCTCGACGAGGCTCCAGAGCCAGGGGGGCCGGTACCGGCCGCGGCGGTACAGCCACTCAACGACCGTTCCGCCCTGGATGTGCACCGGGTTCACACTGATGGCGTCGAAGCGTGGGGCGGCGGCCTCCACGGAACCCACGACATCGCGGACCGATTCCTGCTCCGTGAGGTACGGGGGCTTGAGGAGGAGGTAGGCTTTCCGGCGGACCCCGAGCGCCCTCAACCGGTCCGCCGCGGCGAAGTACTCCTCCGGCGGCGACCCTTTGTTGACGAACCTCTTGAGGACGTCCGGGTCGCTCGATTCGAGCCCCTGGGCCACCTCGATCTCCCCGCGGAACGCCTCCTGAAGCGGCCGGAGGGCCTCTTCGGTCACGAACTCCGGCAGGGTCTCGAACAGGAAGCGCCGGGCCTTCCCGTCGAACGTCTCCAGGATGCGTCTCCGAGATTCAGGGTCAACCTCCCGGTCGTCGAGGAAGCTTCCCGACGTGTAGACCTTGACATACGGCTCGCCGCGGTACCGTTCGACGGCGCTCGCAAGTTGAGCGGCCAGCTCCGCGGGCGAGGCCGAGCGTCCGAGGGTGTCGCGGGCGTAGCCGCACATCGAGCATCCCTTGACGTCCGCCCAGTAGCAGCCTCGCGTCTTCAGGATCAGGACGAAGGCGGAGACCCGCTCGTCCCCGAGCGCCTCCGGTTCGACCCATTGATTGACGAAGTGCCGGGCCGACGCCGCGGGAACGGGCGATGGGCGCCGCTCCCGGGCCACGGAGCGGGCGACCGACTCCCCCACCTACGCCTCCTCGACCTCGACGTCGATCGGGTCGTTGTCCTTGAGGTCGAGCGTTTCACGCAGCGAGACCGCCGCCACCAGCTCGATGACGTCCTGGTAGTGGGTCCGGTCGGGGACGATCAAGTGGCACACCTGGCCCTTCAACCGCGTCGGAAAGCAGGTCGCGCCTCCGAACGTCCGCCCGCTCGCCTGGAATCCGTCGATGCGGATCCCTGTCCAGTGCTTCACCGTGGGGACGGTGATGAGGTCCTCCGCCGCGACGCGGACGTTGAGCGTGCCGGGGTACGGCTTGTAGCCGAGGCGCTCCTGGAACTGGAGAACATACCCCGGCTGGCTCAGGTAGTAGCGCCCCTCGCCGAGCCCGCTCGTCACGACGCCGCGGACCTTGATGCGGGCCGGTCCTTCGAAGAGACGGCGCAGCTGGTGATACTCCTTCCGCAACTCTTCGACGCCGGCCGGCGTGAGGGTCAACCGCTGACGGCGTTGTCCGAGCTGACGAGAAAGAAGCCCGGCCCGCTCGAGGCCGACCAGGTACCGGTCGGCGGCCTGCTGGCTTACGCCCAGCTTCTCCCCGACGGCACGACTGGTCAGCTCGACCGCCGAGCGCGTCCCGCCCAGCTGGGCCAGCAATCGCAACAGCTCGAACTTTTCCGAGTTGAGCCGACTGGACTTCTTTCCGGGCACGCGCCGCCTGCCTCCTAGCTCGAGGCGCGGCCGCCCGTGGGAATGTTGAGCGAAACGACATTGGACCCGCGAAGCACGAGTCGGCCCAGACGGCGAGCCACCTCGTTGGACCGCTCTTCGGCCTCGTCCAGGACGATGTTCATGTGCTCATCGCACCCGAGCAGCCGACCCGAAAGGGCCCGCCCGTCTTTGAGGCGCAACTCGACCCGTTGCTGGACCGCCCGCTCGAGAAGCTGCGTCGGAGCGTCGGCCATGAGGCAGCGACCCGGGTAACTCGCATAAGCCTTTCTTCGGCCGGTCCCCGGCGGGCCAACGCTATGGCCCCGAACGGGGATTTGGGTCCCACCATGGCGTCGCCGATCACGGTCCCGAAGGGTCTCGAGCACGTGGTCCTGGGCGAATCCGCGGTGAGCCTCGTCGCCGGGGAGACCGGCGGCCTGGTCTACCGGGGGTACGATATTCGCGAGCTCGCGGGCCACGCGAGCTACGAGGCCGTGGTGGAGCTTCTGCTCTCGGGGGAACCCCCGCCCTCGCCCGTCCCGCCTAAGCTCTCGTCCGAGCTGGTGGCCCTTCGCCGACTACCTCCCGAGGCGGAGTCCGTCGAGGCGGCGCTCGCCCCTACGCTCCCTCCCCTAGAGGCGATGCGGACGCTCCTCTCCTGCCTGGGCGACGGGTCTCAAGGATACCCTCCGACGCGCGCCCAGGGTCTCGAGCTCATCGCGCGGACGCCCGTCCTCCTCGCTCGGCACGTACGGCGGGCGGCCCACGAGCCGCCCGTTCCGCCGAGGGAAGAGCTGGGCCACGTCGCCAACTACCTCTGGATGCTGACCGGCGTGGAGCCGGACCCCGCCCGGGTCCGGGCGCTCGAGACCTACTTCGTCCTCCTCGCCGACCACGGAATGAACGCCTCCACGTTCGCTCTCTGCGTGGTCCTCTCGACCCAGTCGGACCTCTTCTCGGCCGCCACCGCCGCGCTCGCGGCGCTCAAGGGGCCGGCGCATGGCGGAGCGCCGTCCAAGGTGTCGGAGATGCTCGACTCCGTCGGAGAAGCCGGCCGCGCGCGCGACTGGATCACGGAACGGCTCGACCGGCGAGAACGGCTCTACGGGTTCGGCCATCGGGCCTACAAGACCGAAGACCCCCGCGCGGTGATCCTTCACTCCGTCGCCCGGGAGGTCGCCGACCCCGCGCGCCTCCGGCTCGCGGAGGCGGTCGAAGCGGTCGCCCTGGAGGAGCTCCAGCGGCGCCGGCCCACCCAGCGTCTCTACACCAACGTCGAGTTCTATTCCGCGGTCGTCCTGGAGGCGGTCGGGCTCTCTCCCGACCTCTTCACGCCGACCTTCGGGGTCGCTCGAACGGTGGGCTGGATGGCCCACGCGCTGGAGCAGGCCGCGGATAACCGCCTGATCCGCCCCGATGTGCAGTACACCGGACCTCCCGCGGGTCGCCGGTGGCCCGCGAGCGCCGCGCTGCCGAACCTCTCGAAGCGCCGGGGCGTCTAGGCGTCGCCCTTCTCTTCGCCGGGCTCCTTGTCGACGACCTTGAAGTCCGCGTCCACCGGGCCGGCTTTCCCCCCGCTCGGGGGCGGCGTCTCGCCCGGCGTGGGGGCGGGCCCTCCGCTCGCGTCACCGCCGGCGGCGCCCGGGCGGCCCGCCTGGTAGAGCTTCTGGGAGATCGCGTGGAGGGTCACCGTGAGCTCGTCCGTCTTCGACTTGACCGCCCCCGCGTCCGTGCCGGCGAGCGCCTGGCGCAGCGCGTCGACCTTGGCGCGGACTTCCTTCGCATCCGTCTCGGAGATCTTGTCCTTCGCGTCCGCCAGGAGCCGCTCGGCCTCGTAGGCCAGGGATTCGGCCCGGTTGCGCGCCTCGACGACCGCCGCGCGCTCGCGGTCCTTGTCCGCGAACTCCTCGGCCTGGTGGACCATCTTCTGGACCTCGTCCTTCGAGAGCTTGTTGGACGCCGAGATGGTGATCCCCTGCTTCTTCCCCGTCGCGAGGTCCTTGGCCGAGACATTGAGGATGCCGTTCGCGTCGATGTCGAAGGAGACCTCCACCTGGGGAATCCCGCGGGGCGCGGGCGGAATCCCGGTCAGCATGAAGCTCCCCAGGGAGACGTTGTCGCCGGCCAACGGCCGCTCTCCCTGGAAGACCTTGATCTCGACCGTGTTCTGGCTGTCGCTCGCGGTCGTGAAGATCTGGCTCTTGCGGGTGGGGATGGTCGTGTTGCGCTCGATGAGCTTCGTGAAGACGCCGCCGAGGGTCTCGACCCCCAGCGAGAGCGGGGTCACGTCGAGGAGGAGGACGTCCTTGACCTCGCCGGCGAGCACTCCGCCCTGGATCGCGGCGCCCATCGCCACGCACTCCATCGGGTCGACCCCACGCTCGATGGGGCGGCCGACGAGCTGTTCCACGGTGCGCTGCACGATCGGCATCCGGGTGGGTCCGCCGACCAGGACGATCCGGTCGATCTTCTCCTTCTCGAGCGTGGCGTCCTTCAACGCCTGCTCCACCGGGCCGTGACAGCGGTCGATGATGGGGCGCACGAGCTCCTCCAGCTTCGCCCGCGAGAGGTTGAGCGCGAGATGCTTCGGGCCCTCGGGCGTGGCGGACAGGAACGGGAGGTTGATCTGGGTCTCGAGCGTGGACGAAAGCTCGATCTTCGCCTTCTCCGCCGCGTCCCGGACCCGCTGCATGGCCATCCGGTCCTTGCGGACGTCGATGCCGCTCTCCTTCTGGAACTCCGCCGCGATCCACTCGGTGAGCGTGTTGTCCATATCGGTGCCCCCGAGCTGCGTATCGCCGCTCGTCGAGAGCACCTCGAAGACCCCCTGGCCGAACTCCATCACGGTCACGTCGAGCGTGCCGCCCCCGAGGTCGAAGACGAGGATCTTCTGGGACTTCCCCGCCTTGTCGAGCCCGTAGGCCAACGAGGCGGCGGTCGGCTCATTGATGATGCGGACGACCTCGAGCCCGGCGATGGCTCCCGCGTCCTTGGTCGCCTGCCGCTGGTTGTCGTTGAAGTAGGCGGGGACGGTGATCACGGCCTTCTCGACCTTTTCCCCGAGGAACGACTCGGCGTCGCGTTTGATCTTCTGGAGCAGGAAGGCGGAGAGCTGCTGGGGAGTGTACTCCTTCCCGTAGATCCGGTACTTGTAGTCGGTGCCCATCTTCCGCTTGAAGGCGGTGACGGTCCCTTCGGGGTTCGAGATCGCCTGGCGCCGGGCGGGCTCGCCGACGATGAGCTGCCCGTCCTTCGTGAGGGCGACGTAGGACGGGAACGCCTTCCCGCCTCCGACGGTCGTCCCCTCGGCGCTCGGGATGAGGACCGGGCGACCCCCCTCGAGCACGGAGGCGGCCGAATTGCTGGTTCCGAGGTCGATTCCGATGATCTTTGCCATCTTTGGATCCTGGCGGCGCCGACAGGAACCGGCGCCGCGGTTACGCTACGGATATGCTAGCCCTACTATAAAAAAATAGCGCAGCCGTGCCCCCGCCTTCCTCCGACGCCGCGGGTTCGTTGAGGGCCGAGCGGCCCCGCGCTTCCCCCACCACTAGACCCGATATAGGCCTATCACAACCGCACGACGACAAGGCGGTCGCGGTCGCCCCTTTCGCGCCTCCGAGGGAAGGACCCTTCGGCCGTCGCCCTCGCTCATATAGCGCGTCGATGCTCGGCTCACCGGATGACCTCGTCGGCGGGCACGTGGACACGGGAGGCCCGCCGCCTGCTGCCCTCACTGCGGAAATGGCGGCGGGCGTTCCATCGGGAGCCGGAGCTCTCCAATCTCGAAACGAAGACCCAGGCCAAGGTACTCCGGTTCCTCCGGGAGATCGGCGTTCCTGCCGCGACGTTCCGCGGGTTGACGGGCGTCGTCGGAATGCTCGGCGCCGATCGTCCGGGCCCGGTGGTCGCGCTGCGCGCAGACATGGATGCGCTCCCGGTGACCGAGGCGACGGGGTTCGATTCCGAGTCGACCGTCCCCGGCGTAATGCACGCCTGCGGCCACGACGTCCACATGACGTGCCTCCTCGGCGCAGCCGCGATCTTCCGGCAGCGTCCCGAGTCGCTCCGGGGTCCGGTGAAGCTCGTGTTCCAGCCCGCGGAGGAGGAGGGGCAGGTGGGAGGCGCCCTTCCCCTGCTGCGCCGCGGCATCTTCTCGAGGCCCAGGGTGGACTTTGTGGTGGGCCAGCACGTGGCGCCGGACCTTCCCGCGGGGACGATCGGATGGAAGAAGGGACCGATCTATGCGGCCGCGGACCGGTTCGTGATCCGGGTCGTCGGCCGAGGGGCCCACGCGGGCTACCCGCATTTAGGCCGGGACCCCATCGTCGCGGCCAGTGAGATCGTCCTCGGGCTCCAAGCCCTCGTAAGCCGCCTTCGGAATCCGGTGGACCCCGTCGTGGTCAGCGTGGGGATGATCCACGGGGGAACGCGGCATAACATTCTGCCGGATGAGGTGGTGCTCGAAGGGACGGTGCGTACCCTGCGGCCCGAGACGCGGGAAGCGATAGAGCACTGGCTACGTCGGCGCGTGCGCCACCTGGCCGAGAGCGGGGGGACCCGAGCGAAGGTCACCTATATCCGAGGCTATCCCGCCACGGTGAATCCGCCGGTGGCAACGGAGATCGTCGTCGACGGCCTCGCGCGCGAGTTCGGCGAGCGCACGCTGGTGGAACTGGAGGAACCCGGCATGGGCGCGGAGGACTTCTCGCGCTATCTGGAACGGGTCGAAGGGACGTTCCTCAAGCTCGGCACCGGTAAGCCGCCGGGCGCCCAGAGTCTCCATACCGCGCGCTTCCTGCCGCCGGAAGAGGTCCTGCCCATCGGCGCGGCGGCGCTCGTCGCAGCGACCCTGGCCCTGCAACGGAGCCCGCGATGAGCCTCGCGGGGATCCGCGGGCACTTTCCGGCACTACGCTCCCGGCCCGGCACCGTCGTGCCCGCCTACCTGGACTCAGCGTGCATGTCGCTCGTCCCGAACGAGGTCATCCGGGCGATGGAGTCGTACTACCGCGACTATCCCGGCTGCGCCGGTCGCAGCCTGCACCGGTTCGCCGAGGAGGTCTCCCATCGGTTCGAGGCGGCCCGGGACGCCTTCGCGAAGTTCCTCGGTGCCCCGGACCGGGACGCGGTCGTCTTCGTGCGGAACGCGACCGAGGCGCTCAACCTCGTCGGTCAGGGGATCGACTGGAAGTCCGGGGACCGGGTCCTGGTGACCGACCAGGAGCACAACTCGAACCTCGTCCTCTGGCAGCGCCTCGGGCGGGAGCGAGGAATCCGCCTCGAGACGCTGGCGCTCTCCGACGACGGCGCGTTCGACGGGGACGCCCTCGAGGCGAAGCTCGCCCAGGGGATCCGCCTCGTGAGCATGTTCCACACCTCCAATCTCGACGGACGGTCGCTTCCCGTGGCGGAGATCGTCGAGAGGGCCCACGCGCGCGGCGCCGAGGTCCTCCTGGACGGCTGCCAGGCTGCGCCCCATGCCTCGGTCGACTTGGCCCGCCTCGGTGTGGACTACTACGCCCTCTCCGCGCACAAGATGCTCGGTCCGACGGGCATGGGGGTCCTCGCGGCCCGGCGGGCCTCCATCGACCGGCTCCGTCCGCTCCTCCTCGGAGGGGAGACCGTCGAGTGGTCCACGCTCGAGGACCATGCGTTGCGGCCCTCGCCCCACCGGTTCGAAGCCGGCCTGCAGAACTATGCCGGGGTCATCGGGGCCCACGCGGCGATCGACTTCCTCGGACGCGCCGGCCGGGACGAGATCCGCTCCCACGACCTCGCGCTCAACCAGCGCGTGACGCGCGCGCTCGCGGATGAGCCGCGGGTGCACCTCCTGGGCCCCGCCGACCCCCACGCACGGCCGAGCATCTTCGCGTTCCATGTGGACGGCGTCGACCCGCACGACGGGGCGCTGTTCCTCGACACCGGCCACGGCGTGCTGGTGCGCTCGGGGATGAACTGCGTGCACTCCTGGTACCGGCGGCACGGCCTTCCGGGAAACCTCCGGGCGTCGTTCTACCTCTACAACTCGACGCGGGACGCCGACCGGCTCGTAAGCGGCGTTCGCGAGCTCGTCGCGAAGGTCCCGGTCGCGGCGGCCTAGCGGTACATCGGGGTCGAGGGCGTCGTCGGCCGCTCCTGGTGCCCGCGCTCCTGGGCGCTCCGCTGGATGGACAACAGCTGCTGCTCGATCCGCTCGGCCTCGTGGTACAGCGGGACGGGGTCGAGCGGAGTGCGCAGGAGGATCCGGTTGATCGTTTCGATGACCTTCGCGGCGGCGCGGGCGTCGGGGTAGTCGGACTGCGCCTCGGCGAGGAAGGTCAGGACGTCACAGCCCCGTCGGCGTCCCTCGTTGAGCAGCACGCCCGCGATGCCGGTGATGACCCCCTCGGTGAACGGCAGCATGTTCGGCTCGATGTAGAGATCCCGCGCTTTTTGGGTGCTGGCCACGCCGTAGACCTTCACGTCGGCGAGCCGGCCCGGACGCGGCTTTCCCTCGGCCGGGCGGTCGACGACGAGCCCCTCCGGCGAGACGAGCATCCCGCACCGCTGCTCCTGGACCCAGTCCATGATCGCGGTGGCGAGCGGGTGAATGATGTTGGGCGGAGGGTGGAATTCCGAGACGAACGCCACAATGCGGTCGGCGACCCGCCCGACCCGGTCGGCGGAGGGGCGGCCGGCATAGATGCGCACGGGGTGCTGGGGGTTCCCGTTGCGCACGAGGGAGACCGTGGGGAACGACGGGGATTCCACGATCCCGATCTGCTCCATGTGGAGCGTGTCGATGAGATAGTTCGCGACGATCGAGCTCACGAGGCCCACCGAGGGGAACCCATCGATGACGATGGCGCCTTCCACGTCGACCCGTTTGACCTCGTAGATCCGGACCTGGTCCGGCGTCAGGCCCGTCATGGTCACAGCGACTTCTCGACGATCTGGCCCAGTTCACGGCTGATGAGGGCGACCACGTCCTTCGTGATCGCTTCGCGCACCTTGGGGGGCATGGCTGCGAGCCCCAGGCGAGCGGTCACGGTGCCCATGCGCAGGAGGGCGGCGTACTCCATCGCCCGGGCCTCCAGGAGCCCCTTCACCGCGTCGTGGAGGTCGCGGGCCAACGTCGCGTCCTCCCGCAGCGTCTTTTCGAGATGCTCGCGGATCTCCGCCTTGACGAGGTCGCGGGTCGCCTCCCGCACGATCTCCTCCGGGCGCAGGAGGTCGCGCGTGCTCCGCAGGAGGACGTCAATCGGTTCCCCGGCCGAAGCTTCCTCGGGCATCGGCGGCGGGAGCGGCTCAAGTGGGATAACCGTTGTGCTGAATCGGCCCTCGCCCCCGAGGTCGGGCTCCCCCGCGTACACGAGGAACGCCGCCCAAAACGGGTCGGACGAATCGGCCAAACGTTTAAGGCGCGGCCGGCGTGGGCGCCGCGAAGTGGGCCGGTAGATCAGCCCGGAAGATCGCTACCTTGGCAAGGTAGAGGCCGCGAGTTCAAAGGGCCGCGGGACTCCTCCGCCGCCGGAAACTCTCGCCCGGTCCACTCCTCCGCTCCGTCGCCCGGTCGAGGGAAAGTTCGGCCGTTGTCGAACTCCCCGGACGACATGCGCGCCAATCCCTTTATACCCGGGCCGATTGGAACGGCCCGTGGATGTCGAGTTGCGCGAGAAGATCGCGGGAGAGGTGGTCCTCTCTCCCCACCCGGGACGCACCCTCCGCAAATGGCGGGAGGATTTCGGCGTCTCCCAGCGGGACCTTGCGAAGGCGCTGGCCACCGTCCCCTCCGTCGTGAGCGACTACGAGGCGGAGCGCCGAGCGAGCCCGGGCGCGACGTTCATCCGGCGGTATATCCAGGCGCTCTTCGAGGTCGATGCCCACCACGGCAGCAAAGTGGGCCAGCGGCTGGGGGTGCGGCCCCACTCCGACGGCATCCTCGGAATGCGGGAATTCTCGATCGCGATCCCGCTGAAGTCCTTCGCGGAAACCCTCGACGCGCGGCCCGCGAGCCGGATCGACCTTCACCGGGACATCCACGGGTTCACGCTCCTCGACGCGCCGCGGGCGATCCTCTCCATCGATGCCTCGCGCTTCGTCGAGGTCTACGGCTGGACGACCCAGCGCGCGCTCATCTTCTCGAACGTGCGCTACGGCCGCTCCCCCATGGTCGCGATCCGGGCGCATCCGCTCAAGCCGGCGGCCGTCGTCTTTGCGAATCCCGGGCGGGTCGACCCGCTCGCCGTGCGGCTGAGCGAGGTCGAGAACATTCCACTCCTCACGACGTCGCACGGACCGAAAGAGGTGCTGGAGCGTCTCGAGGAGCTGTAGGAGAAGGTCGATGGTCGAGGCAGGAATCGTCAGCTATGGGGCGTACGTACCGCGCTACCGGATCACCCCCGTCGAGATCGGACGGGTCTGGGGGACCGACGGCGCCGCGATGGGCCAGGGGCTGAACGTAGTTAGGAAGAGCGTGCCCGCGCCCGACGAGGACACGATCACCATCAGCACCGAGGCGCTCCGCACCGCGCTCGTCCGCGGGCGGATCGACCCGCAGGAGCTGGGGGCCGTTTACGTCGGGAGCGAGTCCCATCCGTACGCGGTCAAGCCGACGGCGACGGTGGTCTCGCAGGCCGTGGGGGCGACCCCCAACCTGACCGCCGCCGATTTCGAGTTCGCGTGCAAGGCCGGGACGGCCGCGATCCAGACGTGCCTCGGCATGGTCGGATCGGGCATGATCCGCTACGGGGTCGCCATCGGCTCGGACACGAGCCAGGGGGCGCCGGGCGACGCGCTCGAGTACTCCGCGAGCGCCGGCGGCGCCGCGTTCATCATCGGACGCGAGAAGATGATCGCCCGGATCCACCGGACCCTTTCGTACACCACCGATACTCCGGACTTCTGGCGGCGCGAGGGGCAGCGCTATCCGAGCCACGGCGGCCGGTTCACGGGAGAGCCGGCGTATTTCCGCCACGTGACCGAGTGCGCGAAGCGAATGATGGAGGCCCAGGGCTCGACGCCGAAGGACTACGCCCACGTCGTCTTCCACCAGCCGAACGGAAAGTTCCCGCAGCGGGTCGGCCGCCAGCTCGGCTTCAGCGACGCGCAGCTGCGCTACGGCCTCGTGACGCCCCAGATCGGGAACACCTACTCGGGGGCCGCGCTCATCGGCCTCGCGAACGTCCTCGACGTCGCGACCCCGGGGCAACGGATCCTGGTGGTGGGCTACGGCAGCGGAGCCGGGTCGGATGCCTTCGACATTGAGGCGACCGAGGAGCTCGCGCAATACGACCGGAGCTTCGGCCCGAAGGTCCAGCAGTTCCTGGACGGGGGCGTCGAGATCCCGTACGCCGTCTACGCGAAGTTCCGCGGGAAGATCCACATGGGGGATTCGTAGATGCGGGAGGTCGCCATCCTCGGCGTCGGGCAGACGCGGTTCGGCGAGCTGTGGGACCGCTCGTTCCGGGAGATCGGGATCGAGGCCGGCTTCCAGGCGCTCGTGGACGCGAAGCTCTCGAGCGGCAACCTCCACGGCCTGTACCTCGGCAACATGGCGGGCGGCTCCCTCATCGACCAGGAACACATCGCGCCTCTCATCGCCGACTACGCCGGTCTCGCCGGGCACCACCTGCCGGCAGTGCGGGTCGAAGGCGGGGGTGCCAGCGGCGCGCTGGCGCTCCACCAGGGGTACCTCGCGGTCGCGAGCGGCCTCTATGACTTCGTGGTCGTCGGCGGCGCGGAGAAGCTCACCGACGTGCCCGATACCGCGGCGTACCGCGTCGCGAACGACACGGCGGACCATGAATGGGAGGTCGTCTTCGGCGCCACCCTCCCCGCCCTCTGGGCGATGATCGCCCGGCGGCACATGCACGACTTCGGCACGACCCGCGAGCAGCTCGCCGCCGTGGCGGTCCACGCCCACGAGATGGGTTCGAAGAACCCGAACGCGCACTATCGCAACCGGCTCAGCCTGGACCAGGTGTTGAACGCCTCCCCCGTCGCGGAACCGCTCGGGATGCTCGACTGCGCTCCCTTGAGCGACGGCGCCGCGGCCGTGGTGCTCGGCCCCCTCGACCGCGCCCGGAAGTTCACCGATACCCCCATCCGCATCGCGGCGAGCCAGGTGGCGACCGACACGATGGCGCTCCAGCACCGGCGCGACCTCACGACGCTCGACTCGACCGTGGTCGCGGCGAAGCGGGCGTTCGCCCAGGCCCACCGGACCCCCGCCGAGGTGCGGGTCGCGGAGGTCCACGACTCCTTCACCATCGCCGCGATCCTGGCGCTCGAGGACCTGGGGCTCGTCCCGCAGGGGGAGGCCGGGCGGCGATTCGCGGAGGGACGGGTCGGCCTCGACGGGCCGTTGACCGTGAACCCGTCCGGCGGTCTCAAGGCGCAAGGCCGCCCCTTCGGGGCCGTCGGCGTCGCCCAGGCCGTGGAGATCGTCCGCCAGCTCCGCGGAGAAGCCGGGGACCGGCAGGTCACGGGCGCGACCCTCGGGCTCACACATGATGTGGGGGGAACGGGGGCGACCACGGCCGTGCACCTCCTGGAGCGGGTCAACTAGGGAGAAACCATGTCGATCGCACGCTTCTGGAGAGAGACGCCCCGACGCTACAACCTCGGCGGGACCCGGTGCTCGAACTGCCGGACGGTCTACTTCCCTCCGCGCTCGGTCTGCCCCACGTGCGCGAAGCACCGCGCCTCCATCGGTCGGATGGAACCGTTCCAGCTTTCGGGCGAGGGCGAGGTCGTGACCTTCACCATCGTCCACGACGCCGCGGAAGGGTTCGAGATGCAAGTGCCGTACGTGCTCGCCATCGTCCGCACCCGCGAAGGACCGCAGCTCACCGGACAGGTCGTGGACATCGTGCCCGAGGAGGCGCACATCGGTCTCAGGGTGAAAGCCACCTTCCGAAAGCTGAGGGAGGAGGGGCGGGCCGGCGTCATTCACTACGGCTACAAGTTCACCCCGGCCGAGGAGCCCCCGAAGGCCCCGCCGCCCCCAGGACCGGTGGAGACGGTCCCCGTACCGGAGGGGCCGGCCACCGGGACCGCCCGCGCGTGAGCGATCCCGAGCCTCCCGGCAGCGCCCGCCCTCCGCGAACGACGCCGGCCGCCGACGAGGAGTGGGCCGAGGCGTACGCGGAAGGGTACGGTGAAGGGCTACGGGAGGCGCTCCGCGAGATGCTCCAGCACGCCTCCCGTGGGCACACGGCCCAGGAGCTGCGGCTGCTCGTCGAGAGCCGTCTCGCCCGCCTGAAGGAGGACATCGACCTCAAGCGCAAGAGCCTCCTCGCGCCGCCCCGGCGCCCCCAGTACGGCCCGATGTTCCGGACCCCGGCCCCGCCTCCCTCGGGCGCGCTGCCGGCGCTTCGGCCGGCGACGTCCTATCTCCTCTTCGAAGACCGGCCGGACCGGGCGCTCACCCTGCTGCGCACGGGTATCGGGCAGTTCCCGCGGACCGTCATCGTGACGTTCCACGCTCCGGACCTTCCCGAAGCCCCCGGCGGGCGGCTGGTGGTCCTCCCCGTGGGTGTTCCCGGTGTAGGGGGGCCGACCACGGATGGCTCCCTACCGCCCCAGGTCATCGCCGGACGTATCCGGGAGGCGACGGGGACCGAGGGGGGGGCGTTCGTCTACGTGGACGCCCTCGAAGTGATGGCCACGGGCGACGGCGGCATCGACGGGATGCTCCGGTTCGTCCAGTTCGCGGCCGGCGAGGTCGCGCGGACCCGGTCGACGCTGCTCGTCTCCGTCGGGCCCCAGAGCTTCGATGACCGGACCAAGAGCCTCCTCCAGCGGTCGTTTAATATCGTCCTCTGAGGGAGGAAATCGCGTCTCGCCATGGAGATCGCCTTCTTCACCGAGAGCTACCCGCCGACCCGCGACGGCGTCGCCACCGTCGTGAGCGCGCTCGCCCGAGCGCTCACGCGGGCCGGCCACGGGGTGAGGGTCTACACTCCCAATCCGGAGAAGGGGGCGCCGGGGGGCCGCCACTGGGACGGCGGTGTCGAGGTCGTGCGCTCCCGCTCCGTGCCCGTCCCGCTGTACTCCGAGTACCGCTGGGCGATCTTTCCGTTCTCCCAGCTGGTGGGGGAGCGGTTCGGGGAGACGGTGGATGTGGTCCATCTCCACACGCCCGGCATCATGGGCAGCGCAGGGTTCCTCGCGGCGCGCCGGTGGGATAAGCCGCTCGTCGGGACGTTCCACACGAACGTCTACGAGATGCAGGAGAGCTTCCCGGGACGCCCGTTCGTCCAGCTGTTCCTTCGGATCGCCTCGTTCTACGGTCTCGGCACCTACTGGCGGTGCGACGCCGCGACGACCCCGACCGAGGCCGCGCGCCGGGCGCTGGAGTCCCACGCGCGTAAGCCGTTCCGCTCCCCCGTCCGCGTCATCCCGAACGGGATCGAGCTCGACCGCTTCCACCCCGGGATCGCGCTCCCCGACTGGCGGGAGCGCTGCGGGCTCCCGGCGGGGCCTCTCGTGACGTATCTCGGACGTCTGACGGCCGACAAGGGGGTCCATCGGTTCCTCTCGGCGGTCGAAGGCCTGCTCCGTCGCGGCGATTTCTCCGCCATCGTCGCGGGGAGCGGCCCCGAGGCGGCGGCGGTGCGCGCCCGTCTCTCCGGGAACCCGGCGCTCGCCGCCCGCGTGCGCTACGTCGGGCCCGTGGCGGAGGAGGAAAAGCCGGCGCTCCTCGCGCAGAGCGACCTCTTCGTGGTCCCGTCGACCGCGGACACGTCCTCGGTCGCCCTCTTGGAGGCGATGGCCTCAGGGGCGGCCTGCGTCGCCTCGAACGAGGGCGGACCGGCCGACCTCGTGGAAGACGGGGTCACGGGCCGGCTCGTCGGCGTCCGGTCCGAAGGGCCTCTCGCCCGCACGATCGAAGCGCTCCTGGACGATACCGGGGGCCGCCAGCGGCTCGCGGCGGCCGGCGTCGAATTCGTCCGCCGCACCGCCTCGATCGACGTCGCCGCCCGACGGTTTATCAGCCTCTACGAGCTACTCCTCTCGGAGAAGGGAACGGGTGCCCGCGGTCTCGCTTGAGGAGCTGCAGCAGTTCGCGACCCTCGCGGCCGGGGAGCGCCACGACCCGTACTCCCAGAGCGCCCTCGCGCGGGCCCATGAGGAGTACCGCGCACTCCCCCGCTCCCCCCTCGCCTCCGTGGGGTTGACGGTCGGCGGAAAGGCGTACGGCTCGCTCTACGAGGCCTTGGCCGATCCCGAGGCGACGTTCTGGGAGGCGGAGATCGCGCTTCAGGACCCTCCTGCCGCGGGCCCTGCGTGGGAATGGATGTTCCCGTTCCGGGGATTGACCTTCGCCTCCGACGGGTCGGCGGAGATCCGCCCGCTGGGGGACGGGCCCCCCGTGCGCGCGATCGCCCGGGTGCTGCGCCGGGACTACTATGTTCCCCGGTCGGCGGCCTCGTCGGAGTCGGGGCGGATGGAGGTCGCCCCCGACCCCCGACCGGGGCTGATCCCCCTGGCTCCGTCCGTCCAGTTTCTGCGGAAGGCCGGATTCGTCCCCTTCGCGGTCGCCCTCCTCCTCTACACCGCCGACGGCCGTCACCGCGTGGAAGTGGACCTCCTCGATAGCGTCGTGCTGCGCGACCCCCGCTCCGGCCGCCTCCCCCTTCAGCGGCGGGTCCGTCGCACGAGCCGGGTCGCCTACGACGTCGACTCGTTCGTCGCGCGCGGGGAGCTCGCGGTCCGGACCGCCCGCGTCCTCGAGATGCTCGTCGAGTCGCATGGCCTCACGCCGTTCGAGGTATCGCAGATCTTTGGCGGAGTGCCGGAATTCGGGAACTCGGCCCTGCGCACGCTCAACGCCCGCGGGCTGGCCACGCTGGACCGGCAGACGGGCGTCTACCGACCCCGCTTCGAGCCGTTCCGCGCGGCGCGCGGCCGACCGGAATCGACCGGCCCCCTCCCCAACCCGGCACTAAGGACCAGCGTCGCGGAGCTCCTCGCCGCCGCCGACTCGCGGGCGACGTGCCCGCTGTGCGGGGACCCGCTTCCGCCCGGCCCGCGGGGGATCCTCTGTGCGCGCTGCCAGGCCGAAGTGGGAGCCGCGAATGCGGGACCGCCGTAGGGGCGGGCCTGTCGGGAGTCTCCGCCCCGGCGGGGAGCCGCCGCGGCCTTTGAACCCGAGAATGCTGGCTTAGAAGGCCAGTACTTTGTCCAGGCTAAGCTACAGGCCCGGGGGAAGGGAGGGAGGCCGGGAGGATAAGGGTTCGTCTTCTCGTCCCCCTCGCCGGCGAGGATGCGCGGCCGGCGGCCTGCGCCACGAGATGGGCCAGCCGCAGGGGTTCCGGCCAGTAGCCGTGGATCGCGAGTCGACGCAGGAGGGCGATGGCGTCCCGTCGCGCGCAGCCGACCGCCGAGGCCAGGATCGGCTGTCCGGCGGTGGGGACCCGGAACAGCGGGTGGGCGCGAACCCGCCGCCAGCGACTTCGGAAATCCCGCGGAAAGTAGGTTCGCAGCGCGGACCGAATCTTGGCGTAGTCCGGGGGCCGGCGCGTAACGGACACCACCGGGAGTTCCAGCTGCTTCGACAGCCGGTCCAGGTCGAGGAGGTTGAACCCCCCCACGGCAATCCCGTCGACCAGGAGGGCTCGGGCTCCGACCCGGTGGGGCGAATCCGCCAGCAGCTCGACCACGGTCTCCGTCGCGTCGTCCCCATCGACGGTCACGCGGGCGAGCAGCACCCCCTCGACGTCCTGCGGACTCGAAACGACCACGGCGGCGAGCGGCGCGGTGGCGTCCTCCCGGGTGAACGCGCCGTCATCCACGGCGATCACGCGCACGTGGGCCTTCGCGAGCGCTCGCCGCAACGCTAAGACAGGTAGCGGTTTCGCGGCCGGGCGATGGCGGGGACGTGGGCGACGGCGCGCTGTCCGAACTGCCGGACGCCGCTCGCGGCGATCGTTCCTGCCGCTCCCGGCGCCCGCTGGTTTCCCTGTTCCCACTGTGGTGCTCCCGTGGCGGTCGTCCCGCCGACGAACCCGCCCCCGATCTTCTCGTGGGAGGTATTCCCCCTCGTATATCCGCCGCTCCCCAGTCTTCGCGTCCCGAGCCGCTCCTCGGGGCGGCTCGCGGCCGTGGCGCTCGTCGCCTGCACCGTGCTCCTCGTAGGCCTCGCGGGAGCGCTCACCTATAGCGGCGCCCAGGCGCTCGGACCGGCGAGATTCTCGCTTTCCGGCGTGGTGGAAGCCGCGGACTCCCTCACGCCGGTCGGCGGGGCGACGCTCGTGTTGACCAGCGAGACGGGCGCGACCCACTCCGAGCTCACGGGGTCGGACGGGGTGTTTGCCTTTGCGGGGATCGGGGCCGGCGGGGCCACGCTCAACGTCTCGGCCCCGGGGTACGCGACGGCGACGTACGACCTCTTCTTTTCTCCGACGTACTCCGCCACGGGAGGGAGCGCGGGCGGGCTCTCTGTCTCCCTGGTGCCGGGCTCGTCGGCGAACGCCACGGTCGTCTATGAAAGTCCCTTCGGCACCCTCGAGTCGTTCGTCTCCAGCCTCTGGTCGGCGGGGGCCCTGTTGAGCATCGCCGCGCTCCTCGCGGGCATCGGGGCGGTCGCGGCGTTTCGCGGGCGGCACGCGCCGGTCGGCGTGGCGGCGGGGGTGGGAGCAGCGCTCGCTCCCGTGGCGCTCACCGTCCTCGGCGTGACGTCGGCGTTCCCCCTGACAGAAGCCCCCGCCGCGGTGCTGGTCGGACTGGGGATGGTGGCCGCGGCGCTCGAGCTGCTGCCGATCGTCTGGGCCGGCGCTGCGGCCGAAGTCGGCTGAGGCCCATGGCCCCTAGCGACTGCCGCGCCGGGGGGCGGATTCCGGACTGGGGGCCTTGAGCGGCCGGCGGTTTCGGTAGCCCCCCTCGAGCGTGTGATAGAACGTCACCCCGTCCTCTCCGCGTTGCCAGCAGAGGAAGACGACCTCGCCGTCCACGAGGCCATAAAAATCGATGAGCCCGCTCTCGAGGTCCTTGATCTCGATCCCTTCCTCCTGGAGGGAGGCGACCTCCCGCTCGAGGCGCTGCGTGAGGGTCTTCCATTCTTCGTTGAGCCGGTCCCGCATCTCCCGGTCCGGGTTGTCGACCGCCTCGAGCTCCTTTCCCCAGAAGGCGGAGATCCGGTGGAGCTCGTCGTGGACCTTGCGGAGTCGGACGACCCAGGCCCGCAACCTCGGGAGCTCCTCCCTGAGGCCCTCGAGGCGCCGATTCGCCTGGTCCACGGTCCAGATGCGGCCGGGCTGGGGAAGCGGCGGCTCGTTGAGGTCGGAATCCCGGGGCATGCGCGTCCAGCGGAACGATGCCCCGTTCAGTATATACCCCTTCGACTCGGACCGCGCGCGGAATCGCGTCGCGGGGCGGACTCGTCCGAGCCGCCCGTCGCTCTACGCGCGCGTTCGGCGTGCGCGGGCGCCGCCCCCCCCGCTCACCTCAGAAAATCGCCATTTTTCGAGGGCGCTCGAGGGCGTTTATCCCAGCCGTTATATAGGCCACGTTTCTCCGTCGCCCCCACCGGAGGCACACGACCCCATCGACCCATGGCCCGCCGTCATCGTCCTCGCCGAGGTTCCCTCGGCTTTTCACCCCGCAAACGCTCCGCCCGGCCGGTCCCCCGCATCCGTAGCTGGAACGAGACCGGCAAGGCGCCCAGCGTTGAGGGGTTTGCCGGCTACAAGGTCGGCATGACCCACGCCTTCATCGTCGATTATCGGAAGCGGTCGACGACGGCGGGCCAGGAAGTCAGTGTCCCCGTGACCGTCGTGGAGGTCCCCCCGATCCGCATCGTGGCGGCCCGGCTCTACAAGGCCAATCCGTACGGCTCGCGCGTCGTCTCCGAGGTCTGGGCCGGCGAGCTCTCCGAAGACCTCGACCGCCGGCTGCCGAAGCACCCCGCGAGCCCCCCCGAGGCCCGCGCCCAATTCGAATCCCTCCCGGGGGATGAGGTGCGCCTGGTGGTCCATACCCAGCCCGCGCTCGTCCAGGGCGTCCCGTCCAAGACCCCGGACCTGTTCGAGGTCCGTGTCGGGGGGGAGAAGCTGGACGAACGCCGACGCTACGCCCTGGGCCTGCTGGGCCAGGAGCTCCGCGTGGACCAGTTCGCGAAGGAGGGCGAGTTCCTGGACGTGCTCGCCGTCACGAAGGGGAAGGGGTTCGGGGGCCACACGAAGCGCTGGGGCGTGAAGCTCCAACCTCGCAAGAACTCCAAGCACCGTCGAATGATCGGGACTCTCGGACCGCACAACCCGAGCTTCGTCACCTACCGCATCCCGCAGGCCGGCCAGGTCGGCTACCACCGGCGCACGCAGTACAACATGCGGATTCTCAAGATCGTCAAGGACCCGCGGGCGGAGCCGATCTCCCCGCACGGCGGCTGGCCCCACTACGGGGAGGTGCGCAGTTCCTGCGTCGTCCTTCACGGCTCCCTACCGGGCCCGGCGAAGCGGCTCCTCCGCTTCCGGACGCCCATCCGCAGTCACATCAGCTCCGTCGAGAAGGTCGACATTCGGTACCTCTCGACCGCCAGTAAGCAGGGAGCATGAGCCCGACGAGCGCGCCGGCCGCCCCTCCGGCGGAGCACCACGCCCCGCACCACCGGGTTCCCCTTCTCACGCTCAAAGGCAAGGCCGGCGAAACCCTCGCCCTGCCCCTCGCGTTCTCCGCGCCGCTCCGTCCCGACCTCATCCAGCGCGCCGTCGTGAGCGCCCAGTCCCGCCGCCGCCAGCCCCACTCGACCTCCCCCACCGCCGGGGTCCGCCACAGCGTCGAATGGTCGGGGAAGGGGAAAGGGGTCTCGCGCTCGCCCCGTCTCATGGACAGCATGCGCGGCGCCCAGGCGCCGAACACGGTCGGAGGCCGGCCGGCGCATCCCCCCCGCACGGAGACGATCTGGGCGAAGAAGGTCAACATCAAGGAGCGCCGCCTCGCCTTCGTGAGCGCGCTCGCCGCCACGCGCGAGGCCACGCTGCTCAAGGCCCGCGGCCACGCCGTTCCCGAGGGGCTGCACCTCCCCGTGGTCGTGGAAGATCCGATCGAGGGCCTGACGAGTTCGGCCGAGGCCCGCGCCTTCCTCGACGCGGTCGACCTCTGGGAGGATGTCCAGCGGGCCCAGGCGGGCGTCCATGTCCGGGCCGGGCGGGGGAAGCGCCGGGGTCGGTTCCGCCGCTCTCCGAAGAGCCTCCTCGTCGTGACGAGCGTCGCCGGGAAGGCCCGGGGATTCCGCAACCTCTCGGGCGTTGACGTCGTCGCCGTCCCGCGACTCGGCACGGAGGACCTGGCCCCGGGCGGGACCCCGGGTCGGCTGACCGTGTTCTCGAAGGCCGCGCTGACCGCGCTCGAATCCCGCATGGCCGGGGCGGTACCATGACGCAGCTCCGGCACCGGATCATCCTCCACGCCTACGTCACCGAGAAGTCGATGGACGAGATGGAGCGGCTCAACAAGCTCGAGTTCGTCGTCGACCGGCGGGCGAACCGCGCGGAGATCCGCCGCGCGGTCGAGGAGCTCTACAGCTGCAAGGTCGCCGCCGTGAACACGAAGATCGTGCGGACCGGCAAGATCGCCACGGTGAAGTTCAGGCCCGAGTACTCCGCCGAGGATATCGGCAGTCGGGCCGGGGTGTTCTGATGGGAAAGCGCGTCATCTCCCGGCGGCGGGGCGCCGGCACCGGCGCCTATACCTCGCCCAGTCACCGCCATCATGGCGCGATCTACCTCCCGAGCCCGTCCGTCGTGGGCGTGGCGACCGTCGTCACCATCGAGCAGGCGCCCGGGCGGACCGCCCCCGTCGTGGAGGTCGAGACCGCCAGCGGGGAGACCGTCCGTCTGCTCGCCGCCGAAGGGATCGCGACCGGCGACAAGATCTCTCTCCATGAACGCAGCGTCGACCGCGGCAGCGTCCTCGCGCTCGGGGACATCCCCGACGGCACGCTGGTCTCCAATCTCGAGGTCAATCCGTTCGACGGGGGCCGTCTCGTCCGCACCGCCGGCGCGAGCGCGCTCGTCGTGGCCCACACCGGGCGCGAGGTCACCGTCCAGCTCCCCTCGGGGGCCTTCAAGCAGCTGCTCGGGACCTGCCGGGCGCAGGTCGGTGCGATCGCGGGCGGGGGCCGCCTCGAGCGCCCCATCATCAAGGCCGGAAAGCGCGTCAACATGAACCGGTCGTTGGCCCGGTCTCCGTTCAAGGTCCGGGGGGTCGCGATGAACCCGGTCAACCACCCGCACGGCGGAGGCGCGCACCAGCACGTCGGCCGGCCCAGCACCGTCTCGTCGGGGACATGGCCCGGGGCAAAGGTCGGACGCTTTTCCCCGCAGAAGCGGAAGCGGCGCGGGCGCCGCGGAGGGCTCTAGATGGCGAAGTCGAAGCGGGGCGCCCGCAAGATCGAGGTCCGGAAGAAGCGGGAGTACACGCTGCGCGGCCGGACCCTCCCCGAGCTCCAGGCGATGCCTCTTTCGGAGCTCTCGAAGCTCCTCACGGCCCGCGCCCGGCGCTCCATTCGCCGCGGCTTCACGACCGAGGTCCAGCGGTTCCTCGAGAAGATCCTCGAGCACCCGAAGGACCGGCCGATCCGCACGCACACGCGCGATGCGCTCATCCTGCCCGCTCACGTCGGGCACCGGGTCGCGATCCATTCGGGGAAGGAGTTCAAGGAGATCGAGGTCCGACCCGAGATGATCGGCCACTACTACGGCGAGTTCGCGCTGACCCGCCGCTTCGAGAAGCACTCGGGCCCCGGCGTCGGAGCCACGCGCTCGTCGAAGTTCATGCCACTCAAGTGAGGGAGCGATGCGAGGATACACATTCAATCCAAAGGCGGGCGAGACCGTCGCGCGGGCGCGCGCCATCGAGCTCCCCGTGTCGCCCAAGAAGACCTACGAGGTGCTGAACGCGCTTCGGGGGCTCCCGGTCGACGAGGCCCGTACCCTCCTCGAGGACGTCATCGCCGAGCGCCGGGCGATCCCGTTCCGCCGCTACAATCAGGAGACGGCCCACAAGCGGGGCGTCGGCCCGGGGCGCTACCCGCGCAAGATCGCGAAGCAGCTCCTCCAGCTCCTCGCCAACGCCGAGGCGAACGCGGAGTACGAAGGGATGGACACCGACCAGCTCGTCATCAAGGTCGCCTCCTGCGCCCGCGGACGCATCCAGAAGGCGAACATGCCTCGTGCCCATGGCCGGGCAACGGCGTGGAACGAGCAGACAACCAACGTGGAGATCGTCGTCGCCGAGCGGGAGGCGGCGTAAGCATGGCCTCCGAGCGGCGCATCATGCAGGAGTCGATCCGCCGGGTCCTGCTCAAGGACTACCTGGTCCAGGAGAGCGCGCGGGCCGGCTTTGGCGGGCTCGACATCCAGCGGACCCCCATGGGGACCCGCGTCACCCTCATTTGCGAGCGGCCGGGCATCCTGATCGGGCGGCGGGGGGAGCTCATCAAGCAGCTCACCCAGGACATCCAGGCGCGCTTCAAGCTCGACAATCCCCAGATCGAGGTCCAGGAGGAGCGGCAGCCCGCGCTCAACGCCCAGCTCATGGCCGAGAAGCTGGCCTCCACGCTGGAGCGCGGCTGGCATTTCCGTCGCGCCGGGCACTCCACGGTCCGGCGCATCATGGAATCCGGGGCGCGCGGCTGCCAGGTGATCCTGTCGGGCAAGCTCACCGGAGAGCGCCACCGCACGGAGCGGTTCAAGGCCGGGACGATCAAGTACTGCGGCGAGGGCGTGCGGCTCTACATGCAGAAGGGGTTCTACCAGGCGCGGCTCAAACCCGGCGTCATCGGCGTCAACGTCTGGATCATGCGCCCCTCAGCGAAGCTGCCGGACGAGATCCGCGTGAAGGGCGTCGAAGAGCGCCCCCGACCGGTCGTGGTCGAGGCCCCGCCCCTCGAGGGCGTGCCGCCCGCGCCGCCGACGGAGGCGCTGTGACGCTGCTCCGCATGAAGGAGCTCCGCGCGCTGAGCGAGCCCGAGCTCCGCGAAAAGATCGCCCAGATCGAAAACGACCTCCTGCGCGAACGCGGCGTCGCGGCGATGGGCGGAGCCCCGCCGAGCCCCGGTCGCATGCGCGCGCTCCGCACGAACGTGGCGCGCTCCCTCACCGTCCTCTCCGAGCGCGAACGGGGGGCCCGGCCCACCGGCGAGGCGGAACGCTCGTGAAGACGAAGCCGACGCCGTCCACCCCGGCCGCGCCCGCGCTCTCGCACGACGAGGCGAGCGCGCTGGCGGGGGAGCTCCTCGGCGCCGCCGTCGTCGTCGATGTGGCCCC
>DASRSW010000071.1:0-43150 GCA_035656275.1 Thermoplasmata archaeon
TCAGCGCCTTCCTCGTGTCGAAGGACCTGCCCGGGTTCTCGGTCGCGAAGAGCCTCGACAAGATGGGCATGCGAGGCTCGCCGACCGGGGAGCTCGCCTTCCAGGAGTGCCGCGTTCCGGCGGACCGGCTCGTCGGGGCCGAGACTGAGGGGGTCGCGGTGATGATGAGCGGCCTCAACGTGGAAAGGGCCGTCCTCGGGGCGATCCCGGTCGGGATCCTCGCGGAATGCCTCGACCGCTCGCTCGAGTACGCGAAGACGCGGGAGCAGTTCGGCCATCGGATCGGCGAATTCCAGCTGATCCAGGAGAAGCTGGCCAACATGTACACCCAGCTCGAAGCCTCGCGCCTCCTCCTTTACCGGGCCCTCCTCTCCGTCCAGGACGACAAGCGCTCGGCCCGGGCGAGCGCGGCCGCCCTCACGTTCGCGAGCGAAGCCTCCACGCGGGTGGCGCTCGAGGCGATTCAACTCTACGGCGGGTACGGGTACATCCGCGACTTTCCGCTCGAGCGACTCGCGCGCGATGCGAAGCTGCTCGAGATCGGCGCCGGGACGTCGGAGATCCGACGGCTCTTGATCGCTCGAGAGCTTCTGGGTCCGGATTTCGAGTAGGCCCAACGTGCTCCCAGCCGTGGCGTACGGGGGCCGACCCGTGCGCGTCCGTTTCCTCGGCCGGCCCACCCGCTATACCGCGCTCGTCCGGCCGCTGGGGGGCCGCCGCACGATCGAGGTCCACGTTCCGAACCCCGGGCGCATGGAAGAGCTCCTCGTCCCGGAGGACACCGTCGGGTACGTCGTTCCCGCCCCGGGGAGCCATCGGCGGACCCAGTTCGACTTCGTCAGCGTGCGCCATGGCCGCTCCCTGGTCTCCATCGACAGCCGCATCGGGAACCGGCTCGTGGCTCGCGCGCTGGGCGCGGGCCGTCTGCGCGGGTTCGGTTCGGGACCTTGGACCCCCGAGTTCCCGTGGGAGGGGCATCGGCTCGATTTCGCGATTCGCGGGGCGGCGCCGTCGAGCCTCCCCGCGGCCCTCCTCGAGGTCAAGTCCTCGAACCTCCGCGTCGGGGATACGGCGCTGTTCCCCGATGCGCCGACCGAGCGGGGCCGCCGGCACGTCGAGCTGCTTGGCGAGGCGGCCCGACGGGGCATCCGCGCGGGGCTGCTCTTCGTGGTGCAGCGGTCCGACGTTCGGCGCTTCGCCCCCAACGCGTGGCTGGACCCGGACTTCGCGGCCGCCCTGGCTCGCTCCCGACGGCTTGGGCTCCGCGTTCGCGCCCGGTGTGTCCGGGTGCTCCCAAACGGCTTGGAATGGGGAAACGGCGTACCGGTCGTCAATCGCTGACGTGGGAACTTCTTTAGTAGAGGCCCCCCCTTTCTCCCGGGGATGAGTGGTCGGCCCCCGGGGAGCCCCAGTTCGCCGACCCTTCGGCTCGAGATCCTGAAGGAGCTGCAGCTCCTAATCGAGAACCGGGAAGCCCGCGACCGCGTCGACCGCAGTCCGCTCGCCGAGACCAAGGGACGCGAGCACTGGCTCCTCCATCTGTTGCTGCGGGCCGACGAGTCGATGCAGGCCCACACCGACACGCTCATCGGCACCGCGTACGCCAACCTCCTGGCGCGGCTCCAGGCGCTCGACGACCGCCTCGACCGGATGGAGGAACGGGACCGGACCAGCTCCTCGGAGGTCAAGGAGGAGCTCGCGCAGGTCTCGAAGGGGTTCGGAGAGAAGGTCGACCTCGCCTTCGACCGGGGCGTGGTCCGCATCGAGGAGGGCCTGCAGAGCCGGCTCAGCGACAACCTCGATGAGAAGTGGAAGCCGATCGGCGAATCGGTCGAGCAGTTCGCGCAAGGGTCGCGGCAGGTCTTGAAGGACGTCGCCGATACCTACCGGGTCGCGACCCAGACCCGCCTCCTCCTCAACGAGAACGCCCGCCGGATCACCGACCTCGGCCGCGACCTGGTGGCCCTCGAGGAGAGCCTCAAGCTCGTCGTCTCGAAGACCCTCGAAGAGGGGCTGGCACCCCTCGAACAGCGCGTGGCGGCGCTGGAGAACCACCTCGGTCTCGTCGCGGTCAACGGACGGCCCGCCAACGAGCGGGCCGGGAACTCCCCTCCCGAACCCGGACAGTGACCCGGCTTTCCCCTCGCCACCCGCGGTATGCCAGCCTGCTCACGCGCGCGGCTCTCGCCCAGGCGGCCCAGGGGGGCCTGGTGGTCCCCGAGGGGCTGATCGCGCATGGGCGCGGCGAGGCGTTCGACTATTTCCTCGGGGAGCGGACGAGTCCGTCCGCCCGCGTCGCCATTCGAGCCGCGGCTCGCCTGCTTCTCGCGGCCGACCACCCGGTCCTGAGCGTGAACGGGAACGTGGCCGCGCTCGCCGCGCGGGAGGTAGCGGACGTCGCCCGGGCCCTGCCCACCCTGCGCGTCGAGGTCAATCTGTTTCACCGGACCCCTTCGCGGGTGCGCGCCGTCGCCGCGGCCCTTCACGCTGCCGGCGTCCACGCGGTCTACGGGCTCCGTCCGACGGCGCGGCTCGCCCACCTCGACTCCGACCGGGCCCGTATCGATGCCGAGGGAATGGCCCGCGCGGACGTCGTGCTCATCCCTCTCGAGGACGGCGACCGCGCTCGCGCCCTCCAGCGGGCCGGAAAGGCGGTGATCTCGATCGACCTCAACCCGCTCTCTCGCACCACGGCCGTCGCCGAGGTGCCGATCGTGGATGAGCTGCGCCGCGCGCTCCGGCTGCTCGCCCGGGACCTTGAGGCGCTCGACGGACGGCCGCCACGTCCGGGCCGATGGGCGTTCAAGGCCGACGCCGCGCGGGCGGCCGCCATCGCGACGATGGTGCGCCGCCTTACGCAGGCGGCGGGGACCACTCGGCGAGGGTCGGCGCGATCTTCGCCGCCACGGCCTCGAGGAACCGGGCGTCGCTCGCGTCGAACGCCCGCAGCGCCCGGCCGTCGGCATCGATCTCGCCGATAACCGTGCCCGCTGCCCGGACCGGGACGACCAGCTCGGAGCGGGTGTCGACAAAGCAGGCGAGGTACTCGGAGTCCTTCGAGACGTCATCGACGAGGACCGTCCGGCCCTCACGGGCGGCCCGGCCGCAGATGCCCTTCGCGAGCGGGATGGTGACGTGCTCGGTCGGCTGGTCGCCGTCCCAGCCCGCCAGCCTCAGCTCCGGCCCCACGAGCCGGTAGATCCCGAGCCACTGGAAATGCCCGAATTCGCTCCGAAGGAAACGGCAGACCTCCGTGAGCGCGGGGCCCCCTTGGAGATGATGGAACACCGAATCGATCTGCAAGAGGGAGGGGGTCACTTGACGGGAGTGGACCGGCACGGGTCACCTCCCCCACGGGCGGCGAGAGGGAGCGCCGAGGGGGAGAGTTTCCCCCGGGGCGGTCGGCCCGCGCCCGGTGTTTGAACTCCCGAGGCGTATTCCGCCACGAGCTTTCCAGACTCGCGCCGTACCGGACTGAGCCACCTCGGCACGCCCGGAAGCACGGACCGGATTCGGAGGATAAGGTTAGCGGAGTCGGCGCCCGTCAGGCGTGCGGATACCAGCCGCATTCGAGGCAGCCCGCCGCGCGTCGGGCCGCCGGGATATCCGCGGCGCACTCCGGGCACGGGACCGACTCGGGCTCGACCATCACGAGGCAATCAAAGCAGGCGCCGCCGCGCTTATCATCGGGGAGAACCACGAGCGATTTTCCGCAGAAGGCGCACGGCCGGACCCGCTCCTCGGAGGCCGAGAGGACCCGCTGGTCCGCGAAAAGAAGCATGCGAGCCGCGCGAGCATCCACCCCGTACATAAGTGCTTGGCCGCCGCCACGATTCCGAGCGCTCCGTCCGACGGCACGAGTCGATTTTTTGCCGCTTCGACGGCCGCTCGGCGGTGGCTAGGGCTCGCGCCAGCGCGCCTTCCACGAGGCGAGGAGCAAGAGCCCGATCGTGAAGCCGATCAGGACCGCCCAATCGATGAGCTGGCTCTCGAGGGAAGGGCTCGCCACGCCCACGATCCCGTGGAGCAGGTCGGCGGCGTAGGTGGTGGGCGAGAGATAGGCCACCGGTTGGACCCACCCCGGTAGATAGCTCACCGGGTAGTACACCGGCGGGAGCACGGTGAGCCCGAGCGAGATGAGCGGGGAGAAGGCGAACGTCTCGCGCACATCGGAGAAGAACGTCGCGAGCGTGAATCCGAGCGCCGAGGCGAACGCCCAGACCAGGAGCAGGACGCCGACCAGCGAGACGGCCCCGAGCGCCGTCGCGTGCCCGGTCTCGACCCAGAGGACGGCGAACACCGCCATCCCCGGGATGGAATAGACGAACTCCGAGAACGCCATCCCGGTGACGTAGACCCACGCCTCGACCGGGGAGGCGACGACAAGGTCCTGGAGCTTCATGTCGTGGCGGTAGTGCGAGAGGTCCGCCTGGAGCGAGGTGCCGATGGAGAGGACGGTCAGGAGCATCCCCCCGCCGATGGCGTAGCCGAGGAGCGTCATGTGCGAGGCGATGTAGATGAAGAAGAGGAAGGCGAGCGGCGAGGCGAGGAGGTTCACGAGGTAGAGCGGCTGGCGGCGGATGGGGATGACCCCGTTCATGTAGGTGAGCGTGAGGAACGCCCGCCACCGGTTCCGTCCGCTCACGGCTCCTCCGCCGGGACCGAATCCTCCTCGATCGACCGGCCCACGAGCTGGAGGAAGATGTCCTCGAGCGAGACCGGACCCATCGAGACGCGGAGGCCCCGCCCGAGCGCGGCCTGCGCGAGCTCGCGCGAGGAGCGCTCCCCTCCGAAGACGAGGAATCCGCCGTCCACCGCGGCGACCTCCCCGTACGGCTCGAGCTCGGCGCGCGTCATGCCTCCCTCGACCCGGACACGGAACGGCCGGCGAACGCGGGCCCGGAGGTCCTCGGGGGTCCCCTCCACGACGAGCCGCCCGCCCTCGAGGAGCGCGAGCCGCGCGGAGAGCGCTTCGGCCTCGTCGAGGTAATGCGTCGTGAGCACCACCGTGCGCTTCTCGCGCTGCGCGCGTTGGAGGGCCCGCCAGACCTCGCGCCGGGCGAGCGGGTCCAACCCGGTGGTCGGCTCGTCCAGGAACAGCAGCTCCGCGTCGGAGGCGAGGACCATCGCCACCATCGCCCGCCGCCGCTGGCCGCCGCTCAAGCGGCTCACCAGTCGGTGGCGGACGCTGGCGAGGTCCAGCTCCTCGAGGACGTCGTCGGACCGGCGCCGGGCGTCGGCGGTCTCGAGACCCCGCATGCGAAGATAGAGGAAGACGAGCTCGTCCACCGTGAGGAAATAGAGCGGCCGCGACTCCTGGGGGATGCAGGCGATCCGTTCGCGGATCGCGCCCGCCTCCCGCATCACGTCGTAGCCGAGCACCTCGAGGCTCCCCGAGGTCGGGGCGAGCTGCGTCGCCGCGATCCGCACGAAGGTCGTCTTCCCCGCCCCGTTCCTCCCGATGAGCCCGTAGATGCGCCCCGGGGGGATCGTGAGGGTGAGGTCAGTCAGCGCGGCGACGCGGCCCCCGGCCCCGTAGACGCGCCCGAGCCCGCGAGCGACGACCGCCTCCGTCATGGCCCCGCTTCTCCTGCCGAGACTAAACCCACCACGCCGTGCGAGCGCGGGCCTAGCTCAGGACCTCGCGCAGCCGCCCTTCCTCCCGGGCCCGCTTCAATTCGAGGGCGATCCGCCGCCCCATGGAGAGGTTGGGCTGGACGAGGTCGGAGTAGCTCGAGCCGTTGATGAAGAGATTGGTCCCCGCGACGATGCGCGTCGAGATCTCGAAGACCTTGAACTCGAGGGCCTCCGTCATGATCCCCTCGACGCAGAACGGACCCACCATGCCCCCGAAGAGGTCGATCGACTTCTCCACGATCCGCTGGCCGGCCTCGAAGACCTGGGGGAGCAGGGACTCGCGGAGCACGACGGGCACGTTGCCCGTCACGACGAAGGTGGGTCGGATCCCGGCGCGGAGCAGCTCCTCCTGGGCCCCGAGCTTGTACAGCTCATCGATGTTCGCCTCGTCCCGGCGGTCCATTCCGAGGAGCTCCAGCGAGCCGTGGCCGACGCGGTACCCCCGGTCGGACAGCGGGGAGTAGAAGAAGTGCACGTAGTAGCGCGTGCCGAGGACGTACTCCTGGATGACGTGCGGGCCGGTGGGGACGAAATCCTTGAGCGCGTCGCGGTTCTTCGCGAGGAAGAACCCTTTGCCGCCCTTCGCCCCGTAGTACTTCACGATGACCGGACCGTCGACCTCGCTCGCGTCGGCGAAGCGCCGCGGCATGGGGACCCCCGCGGCCTCGAGCCACTCCCGCTCCTTCTCGCGGTCGGACTCCCATTCGATGACCGCGCGGTTCCCGAAGACCGGCACGTCGAGCCCCATGAACGCCTGGGGGCCGAGGTACTCCACGAACGAGCCATGCGGGACGAGGACCGCGTGGGCCTCCTGCAGCTCGCGCACATGCTTCGGCAGCTCCTTGACGGTGCGGACCGAGAGGAACCGGTCCGGCCGCCCCAGCGGGAACGCATCGTAGAAGCGGGCGGGGGGCCCGACCGAGATCCCGAGGGTGGGAAACCCCTCGACCTTCGCCCCGTGGAAGATCTGGAGCGAGGAGTGTGAACAGAGGGTGGCGACCGAGATGGGATGGTCGGCGAGCGCCGCGACACGCGCCTCGGAGGCGAGCGGGACTCCCATACCGCCCGCACCCGGGGCGGAAAATAAGCGTTACTCGGAGCGCCGGGCGTCGCCGCGCCCGTTCGACTCCTCGAGGACCCAGAACCAGCGCACCGACCGGCCCCCCGTCGCCTCGAGGCGGTGCCGGACCCCCTCATCGATGCGGGTGTCGCGGAGGAGGCGGCGGACGGTGCCGGCGTTCGACGCGTCCGCGCTCTTCTCGAGGCCGTGGGCCGCCAGGATCGGCCCCACCGCCTCGGGGGCGTACGTCCAGGATTCTTCCCGACGTCGGAAGGCGGTCGAAGCAGCTCCGACGATGCGATGCACCCCCAGCCGCTCGGCCTCCTGATGGAGCGCTTCCGCCGTGCGCCGCAGCTCCTGCTCGAGGGTCTCTTCCTTTGCGCGCAGTTCGGCGAACCGGTCGACCAGGGTCGCGAGCCGCTCGCGGTCGGGGCGGGGGACCTCCCGGAACTCCGGGCAACGCGGTTTGAACTCACAGCGGCCGCAGTGTCGGCCCGGCTGGGGCTCGAACGCCTGGGCGCGGAGGCCGTCGCTCACGCTGCCCACGCGCTCGAAGAGCCGGTCGAGCGCCTCCGAACTGCGGGGCGGGGAGCGGAACGGGGTCAGGCTCCGTAGGTGGTAGAGGGTGAGCGACTCCACCGGTTCGGGGAAGTTCTTCTCGACCAGGACCTGGTAGAGCGCGAGCTGGTCGGAGTCGCGGGCATCCTCCGCCGAGAGCTCTCGGGACGTCTTGTAGTCGACGATGTCGAGACCGCCGGCCGCGGTCCGGTCGATGCGGTCGATGTACCCGTGGATCGGGATCCCCTCCCACCGGGTCTCGAGATGCATCTCGACCCCGACGGGCGCCGGATGCTCCTCTGCCAGCGCCTCGCGATAGCGCAGCAGCAGGTCGGCGCCGAGCGATCGATAGCGGCTCTCCTCCTCGGCCGAGAGGTAGCCGTCCGAGACCCACATCCGCTCGTACGTGGCGAGAAGCTCCTTCGGCGTGAGGAGCCGGGGGGTCCCCGCGACCCCGCGGCCCCAGTCGTCGAGCGTGCGCTGCCGCTCCCCCCCCTCCGTGAGCCGCTCACCGGGGACCACGAACGGCCGCAGGAGCTCCTCGAGGACCGAGTGGACCGTCCGCCCGAAGGAAAAGTACCCTCGCGGGGCCTCGGGCAGGCGGTCGATGTAGAGGAACTTCCAGCGCAGCGGGCACTCGAGGTACGTGTGCACCGACGAGTGGCTGAGCGCGGGGACGGCCGCCATTTCGCGCGGGAGCGGTCGGAGATTAATCCGCTTTCCCGCCCGTCCTTCCGGCCGGGGGCCCCGCCTAGGAGCCGACGAGCGCCGCCGTTTCCTCGGGCTTTCCCTCGACGCGGGTCCCCGGGGGCCGGACCATCGTGGGGAGCTGGCCCCGGGCCTGCGGGTTGGCGAGGTTCTTCGGGAGCCCGAGGAGGTCGAGGAGCTCCTTGTAGTGGTTGCGGATGGTCACCGGCGTCACGTTCGCGACGGCGGCGATCCGGTCCTGGCTGCGCGGTTCCCCCATCAGGTTGGACGCGATGTAGATGATCGTCGCCAGGATGCCGTTCGGCAACACCCCGCTCGTCGAGTAGACCTGCTCGACCTGCTCGAGGAGGTTCAGCACCTTCGCCCGGACCTCCTTCGACAGGTTGAGGTCCTGCGTGAACCGGACGAGGTAGTCCCGAGGCTCCACCGGCTTCAACCCGAGCTTCAGCTCGCGGGCGAGCAGCGTGTAGGCCCGACCGACCTCGATCTTGCTGGCCTTCGAGTGGGCGATGATCTCCTTCATCGTCCGCGGGACGTGGCACTGCCGGCACGCCGCGTAGACGCTCGCCGCGACCAGCGCGACGATCTTCTTTCCGCGGGTCGCCTTGTGCTCCAGCGCTCGCCGGTAGATGTAGGTCGCCGACTCCTTGACCTCGCGCGAGAGGCCCAGAACGCCGGCGAGACGGTTGAGCTCGCCCAGCGCGACCACGAGGTTCCGCTGGTGGGTCCGCGCGGCCCTCAGCCGGTGGTTGAGCTTCCGCAGATGGTAGAACTTCAACGAGGTGTTGCGCGACAGCGAGTTCCCCTGGAAATCGCGGGTGGGGACCCCGATCTCGCTGAAGAGTCCCTTGTCCGGCATGAGGGGACTGATGACGGGGCCCCAGCCGCGGGCCTCGCGGCCCGTGTCCTCCTTGCTCCCGCGGGTGCCGCGGTCGGAGACCAGGGCGCTCGCGTCCACGACCAGGCCGCAGTCCGCGCAGACGACCTCGCCGCGGACGTCATCTCGGGTCAAGTGAGGGGATCCGCACTCAGGACAGACATCCGCCACCGGGGAGGGCAGCGGGGTTTCAGGAGCCCGACGGGCCGCCGCGGGAGCCGCGGGGCGCGTAGGCTCGGAGGGTCGAGCCTTCATGTTTCGCCTATAAGAGTCACCGGCCAGTCGTATATATAAGTTTGTCCCAGTCCTGTTACCGTTGTACTTACAACGCCTACACCGTGACCCGCGTTAGCACGGGCGGATCAGGCGGGCGTGAGGGTGAAAAGGCAGCCCTTGGCCGCATGGCGGCGAGGGTCCGGGGCGGTAACGGCCCAGGGGGTCCCCAGGCGCTGCTCGAAGACGGTCTGGATGAGCTTCGGGCAGAGGACCCGTCCGATCTCGGTCCCCTGCGGGGTGCAGGCAAAGCACTGCGTCACCCGCAGCGTGAGCGGACGGTTGCGGGTCACCTCGAGCCGGCCCGGCGCGAGTCGGGCGTAGTGGTCGACGAGCGAGCGGGCCAGCGACTCGGGGTCGGTTCCGGTAAGGGTGTTCGCCATCTCGAGCCCCATCTGGCGGGCCACGGTGCGGATCATCTCGGGAAGGTCCAGCCCGACGGAGGTGAGTCCCGCGGCGCGCATGCCGAGCTGGGTGATCTCCCGGAGCCGGTTGAACGGCTCCGCCTCCTTCCCGCGGACGACGGGGAGGACCGCGGCCGGAGGGTTCTCGAGCTCGAGGAGACGCCGCTCCACCGTGAGGGCATGCGACCAGAGCCGCTGGTGGTACGTGCGCGCCAGGAGGAGCACGCTCGGGGCCGAGCTCCAGAGGGCCACCTGGTCCTCACCGCTCTTCCCCAGCCCCTCCTCGCCCGACACGAAGACGAGCGCCCCCGTCCGGTCCACGACGATGGCCCGGTTCGAGACGGGGGTCTGCGCGTGGCGGAGTTCGGAGGCCCCCGCGAAATGCTTGGCCTCCGCGAGATTGCTCCCCGAGACCTCGGTGACGAGCCGGACGCGGACGCCGCGGGCCTGGGCGGCCCGCAGTGACCGGTCGACCCCGCCCTCGATGGCGGCGGCGAGCGAGAACCCGCTGACCGACAGGAGCACCTCCTTCTCGGCCGCGTCGATGCGGCGTCGCAGGAATCGCTGGATGGCGGTACGGCCCTCGAGGACGGCGAACTTTCGGCCCTCGCCGGGGTCGGGGGAGGCGAGCCGGTCGCGCCAGTCGGCGAGCATCTTTTCCCGGTCGCCCTTGAGCCGGTCGAGCTTCTCGGCGGTCCGTCGGATCCATCGGTCGACCAGCTGGTCCAGGGGGAGCGCGAGGTAGCGCGCCGGGCGACCCCCGGTCGGCCGGAGCAGCCCCCGGGCCTCGAGCGTCCGGAGGAAACGGTACGCCTCCACGCGGTGGAGGCCGGAAAGTCGGGCGAGCTCCGCGACCGTCTGCGGGCCCTCGCGACAGGCGGCGACGTAGAGGCGGGCCCCCCGCTCCGGTATGCCGTGCTCGAGCAGAAGCTCGGTCAGCGATGCCCCGGAACGGGCCATGCGTTTGGACCGGTCGTTAGGTTAAAAGCTCGCCGTCAGGCGGAGGAGGAACTACAGCGCGGCCTGGAAGTCCTCGATGGTGAGCGTGAACGGCGCCTCGGCCGCGGGCCCGCCGCGCGCCTTCAGGACCTCGCGGGAGAGGAGCCAGTAGACCGTCGCGAGGGCGACCCGGCCCTTGTTGTTCGCGGGGATGACGAGGTCGACGTTCCGGGTCTCGTTGTTCACGTCGCAGAGTCCGACGACCGGGATGCCGATGGAGACCGCCTCGCTCAGCGCCTGCTGGTCGGTCGCGGGGTCCGTCACCACGAGGACCTTCGGCTCAAAGTAGTCCTCGAGGTTCGGATTGGTGAGGCAACCGGGGACGAACCGTTCGGCGAACGAGACGGCCCCGATCGTCTTCGAGAAGATGCGCACCGGCTTCTGGCCGTACTGCCGCTGGGAGACCGCCAGGATCCGCTCCGGAGGATAGCGGGCCAGGAACTTGGCCGCGAGCCGGATCCGGCGGTCGGTCTCGCGGATGTCGAGGACGTGGAGGCCGTCAAAGCGCACTTTGTAGACGAAGCGGCGCATGCTCGCCGACTTCTGCTGGGTCCCAATGTGGACGCCGGACGTGAGGTAGGTGTCCTCGGGGATCAGGAGTTCCCCCGGCTGGGTGTCCTGCCCCTCGCTCGCGTCGGGCGGGGGGACCTGCTCGAGGGCTTCGTCGGGAGTCATTCGGTCGTACCGGTGGCGGCGCCGAGACGCAGGAGTTCATTTAGCTTTGCCACCCGCTCACCGCCGAGGAGGCCGCACTTGAGCCCCGCCGACCCAAAGCCGACGGCGAGGTGCGCCAGCCAGCCCTCGGGCAGGTCGCCCGAGCGGTGCGACGTGATGGTCGAAACCCCGTGTCGTCGCGCCTCGTCGACGGTTCGAAGCGTGTCGGTGAGGGTGCCGACCTGATTCACCTTGATGAGGATGGAGTTGGTCGAGCGGCGTTCGACGCCGCGCCGGAGCCGCTCGGTCGAGGTCGTGTAGAGGTCGTCCCCCACCACGAGCGTCCGACTCCCCACCGCCTGGGTGAATCGGGCGCTCAGGTCGAACGCCTCCTGGTCGAACGGGTCCTCGACGTACCGGAGACCGAAGCGATCGACCAGGCCCGTGAGGAAGCCCAGTTGGCCCTCGTCATCGAGGGTCTGCTCTTTGTAGCGGTACTTGCCGTCCCGGTAGAATTCGCTGGCCGCGAGGTCGAGCGCCGGGTGGACCGGCACGTGGAGACGGTCGGTTACCTCTTGGCACGCGCCCACGAGGATCTCGAGCGCCTCGAGGTTCCCGACGGGGGCGACCCAGCCCCCCTCATCGCCCCGGCCGAGGGCATGCTTGGGGTACTTTCGCTGGAGGGTCTCCCCGACGGCGGCGTGCACGGCGATCGCGGCCCGCACGGCGTCGGCTGGCTTGGGAGCGGGGGAGAAGGCCAGGAACTCCTGGATGTCGGGGCCGCCGATCGCGTGGCGGCCCCCGTTAAGGCAGTTGCCGACCACGGCGGGAAAGTGGCCCCCCTCGACGCCCGCCCGACGGACGGTCCGCCACAAGGGGACGCCCGTCTCGGCCGCCCTCGAGACCGCCGTCGCGATGGAGACGGCCGTCGCTACGTTGCCCCCCACGACCGAAAAGTCCGGCGTGCCATCCACCTCGTGGAGGAGGGCATCCACCAACGACGGGTCATTCTCCATACCGAGGAGACGGCCTTCTAGGCCGGAGTGGAACCGCGCGAGGGCGGCCGGCACGCCTCCGGGCGGGAACGCCCGCACCTCGTGGCGTCCCGTCGACGCCCCGCTGGGAGCGCCTGCGCGACCCACGTGGCCCCCCTCGGCGGTGACGGTCGCCTCGACCGTCTCTCGGCCGCGGCTATCGTAGATCGCGCGAAGGCTCGCGGAAACGATGGCGCTCAATGGCGCTCCACGAACTCGACCAGCACCCCGTGGTGCGCGGACGGATGGGCAAAGCCGACGAGGTGGCCCCGCGCACCCGGTCGGGCGACCCGATCGACGACCCGGCCCCCGTGCTCCGCCACCGCGGCCAGGGCCGCGTTGACCGAGGGGACGGCGAAGGCGACGTGGTGGATGCCTTCCCCGCGGTCGGTGAGGAAGCGCGCGACGGGCGAGTCAGGGTGGGTCGGCTCGAGCAGCTCGAGCTGCGTCCCCCCCGCGGAAAGGAAGCTGACGCGGACGCGCTGGCCCGCCACCTCCTCCGGGGGAGAGCCGTGAGTCCCGAGCGTCGCCTCCCAAGTGGGGAGGGAAGCGGAGAGGCTCTTCACGGCGATGCCGAGATGGTCGACGTCCATGGCTCCCCTAGAACGCGCGGGAGGGGCGGTGTTCGCCGAACTCCTCTCGCCAGACGTCGGCGACCTCCCCCAGCGTCACTCCCGCGCGGACGGCGTCGAGGACCGACGGGAGCACATTTTCGCCGGCTCGGGTCGTAGCGCGGAGGCGGCCGAGCGTCTTCGTCACCTTGGTCGCGTCGCGCGAGCGCCGCCAGCGCTCGACCCCGCGCCGCTGGCGGGTTTCGTCCTGGGCCGTGACCTTGAGAAGCGCGGGGCCTCGGCGTTTCCCACCCGCGAAGAGGTCGAACCCTTCGCCGGAATCGGCGTAGGCGTTCACGCCGACGACGATGGCCCTCTTCTCCTCGAGGGCGCGGGCGTAGCGATACGCCTCGCGCGCGATCTCCGCCTGGTAGAACCCTTTCTCGATCGCGGGCAGGGCTCCGCCCATCACCTCGATCCGCGCGAGGTACTCCCGCGCGTCCGCCTCGATCCGGTCGGTGAGGTGCTCGACCTCATAGGCGCCCGCGAGCGGGTCGACGGTCGACGGGACGCCGGACTCTTCCGCGAGGATCTGCTGGGTCCGCAGCGCGAGTCGCGCCGACTCCTCCGTCGGGAGCGCGAGCGCCTCATCGAGCGCGTTCGTGTGGAGCGACTGGGTGCCTCCCAGGATCGCGGCGAGGGCCTCGTAGGTCGTTCGGACCACGTTGAGCTCGGGCTGCTGGGCGGTGAGCGACGAGCCGGCCGTCTGGGTGTGGAAGCGGAGCTGCCGCGACCGGGTGCTCTTCGCCCCGAGCGTCTCCTCGACGAGCCGGGACCAGAGCCGTCGGGCCGCGCGGAACTTCGCGATCTCCTCGAGGAAGTTCCGGTCCGAGGAGAAGAAGAACGAGAGCCGGGGGAGGAAGTCGTCCTGGTCCAGCCCCCGGGCCACGGCCGCGCGGACATAGGCGAGCGCATTCGCCATCGTGAACGCGACCTCCTGGGCGGCGGTGGCGCCCGCCTCGCGCATATGGTAGCCCGAGACGCTGATGGAGTTCCACTGGGGCATCTCCCGGGTCGCGAACTCGATGAGGTCGGTCGCGAGGCGCATCGACGGCTCGGGGGGGTAGATGTACGTGCCGCGAGCGACGTACTCCTTCAGAATGTCGTTCTGGACCGTGCCCCCCAACCGGCCCCGGGGCACGCCGCTCTCCTCGGCCACGGCGAGGAGGAGCGCGGTCAAGATGGGCGCCGTCGCGTTGATCGTCATCGAGACGGTCGCCCGGTCGAGGGGGAGGCCCCCGAAGAGCTGGCGCATGTCCCCCAGGCTCGAGATCGCCACCCCGCACCGGCCTACCTCCCCGCGGGCGTTCGCGTGGTCGGAGTCGTAGCCGACCTGTGTCGGAAGGTCGAAGGCCACACTGAGCCCCGTCTGGCCGCCCTCGAGGAGATAGCGGTAGCGCCGGTTGGTAGCGGCGGCGCTCCCGAATCCGGAGTACTGTCGGAACGTCCACAGTCGGCCCCGGTACATGGTCGGCTGGATGCCCCGCGTAAACGGCGGGGCTCCGGGAAAGCCGACCTGCTCCAAGTACTGGCTCTCCGCGTCCTCGGGCGCCTCGGCGAGGAGCGGGATCGCGCCGCCGTCCACCCGGGCGCCGATGGCCTTGCGGGCCGCCGCTTCCCACCGGGCGCGGGCCTCCCGAGTGCGTCGACGCGGGGCCATCGCGCCGCCGAGCCGGGCGCCGTCTTATGGCCTTTACGCCCGCGCGAGCAGCGGCCAGAGCCGCGAGAGGTCGAGTTCCGCCCAGACAACCGGTACCGGGATCGAGAGCTCATGGAGCACCGCGGGATGGACCTCCCCCAGCTCCGCCACGGTCTCCCCGGCGAGCCGGACCCGCGCCCCGCGCCCGGGGATCACTCCCGGAAGGTCGAGGGGCTCGCGGACGCCCATCGTGCCGAGCGCCCCGAGGAGGTAGTCGACCGTGGCGGCCGCGTCCGCGAAGCCGGCCGACTCGGAGGCGAGGACGACCCCGGCATGGTAGCGGGTCGCCGCTCCGGGTTCCGCCTCCGGGTCCCGAAGGAGGACCGGGCCGACTTCGCTTAGCCGCTGGGGATAGCCGTGCCGCACGTTCCGGCCGAGCGAGCCCACGAGGCTCACCAGGAGCCCGTCCCTCAGGTGGGAGTAGAGTTCCGACACCGGGTTCGCCACCTCGATCGCGCCCGTGCGCCCCAACTGGCGGACGAGAGCTCCCCCGACGAGGACCGTGGAGTAGAGCGGGGTGAACCCGAGGCCCAGCAGGAGCTCCCCGACCCGGTAGCGGAACCGGGTCTCCGGGCGGCGGTGCCCCCGGGTCCGGGTCGGAGGGAGGATCCCCGACTCGACGTGGAGCCCGCGCGCCAAGAGGACCTCCTCCACGAGGTCCACCTCGGCGAGCAGGTCCGGTCGCCAGGGAGGCACCTCGACCTGCCAGCCCCCCGGGCCTGCCCGGCCGGACAGCCGGGCCTGACCGAGGGCGTGGACCACCTCGTTGGCGGGGAGCCCCTCCCCCGCCATCGCGCGCAACGTCGCCTCCGTGAGCGGGATCGACCGTGTCCGCAGAGGGTCTCCTGGCACCGCCCCGCTCTCGGGGCCCCGGACCCGGACCTCGCTCGACCGCCACCCCCGGGCCACGAAGACGAGGGCGAGGAGCGCGACCGCGTCCTCCACCCGTCCCTGGAGCGTTCCCGTCGATTCGAGGAGCAGCCGTCGATCACCGGGTCGCGCCTCCCCGCTCGAGCGCGCGTTGAGGACCGGAGGAAGGCTCAGGATGCGGCCCTGGGCGTCGCGCAGGGTAAGGCAGGCGGATTCCGTCCGGCCGTACGCTCCGTAGCGTGCGGCGAGCGCATGGGTTTCGAAGAACTCCCGGGCCCCCACCTCGGCCGTCCCGTCGAGGGGAACGAAACGGACGGACTCGAGCGGCTCGAGCGCGTAGGTTACCGGCCCCTCGAGCCGCTCGAGCGGGTAGAGCCCCAGGCTCGCCAGACGTCGATCCCGCCCCACCGTCGCATGAAGGAGCTCCTGGAAGCGGACCGCTTCCGCCAAAAGCCCGTCATCGAGCGGGGCATCCTGGGGCGCCTCCAGGACGACCCCGGAGATCACCGGCCGCAGGGAGGCGACCGAGGCGGAACACAGAATGTCGAGGGGTTCCGCGCTGCGGCCCCGGGGCATCGGCGGCAATCCGTGCGCGGCCCCCGTCGCCCCGGCGAGGTGGAGGCCGAGGCCCCCCTCGGAGAGGAGGTCGAGGCGGTCGGCGGTGACCTCGATCTTCAGCGCGTCGCCCGTGAGGTCGGCCAGCTCGGCCTTCGACCGGAAGAGGACCTCTTCCAGTTGCGCCGCGTCGAGCGGTCGCGGAAGCAGTTCGAGGACCCGCCGCAGCGAGAGCGTGCTCTGCGGCAAGGTCAGAACCGCCCTGAGGTGAGCCGGTCGAGGTCGTCGAGGTAGAGATCGCGGATGTCGCTCACTCCGAGGGCGACCATCGCGAGCCGGGCGCTGCCGATCCCCCAGGCCGCGACGGGGACGTCGATCCCGAGCGGGCGGAGCACCTCAGGGCGGAAGAGGCCGCCCGGAAACACCTCCATCCACCCGAGCCGCGGGTGCTTCACGTACCCCTCGATCGAGGGTTCGGTGAACGGAAAGTAGCTGGGACGCAGGCGAAGGGTCCGGATCCCGATCGCCTCGGCCAGGGACTGGAACACCCCGATGAGGTGCCGGATCGTGATCCCCTCCTCGGCGATGATGCCTTCGCACTGGCCGAACTCGAGGTGGTGCGTCGCGTCCACCGCCTCGCGCCGGAAGTTCCGGTCGAGGCAGTACATGCGCGCGGGGAGGGCGGGGCGGGCCGCGAGGAACCGGGCCGAGACCGCCGTCGTCTGGCTGCGGAGCACCGGGCGCCGGGCGATCTCCGGGTCGTAGGGGGCGCGCCACCCCGGGGTGATGCTCGTCGACTCCCCCGGGAGGGGGCGACCTTCGTGGACCGCGGCGACGCGAGCGAGCAGGTCGGCGGGCGGCGGTCGCCCCTCCACCGCCCGCACGCTCAAGACGTCGTGGATCGAGCGGGCGGGGTGTTCCTGCGGCATGAACAGGACATCCGAGTTCCAGAACTCGGTCTCGAGCAGCGGCCCTTCCGCCTGCCCGAAGCCGAGGCCGAGGAGGATCTCCTCGAACTCCGCGAGCCACGCCGCGTACGGGTGCGGGCGAGCGCCGGTGACGAACGGGACCTCGGCGCGGACGTCGTAGGGGCGGAAGGCGGCGTCCCGCCACTGCTCGGACGCGAGGAGCGCGGGGGTCAGCTGGCCCAGCAGCGGGCGGTCCGGCTCGGCGAGGGGGAGCCGAGCGCCCTCGTCGGACGCGCGCCACTTACGCTGGGTCTCATGCCCCAGGACCAACAGTCCCCGCCGTTCGAGGGGCGTGACCGTCGCCTCGACGACCTCGGCCGAGCGACCCTCCGCGACGGCGGTGAGGGTCGCCTCCTCGGGCAGGGGGGCCTGCGGGTCCGGACCCTTCGGCGCCAATTGGAGCGGCACGCCGGGCACCAGATACCCACGACGGCGAAGGATCCCGATGGCGGCCGAACGCTCTTCATCGTCGAACCCCTCGGAGGGCAGCGTCGCCGGCTCGATGCTTCCCCCTTTCGAGCGCAGGAGCTCCAGGAGCCGCCGCTCGGGTAGCCGGTGCGCGCGGGCGGCTTCGCCCCGCGGGGTCAGCTTGAGGAAGGAGCGGTGCGTCTCCTCGACGACCGCCAGGTGCTTGGATTTGAGGCGCTGGAGGGCTCCGCGGACCCGGTCCGCATCCAGCGACGTGGCGCTCGCGAGAACGGCCTCCTCCTGGAGCGAGGCCCCCGCCTTTCGAAGCTCTAGGAGGAGGCGGCGCTCGGGCTCGGAGAGCGAGACCGGGGCCGCGCCGACCTCGGCGGGCTCGGGGGTCCCGTCGGGCACGGGCGAACGAGAGGGGGGGCCGATAAAGAGGTTTGGGGCGCGGCGAGGCGCGCCCCGGGCTCCGGGGGTCGGGCCCTAGGTCGAGCCGGGGTACTGGACGTCGTTTCCCGTCAGCCAGAAGTAGGGCACGTCTCCCCCGCCCCCGATCGTCACGTTCGTGTTGATCGAGCTCGCGTCCATCCAGGAGGCCACGGACGAGATCTGGTTCGACTGCGCCGTGTAGGTGTAGAGGCACAGCTTCGCGGCGATCTTCTCCGCGAGGTCGTAGAGGAGCGCCCGGTAGCTCAGGACCGGCTCCGTGGCGGCGAAGTTGAGGGCCGTCAGCATCGCCTTGTAGGCCTGCCCCTGGCAGATGTTCCCCACCGAGTTGTTGGCGAAGTAGTTGTAGTCGGTCGTCGAGTGGCCGCAGCCGTTCGTGAACTGCGGGACGAGGAGCGACTGCATCACGGAGTCCCCGAAGGTGTACGTGTTGTTCGCCTGGTAGAGGGGATTCACGTAGTCGGTCGGGTCCGGGTAGTCCGGCGCCCAGCCGAGTCCGTAGAACGGCATGGGACACTGGCCCGGGCCGCAGAACTCCGAATCGATGACGATCTGCACGAAATTGAGGTCCACGGGCTGGACCTTCACCCCGCCGCCGGACTGGAGCGAGAGCTGGGTCGTCCACAGCTGGTTGATCTCGTCGCCGGCGGGGGAGCCGGTCGAGCCGATCAACGGGAGCTGGCAGGGGTTGCTCGCGGTACAGCCGATCATCTGCGGGTCGAAGTAGGGACTCGTCTTGTCCTGCATCGCCTTCCACCAGTAGACCGGGCAGCTCGGATTCGAACTGTCCGAGCACGGGTCGGTGTTGGGCCACGCGATGTCCTTCGGGTAGTAGTTCGCCATGTACTGCGGAATGGCGCCCCCGTAGCCGAAGCCGAGGACGACACCGTCGCGGGTGTTGATGGTGTTCTGAACCGTCTCGTACGGATACGAGGTGGCGAAGAACTGGCGCATCCCGACGTAGCTGAACCAGTCGGTGGGCACGCTGAGCGGCTGGGTCGTCAGCCGCTGCGCGCCGGGGAGGTTGAAGTTGAGATCGAACGGCTCAAACCCGATGGTCAGCGTCGGGGCGTTGATGGCGACGGCCTTCCCCTGGCTGATGAGCTCGAGCAGGAGCGAGAAGTCGGTCGAGGGGATCGAGGCATGGTCGGCGACGCCCTGCAGGTACGCCGTCTCTCCCTGCGTGGGGGAGTTCTCCCAGGTCACGTCCACCTCGTGGGCGAAGTTGTGGGACGCGGGCGGGCACCCCTTCCACGTGCAGTAGGGGTTCGCCCCGTAGGCCGGATTGGCCATCATCGAGTACGAACTTCCGATCAGGTACTGCGACATGTAGTAGGGGCCGCTCCCCACCATGTTGAACTGGACATGGCCCAGGTAGGAGCCGAACGCACCGCTCCCGAGCTGCTCCCACTGGTCCCAGCCCTCGTACGGGATCGAGTCCGGCGCCTGCCCCCAGCCGGGAGACCCCGGCGCACCGCACGGCTGGTCGCCGCTCCCGCTCACGTTCCCGCGGGTCCAGTAGGGGATGCCGGCCGCCTGGTTGGGGGAGCTGAACCACCCGCACGGGACGATCGACCCGCCGAGGGGGTCGGCGATCAGCTCGAGGAAGTAGGGCCAGAGGTGTTTCTGACCGTAGGCATGGAAGGTGACGCATCCGTGGTCCGCTCCCGTGATCGCGGCCTGCGGGCAGGGGCCGGTCCCGCCGCCGGGGAGGGTGGTCTCGTTGATGGTCATCGAGTCCAGAACGTCGCGCGGCGTGTTGTTGAACGAGGCGTGGATCGAGTCCCACGTCACGTTGCCGCTGTCGAGCAACGACTGGGCAATGATCCACCCGTTGTTCGATTCCGTGGAAGGAAGGGTGGAGAACCCGAGCGTGCGGGCCATGGAGAAGACCACGTCGGTCGGCCAGACTCCCCAGTGGGCCTGGGTGAGCGGGTCGTAGAAGCTCGCGTTGCCCTGGATGACGAACGTGTAGTTCCAGCCGTCGACCAGGGAGGAGCCGTACATGCGCGAGCACTGGGCGCTCCCGGGAACGCAGGTCGCGAGGACCGGGACGTAATTGGTCGGCTCGGGTCCGGTCAAGGAGCCGTTGTACGTGATGAGGGGCTGGTAGACGTTGATGATCGGCTCCGCCCCGACGGTCTCGTAGTCGATGGCCGGGTCCTCCGAGAGCGCCCCGCCGGGAGCGAGCACGTAGTTGATGATCGTCCCGGGGTGCGGGCTGTGGTGGACGAGCGTCCCCTGGATGCCGGCGTGCTCGCCGGTCGCGGAGACGAACACCGTCCACGTGTAGTTCATGAAGAGCGTCACCCCGCCCGTCACGTTCCCTCCCGTGCCGATGGTGCCGTTGGTCGCGCTCCCGACGAACGTGACCTGGTAGGTCCCCGCGCTCGCGAACGTGGCCGTCGTCGTCAGGGAGGAGTTGGTGTTGACGACCGTGTTGAGGCTGCCACCGCTGGTGACGACCATCCGCGGCGGCAAGGCCACGAACGCGGGGTTGGTCGGCTGGCCCGTATAACTGCCGGAGAGCGTCACGAACTGTCCCGGCTGAAGGACAGCGGTGATCGCCGTCCCCGCGGGGACCGAGCTGTTCCCGACGATCGACCCCGAGACGGAGGGGACCGCCCCGATCTGGTTGGCCGCGAACGACGGCGTGACGGAGAGGAGAATGAGGGAGCCGACGTTGTCGTGCGGCTGGCCGTTCACCTGCGCGGTCGCGCGCACCAGGTACGTCCCGGGCGTCGTGTAGTTATGGCTGATGAGCGAGCTCGTGCCGGTGTTCGAGGTCCCATCGCCGAAGTAGACGGTGTACGCGGTCGCCGATTCACCGGCCGGGAGGCTCACCGTGAACGGGACCCCCGAGCCTTGCTGCACGCTCTTGAACGGCAGGAGCAGCGTTACGTCGTGGGTGTTGACGAAGTTCCCGCAGATCGGCGACGCGAGGGGCTCGCAGGTCTTCGGGGTGACGGGAGAGAATCCGCCCATGACGGCATAGGTCCCGACGCCCACGCCGGCCAGGACGACAACGACCACGACGGCCGAAACGACGGACGAGACGCCTCGCCCGCCTCGAACGGACCTCCACGAGCTCACCGACCAGCGCGTTGCCATTGACGTCCTCATTGCCGGAGAAGGATACCCTTCGCCCGGGCGAGTAGGCTAATCCGGGGCCCATATATACCTCTCCGGCGGCAACACGGCGTGAGAATCACCGCGGCGGCGCGACGGCCGGCGCTTCCTCATTTCCGGTCGGTGGGTGCACGAGCGCGCTGAGCACCCGGAAGGCGTGGAGCACGTCCCGTTCCCGGACGACGAACGTAGAGTCCGTGTAGACGCTCATCAGTTCGAGACTGTTGATGCCCGCGCGAAAGAGGGCCCCGGCCAGGAACGCGAGGACTCCGGGGGTCTCGACGATCACTTCGGGGCTGCGGACCGTGAGCGCGGAGAGGTGGGTGTGGACCCCGAGCGTGGCCCGCCGGCCGATCGAGGCGAGCACCGCGTCCACGAGATCCTCCTCGCACAGGATCGTGAGGGCGCCCGGGCCCTCGAGGAGCTGGAGAAGATGCCGGCGGTCCGCCAGAAGGCCGCGACCGGTCTCGAGGACCTGGCCCAACATCTCCCAGTCGTTCCGCGCCGTGATGATCGCGACCCGCGTCCGCACCTCGAGCCGGCTCCCCCGAACCACCTCGAGCACCCGGTCCTCGAGCGGCCGTTCCGAGCGCATCTGACGCTGGTAGCGCCGGCACGCGACCTCGATCGCCTCCTGGTTGGCGAGGCCCGTCTCGCCCCGGATCTTGCGGGCCAGCGAGGTAAAGTTGACGATATTGAACGACAGGCAGTCCCGGATCGCGGGGTGGTCCTCGATGTACCGGCGCGTGACCTCCGCCGCCGTGGGCGCGGCCGTCGCCTCCGGACTCATTGCCGCACCGAACTCCGCCTCGGCTCCGGGTTCGCCCACGCGGCGACCTCCCTTCAACGTTTCTCTACGACCGGGGGGGCGCTGCCGCCCATCTCAGGGTAGGGGGCCCCTTGAGACGGTCCTCTTGAACGCCCCGTTCGGGGGTGTCGCGCGCGAGACACCCGGGATATATCCTCCCGTCGTCCCACGGGGGCGGGTACCGGGGCCCGCACCGCCGAGCGGAGGACGGCCCCGCCCCACGCAGAGAGGAGCGCACCGAATCCCGTGGTCACGCAGCGCCGCCATCTGAGGCTGTTACCGTGTCAGGCGTGCGGTCACCTGCGAGCGAGCCACTACCTGCTCGCCCCGCAGGACGGCCGGGTCCGTCGCCACTTCAGCCGCCCGAGGGACCGGGCCACACCGATGCCCTGCCACGTGCTGTCTTGCGAATGCTCCCGGTTTCTCGGAGAGGGAGAGATCTTCCTCTGCCCCGTGTGCTCGCGGGAGTACGCGACCCGGGCGAGCCTGGAGATCCATCTCTACGGCCAGCACCCAGGACTGACTCCGCGGGAACGCAGTGTCCTCCTCCAGGGTGCCCTCCACCCCCGCCGCGTCACCCTCACCCCGAGTCTTCCGGGTTCGGCCCCGAGCGCTCCCCAGATCGTCGAAACTTAAGGGCCGCCGGGTCAAGGAGGTGCCCCGTCGCGCGGGGGCGCGACTTCGGTTCTCTTCCTGCCGAGGGATCGCCTAGGGGCGCCGTCGCTACGTTGGCTCGACGTCAAAGGGCGACCCGGGCGCGCCCAGCGCTCGGCGTAGCCGGTCGAGCCGCCGATAGTCGGATCGCGCGGACTGTCGCCCGGCCCTCACGGAGCGCTTCCCTTCCCGGATAAGTGCGTGGACCTCGCGCCAGGCCGAGCCGCCGCGGCTCTTCCTCCGCTCGGGTTCTTCCGCCGGTCCGGGGAGATGGAAGCCCCGGCCCCGCAGGGGCGGGAACTCGCGCTCGAGCTCCCGGGGGCTGAGGTTGGCGAGAGGTCGGTGGTCGGATTCCAGGCGGCGGAGGAGCCGCGCCACCTGGGTATGGGCCGTGCGGAACGGGACCCCCGCGCTCACCAGCGCGTCCGCGAGCTCGACACTGGCCGTCTCTGAGGGAGCGCCCGGGGGGCCGCTCCGTAATCGAGCCGTCGCGACCATCCGGCGGAGCACCGTGAGCTGGCGCAACGCCTCCTTTACGCCGTCAAAGAGGAGCGGTTTTCCGGTCTGGAGGTCGCGCTGGTAGCCGATGGGCAGCGCCTTCAAGATCGTCAGGTGGGCGACCAACCGGCCCACGGCCGGTCCGGCGGAGGCGCGAGCCAGCTCGGCCAGGTCGGGGTTCCGCTTGTGCGGCATGAGGGAGCTCGTCGTGACGAACGATTCGTCGAGCCGGACCCGGTCGACCTCGGGCATCGAACCCAGGACGAGCTCCTCGGCGAGGGCGCTCAGATGGACGGCCAGGAGGGCGATCGCCCCGAGCGTCTCGACGGCCGCGTCCCGGTCGGAGACCCCATCCAGCGAGGAAGGTCCGGCCCGGTCGAAACCGAGGAGCCGGGCGGTCAGACGGCGGTCGATCGGCAGCGAGGTCCCCGCGAGGGCGCCGCTTCCGAGCGGGCTCTCCGTGAGGCGGTGGCGGATCGAGCGGAACCGCCCTGCGTCCCTCAGGAGGCGCAGCGCGTGGGTCGCGAGCAGCTGCGCCCAGTACACCCGCTGGGCGGGTTGGAGGTGGGTCCAGCCGGCGACCACGACCCGTCCGTCCGGGGAGGCCGCCCGGTCGAGCATCGCCTCCGCCGCGGCGAGGCTCGCGAGCTCGAGGCTGAGGAGCGCGTCGCGCAGGTACAGCACCAGGTCCGTCGCGACCTGGTCGTTGCGACTGCGGGCGGTGTGGAGCCGCTCCCCGTCCTTCCCGATGCGGCGGGTGAGCGCGGACTCGACGTTGAGGTGGACGTCCTCGAGCGCCGGGTCCAGCCGGAAGCGGCCGCGGTCGGCGTCGCGGGCGATCGCCCGGAGCCCCCGCTCGATCCGTCGCGCGGAGGCGCCGGAGAGGATGCGGGTGCGGCCGAGCATCCGGGCGTGCGCGAGCGACCCCCAGAGGTCATGGGGGAGAAGGACCGCGTCCTCCCGCGTCGAGTCGGCGAGCTCCGCGGCCCGACGGTCAAGCGGTCGGGAGAACCTCTCGCGGAGCACGCGTTCTTCCATCCGGCGCCGCCCGGGCGGCGGCGCGCCGGGCGTGGGCCAGCTGATTCGGCAAACCGTAGAGGTGGATGAACCCCACGGCCAGCTCCTGGGGGAACCGGCTCCCCGTGCCGTACGTCGCGAGCTCGTGCGAGAGCAGGGAATACTCCGAGCTCCGCCCGACCGCGCGGACGCTCCCCTGATGGAGGCGCAGCGTGACATCGCCCGTCGCGACCTCCTGGGTCGAGGTGACGAACGCCTGGAGCGCTTCCCGGAGCGGCGAGTACCACAGTCCTTCGTAGACGAGGTCCGCGAACCGCCGGTCGACCCCGGCCTTGAACGCGAGCAGGTCCCGGGGGAGGACGAGCGTTTCGAGCGCGCGGTGGGCCTCGAGCAGCGCGAGCGCCCCCGGACACTCGTACGTCTCGCGCGACTTGATGCCGACGACGCGGTCCTCCACGTGGTCGATCCGGCCGACGCCATGGCGGCCGGCCCGCGCGTTCATCTCTTTCACGAGCGCGACGGGGGCGAGCGGCCGGTCGTCGACCGCCGTCGGGATGCCCTGGTCGAAGTGCACGCGTACGAGCTCCTCGTCCTTCGGCCAGCTTTCCGGATGGCTCGTCCAGTCGAAGACCTCCTCGGGCGCCGGGCGATTCGCGTCCTCGAGGCGGCCGCCTTCGATGCTGCGGCCCCAGAGGTTCTCATCGACGGAGTAGGGGGACTGGACCGTCGCCCGCACCTTCAGATGATGGTCCTTCGCGTAGCGGATCTCGTCCTCCCGGTTCATGTTCCACTCGCGGACGGGGGCGATGACGCGGAGCTGCGGGGCGAGCGTGTGGACCGCCACGTCGAAGCGGACCTGGTCGTTGCCTTTCCCGGTGCAGCCGTGGGCGACGGCGTCCGCGCCCTCGGCGAGCGCCGCCTCGACCAGCGTGCGGGCGATCAGGGGGCGGGCGAGGGAGGTGGAGAGCGGGTAGACCCCCTGGTAGAGGGCGTTCGCCTGGATCGCGGGCCAGAGGAACTCCGTGGCGAAGGTCGCCTTCGCGTCCACGAGCTTCGCCGACGCCGCGCCGTTCTCCGTGGCCCGGTCGAGCGCCCCGCGGAGCTCCCCTTCCTGCCCCACGTCAACGGTAAGGCAGCTCACCTGGGCGTCGTAGTGTTCGCCGATCCAGGGGATCGCGACGGACGTGTCGAGTCCCCCCGAGTAGGCCAGGACCACTTTCAGCTTCGCGCTTCGCTTCGTCATTTACGTCCCTCCGGCAGGAGGTGCCGAGAGGAGAGGGAGGGAAGCGCGTCGGCGGCCGCCGACCAGGGTGCCGCCTTTCGGGTGCGCCGCGTCGTCGCCGAGCGAGGCCAAGGAACCGATCCACGCGCTCGCCGCTCCGGATTCGGTCGCGCGGAGGGCCGCCCGGAGCTTGGGGATCATTCCGTCCCGAGCAATCCCCTCACGGACCATGCGCTGGACCTCCCCGGCGCTGAGCTCGGGAACCGCGTGGCCCTTCGCGTCGAGGACCGCGGGCACATCGCTCACGAGGTAGAGGGCGGCGCCCAGGGCGCCCGCGATGGCCGCGGCCGCCGCGTCGGCGTTGACGTTGTAGACGCCGCCGTTCTCGTCGGTCCCGAGCGGGGCCACGATGGGGGTCAGTCCCCCTTCGAACATCTTCAGCAGCAGCCGGGTCCGGGCCGGCTCGGGCTCTCCGACCCAGCCCAGCGAGCCGGGAGGGGACCCCGCGGCACGGACGGGAAGAATGCGGCCCGACACCCCCGTGAGACCGACCGCCGGGACTCCCGCGCTTTCCAGGGCGTTGGTGAGCCGGACGTTCACGCGCCCGGCGAGTACCTCGGCGACGACCTCGAGCATCTCCGCCGGCGTGACCCGCTGGCCCTCGCGTTTCTCGGTCTCGAGTCCGAGCTGGGTGGCCCGGGCCGAGACCTCGTCCCCGCCCCCGTGCACAATGACGATGGGCTGCCCGCGACGCACCTCGCGGGCCACCCAGAGGACGAACTGGCCGAGGGCGGGGCCGGGAAGGAGCTCGTCGCCGCCGACCTTGATGACCCAGGGGATCGGAGCTCGGTTCATGTTCGGTATTGTGCGTTGATCTGGACGTAGGCGTACGACAGGTCGCACCCCCAGGCCGTCGCCCGTGCGCCGCCCTGATGGAGCTGGATCGAGAGCGGGACCTCCTCCATCTGCCGAAGGAGTTGGCGTACTCGTTGGCCTCCGCCGTTATCGAGGCCGGGGGCGGGGCGTCCATCGACGATCAGCGGCACCCGGCGGCCGGCGGAGCAGAGCGCGACGTCGATCTGGTCGGGGTCGACGTGCGCTCCGGAGTAGCCGACGGCGCACGCGATGCGCCCCACGTTCGGGTCGGCGCCGAAGACGGCGGCCTTCACCAGCGTCGACCCCACGACCGAGCGCGCGGCGGCCCGCGCCTCGGGGACCGTGCGGGCTCCCTCCACGTGGACCGTGAGGAGCTTGGTCGCCCCCTCCCCGTCCCGGGCGATCGCCCGGGAGAGGCGCTCCAGCACCTCTCCTACGGCGCGCTGGAGGGCCGGGTCGCCCTCCGCGGAGGGGCCCCCCACCGCCCCGTTCGCGAGGAGGTAGATGGTGTCATTCGTGCTGGTATCCCCGTCCACGCACACCATGTTCAGGGTCCGGTCCGACTCGGCGACCAGCAGGCGCTCGAGGGCCGCGGGCGGGACCGGGGCGTCGGTGGTCAGGAAAGCGAGCGTGGTCGCATGGAGCGGGGCCAGACGCGGGGCGATCATGCCGCTTCCCTTCGCCATCCCGCCGACGTGAATCACACGGCCGTCGGCGAGGCGCGCCCGCACGGCGGCCTGCTTCGGGCAGGTGTCGGTGGTCAGGATCGCATTGGCCGCCCGGTCGCCTCCCTCGGCGTCGCCCGAGGTGGCGGCTCGTAACGGCGGTAGGCCGGCCCGGACGAGCGGAACGGGAATCCTCGGGCCGATCACGCCGGTGCAGGCGGGGAGGAGACTTTCCGGCGGCAGTCCAAACGTCTCCTCCGCCGCGGAAAGGATCTGCCGGTTGTCCGAGAGACCCTCCGCGCCCGTGAGCGCGTTCGCGACACCGGAAACGGTCAAGATTCCCCGGACCCCGGTCGCCGCGCGCTGGAGCCGCTCGGCGCCCAGGAGGACGGGGGCCGCCTTGCACTGGTTCGTCGTGAAGACCCCCGCCGCCGTGGCGTCGAGGTCGGTGAGAACGATGGAAAGGTCGGGACGACCGCTGCGCTTGACGCCGCAGCTCACGCCGCCGGCGCGGAACCCTTTCAGCGACGTAACGCCGAGGCGCGTACCCGACATGCGGCGCTAGACCCCGACTCCGGGATGCGTGAGACCGTCGGTCTGGCTCCAGCCCATCATCAGATTCGCGTTCTGGACGGCCTGCGTCGCCCCGCCCTTTCCCAGGTTGTCGAGGGCGCTGAAGACCACCGGGGCCCCTTCCGCCGTCTGGACGGAGAGATAGCAGCGGTTCGTTCCGGTGGCCCAGGGGAGTTTGGGGACCCCGCCGACCTTCACGAACGGCGAGGCCGCGTAGGTCCGTTCGAACAGCGCCCGCCAGGAATCCGCCCCGCCGCCGTTGCGCGGCGTCGCGTAGATCGAGCAGAGGATACCGCGTACGAGCGGAACGAGGTGCGGCACGAAGACCAGGGGCAGCTTGTCCGGGCTGACCGACTCGAGCACCTGGCGCATCTCCGGCACATGACGATGGGTGGGGGTCCCGTACGGACGAATCGTGAGGGCGGAGTCGGGATGATGGCTTTCCGCGGAGGGCGCGGCGCCGGCGCCCGAGCTTCCGCTCTTCGCGTCCACGACGACGGGTCCGGTGATCTCGCCCTCACGCAGGAGCGGGGCCAGCGCGAGGAGCGTCGCGGTGGGATAACAGCCGGGATTCGCGACGAGGCGCGAGCGCGCGATCTGGTCGGCGAAGAGCTCGGGCAGACCGTAGACGGCTTCGTCCAGGTGCCCCGCGTCGAGATGCGGGCGGCCATAGGCCTCCGCGTACGACGCGGCGGAGTGGAGACGATAGTCCGGGCCGAGGTCGACGACCCGTACCCCGCGATCGAGCAGCCCCGGGACCACCTTCATCGCTTCGCCGGCCGGCTGGGCCAAGAACGCGAGGTCGGCGTCCACCGCGTCGGCGTCGGCGCTCATCCGCAGGTCCCCAAACCGCTCCAGCTGCGGCGCGAAGGTGCGGAGGGACTCGCCGGCGTGGCTCTGGGAGACCGCGCTCGTCACCTCGATCTGGGGATGGTAGGAGAGCACGCGGAGTAGTTCGGACCCGAGGTACCCGCTGGCGCCGAGCACGGCCGCACTCGCCATCAGGTCCTGCAGACTGTCCCACAGAGGCCACGACTTTAGGCGTGGTGTCCCCACCACGTCGCCGGACGGCTAACGGTGTTGTCCGCGCGACGCCGAGACGAGCGGCGCCGCCGGCGCGGCCCCGGGCCCGAGCAGGGCCGACAGCGCCTGGTACGCCGGGATGACGTCCCGGTCCCGGAAGACGAAGAGGGAGTCGGTGTGGACACTCACCGTCTCGAGGCAGTTGATCCCGCGCCGGTACAGCACATCGACCATCCGAGCGAGCACGCCCGGCGTCTCGGCGACGCGCGGCTCGCTCCGAAAGGCGATGACCGCCAATCCTCGCTCGAGGGCGATCCGCGCCCGCGCGGGGATCTCGGGGAGCAGCGTGGAAAGGAACGCCTCCTCGCAGAGGATCGTGATCGCCTCGGTTCCCTGGAACAACTGGAAGACTCGGCGCGGCGCGGGACCGGGAAGGGCGGAGCGGCCGACCTCGAGCAGACGGTCGACGATCTCCCAGTCATCCCGGATCCGAACGAGGGCGATCCGCGACTGGACCTGGAGGCGACTGTCTCGAATGATCCCATTGATCGCGGCCTCCGCCGGGGATTCCAGCGCCAACCCACGCTGGTAGCGGCGACAGGCGATCGTCACCGCCTCCTCGTTCGTGAGGTCCCGCTCGCTCTGCACCTTCCGGGCGAGGGCCGTGAAGTTGACGATGTCGTCCTTCAGCGCCTCCCGGATGCTCGGGTGCGCGTCGATGTACTCGCGCGTTGCATCTGCGATCGAAAGCGACCGCTGCCGACTCTTCCTCACGTTCCGGGGGACGGGGAGGATGGGGTCAATCGCTCATGAACCTGACGCGGGGCCGGCCGCCGGGGGCAACGGCCGGCGACAATCCGGACAGACGGTGTCCGACGCGCCGACCGCGGCGAGGCAGGTTGGGCAGCGGCGAAATTGGACGCGGGGGAGCTCGTCCAGCGGTGCGGGGGCCGAAGGGGGGTCCAGCACATGTCCTGGGATCGACGCGGGGCCCTCGGTCGAGTACGCGGCAGAACTGAGGGGTTCGGGGTCTGTCGGGTCCGGCGGTCCGTCGGTGAGGGGAGCGCTCGGGCCGGGCGGGCGCTCCTCGGGAGGTGTCGGCAGGGGCGGGGGCGGGGGTTCGGGGGATGCGCTCGGCCCCGGAGCGGATGCGAGCGAAGGGGCAACCGAGGGGGCGACCGGGTAAGGGCTCCGCGGCACCCCCCTCCCCCGTGGTCCGCGGGCGCCACCGGTCCGGCGAGGTCGGCGGCGCTCCCCGATCCAGTACCCGATCCCCACGGCGGCGACGATGATGAGAAGGAAGGCGATCACATTGTACGGAAACACTTGGACGAACGCCAGGAATCCCGCGAGGCCCACCAGGTTCACCCCGACCGTCGTCGAATTGCTCCCGAAGTAGCCGCCGGAGGCGACGATGACGGTCAGGAGAGCGCTGCCGCCCAGGAAGCATCCGGGTACGGTCATCGTGGCGTTCGCGCTCCCGCTCGCGTCGGTGGAGGCGGTGCTGCTCGACAGCGTACCCCCGCACGGCCCGGAGTAGCTGGGGGCCGTCAGGGTGAACGCGACCGACAGTCCCGCGATCGGCCGGTGGGTCGTGACGTTCGTCACGGCGGCTAAGGCCGAGAACGAGCCCCCCGGGACGACGCTGGTCGAAGAGGCGCTGAGCCCGACGGTCACGAACGAGGACGTGAGATCGGCGTAGAGCGGGACCGCCCGCGGCGTCCCCCACCCGGTGACGGGGTCCCACCCGGCGGCAGCGCTCGCGATGCAGTTCGACCCGCCGGTAATGTCCACGAGCCCCGCCGCGGCCTTCCCCTGCGCGATGGCCGAAGCGATCGAGTAGAGCCGCGGCGCCACGGTGCCGACCGGGTGACCCAGGAGCGCGTCGATCTCCGCCACCAGCCCCGCCCACATCGGCGTCGCGAAGCTGGTGCCTCGCCCCGCCTGCTGCCCGCCTTTGAAGTAGAAGAAATTGTCGAACGCCGGACCGGCCACGTCGGGTATCCCACGCTGACCGTTCTGAGCTACCGGCGGCGCATTCTGGGTCTGCCAGGCCGGCGCCGAATAGCTTACGGAGAACCCCCCACCTGAACCGTTCCACGCCGGTTCGCTGTCGAGACCGACCACGTCTCCGAACGCATCGAGCGACTCCACCGGCGCCGTGCCTCCCACCGCAAGCACCTCCGGCGACGTCGCGGGAAAGTCCGGAGACACCCCTCCCTGGCATCCCGATTTGGCGGCGCCCCCCGTGTCGCCCGAGGCGGCGAGGACGGTGATCCCGAGCTGACTCGCCCGGGCGAGGATCGTCGCGAACGCGGCCTGGAGCGCGGCGTCCCCGCCGTCGGGGGTGCCGAACGACATCGAGACCACGCTGACGCCCGGAAGGTTCACCGCGGTCCGCAGCGCATCTTCGAGGCTGACGTCGGTCGGGGAGTACATGTTCGAGGCGGGCCCATCAGGGGCGTAGACGGCGGTGAGCGCGGCGCCGGGCGCGGCCGACCCGGCCCACTCGAGGTCCAGCGTCAGCTCCTGGGGAGCGGCGCTCGGGTCGCTGGGAGCGCTCGCCGACGGGGCCGGGGCGCCATCCACGTTGACGTACGCGAGGGAGGGCTGCGGGAATCCGGCGGGGTAGTAGCTCGAAAAGAACGTCTGGAGATCGGAGGGGTCGTACCCGTCCCCCCAGAGAACGATCGCGATCCCCTCGCCGGTAGCGAACTTGGGAGAGCCACTCAGGTTGTAGAGAGCGCTCAGCCCGTAGAGGAGGTGCGCGGCCGAGGGGGTGATGAACGTCGACGTGCGGCCCTGGGACGGCACCGGAGGAAGCGGGGCAGGCGAGAGGGAGAAATGGAACTGGGAAAACCCGTCGGAGAGGCCGGTTACCGCGGCGACCTCGGATTCGAGGGAGGGCGGTAGGGAGGGAACGGTGGTAGGGAAATGGACCAGACGGCCCTCCCAGTTCCCGCTCTCGATCGCGGTCCCGAAGGCGGCGCCCACGTCCGTCGCCGACCCGAGGAGCGTGAGTCCAAGGCGGTCGGGCGAAGTATGGTCCACGCGAAGCCCGTGGCCGATGAAGTACTGCTCCAGGGCCGCGTAGTCGGCCATGGAAACCCCAAACCGGAGGTTGGCGGCGCCCGCGCTCAACGGCGGCGCTCCGGGGGCGGGCGGGAGAAACATCAATCGGTCGGTCGGCCAAAGGGTCAGAGCGACCCGGAGTTCACCGACGGTCGGGGACGGGTCGACCACCTCTGCCGAATACGCGGCATCGTAGCCGGTGCGACTCGACCAAGGGGCCAAGAGCGCCGCAGGCAACACGGCGGCTCCAGCGGTGTGCGGAAGAGCCCGGGGGCCCGCTCCGGCGGTGCCGGAGAGCGCCGGGAGGACCGGGGCCGCCACGAGTGCGACGACGAGGACGACGATGGCGGTCATGGGGAATCGGAGCTTCACGGCGACCGGCTACAGGAGGGTGGACGGGTCCCCAAATAGTTAGTGGGGAGGAGGGTAGGCTCGGTAGGACCCCGCGTCGGAGCGGGCCCTGGGCCGGTCACACGCGAATGGGAGTCGTGTAGCCTGCGGGCAACTTGAACGTCTCGGACCCGCCGAAGGGATCGGGCCGAGGGCCGGTCTTCTCTCCCCGTTTTTCGGAGAGATACCGGTCGATCTCATCGGCCGCTTGCGTCGCCGAGCCCATCGCGTAGACCACCGAACGACCCCCGGCGGCGTAGACACCGGGGATCGCCGTGGCGTACCCCGGGCCCTTGCCTTCGGGCCATCCTTGGCTCGTGATCTTGAGGTCGAGCGACGGGCCGAACCCCTGGAGGTCCGCCCGTTGGCCGACCGCCACGATGACGGTGTCGCAGGAAATCGTCTCCTGAGATCCGGGGACCGGGACCGGAGCCCGCCGCCCGCCGGCGTCAGGTGCACCGAGCTCGATGGACTCCACCACCAGCCCCTCCACGTGCCCGTTCCCGACGATGGCGACCGGGGCTCGCTGGAAGAGGAAGCGGATGCCCTCCGCCTCGGCGCCATGGATCTCCTCGGGATCGGCGGGCATCTCGGAGCGGCCCCGCCGATAGACTAGGGACACCTCTCCCTTCGGAGTGAGGCGGAGCGCCGTGCGGACCGCGTCCATCGCCACGTCGCCGCCGCCGATCACGACGACCTTCTGGCCGAGGGTGACGGGTTCCCCCCGATTGTGCCGGTAGAGGAGCTGGAGGGCGGGGATCACCCCCGGGATCGATTCCCCAGGAACGTTGAGGACGCGGTGCATCGAGGTGCCGATCGAGACGAACACCGCGGCGTACCCTTCCTCGAGGAGATGCTGCGGAGGGTACTCGACCCCAATCTTCGTGTCGCGCACCCACTGGACGTCGAGGTCTCGAAACCGGGCGCGGTCCTTCTCCACGTCCTCGTCCGTCATGCGGTACGCGGGGATCGTCTGCATCAGCCCGCCGAGGAGGCGCTCCTGCTCGAAGACGGTCACGGCGTAGCCGCGGACCCCGAGCTCCCAGGCCGCCATCATCCCCGCCGGCCCGCCCCCGACGACGGCCACCCGCTGGTGCTTCGGCGCCGAGGGAATGTACGCGAGGTCGTCGTTACCGTAGTCCAGCGCCGCGCGCTTCAGGTGACGAATCGCGATTGGAACGCCCTTCTTCTTCACGACGCAGGCGTCCTCGCAGTAGTGGTAGCAGACCTTGCAGAGGCAGGTGGAGAGCGGGTCGTCTCGCAGCGTGACGCGGGCCGCGCCATCGAAGTCGTCGGCCGCGATGAGTCGAATGTACTCGCGCGCATCCTGGGAGATCGGGCACGCCTCCACGCACCAGGGTCGGCGGCATTGTATGCACCGCTTCGCCTCGAGGATCGCGTCCTCCTTCGAGTAGGCGTGAAGAATCTCGCGAAAATCGGCTACCCGGGCGGTGACCGGCTCCTCGGGCACGGGCACTCGGACTGGGTTGAGCTTCGGAGGGGTGACCGGAGCGGCCCGGGGCGGAGTCGGCGCGTCGGGCGTCATCGTGTCCTCTTCGACGGCGGGGTTTCAATAATACCCTTGCGTGCCGCGATCCCGCCTGCGCGACTTCCGCGGGCGGGGGGCACCCCCCCAAAGATAATGAGGTGCCCCCGCTCGGGCAGTTTGGCCTCGACCAGGGGGCCCGGCCGATGGTTCTGGATTCGCTCGGAAAGTCGCTGCGGGGCGTTCTTCAAAAGATCGCACGCGGCGGGGCCGTGGATGAAGCGCTCATCGCCGAAGTGGTCCGCGACATCCAGCGCGCCCTCCTCCAAGCCGACGTGAACGTCCAGCTCGCGATCGACCTTACCCAACGGGTCAAGCGGCGGGCAAAGGAGGAGAAGCCGCCGGCCGGCGCGAGCGTCCGGGACTTCCTGATCCGCATCATCTATGAGGAGATCCGGGGAATTCTGGGGAAGGACCGGCCGTTCGACCTCAAACCGCGGAAGATCCTCCTCGCCGGCCTTTTCGGACAAGGCAAGACCACCACCGCCGCGAAGCTCGCGCGGTACTTTCAGAAGAAGGGGGTCCGCGTCGGGCTCGTGGCGGCGGACGTCCATCGCCCCGCCGCGATCGACCAGCTCGAGCAGCTGTCGCACAAGGTGGGATGCGAATTCTACGCCAACCGCTCCGAAAAACGGGCCGAGGTCATCGTCCGGGAAGCCCTCGACCGGTTCCCGCCGCACGTGGCCGTCATCGTCGACACGGCAGGGCGGTCGGGGATCGACTCCGAACTCATTGCCGAGCTGGCCCGGGTCCGCGAGGTCCTGAAGCCGGACGAGACCCTGCTTGTCCTGGACGCCGCCATGGGGCAGACGGCCGGCCGAAGCGCGAAGGCGTTCCACGACGCCGCGGGACTCACGGGCGTCATCCTCACCAAGCTCGACGGCTCGGCGAAAGGCGGCGGAGCGCTCTCCGCGGTCGCGGCGAGCGGCGCCCCCATCCTGTTCATCGGCACGGGCGAACACTTGGACGAGCTCGAGCGGTTCGACCCGACTCGCTTCGTCTCCCGTCTGCTCGGCATGGGGGACATCCAGACGCTGTTGGAGCGGTTCGAGGAACTCACGGACAAGGAGGAGGCGCAGAAGGCCGCGGAGCACCTCATGACGGGGAAGTTCACGCTCCGGGATATGCGCGCCCAGTTGGCCTCGCTGGGCCAGATGGGCCCGTTCTCGAAGCTGCTCTCGCTGTTTCCCACCTTCGGGGGCGCCAAGCTCGACGATAAGCAGCTCGAGGACACGCAAGGTCGGCTTCGGCGGTACCGATCCATCCTCGACTCGTTGACGTCCGAGGAGCTGGATGACCCCGCCATCGTGAAGGGGGAGCGGATCCACCGAATCGCCCGCGGGAGCGGTCAGAAGACCCAGGAGGTCCGGGCGCTCCTCAAGTACTACGACCAGACGAGGAAGGCGGCGCACGGGATCGCCTCGAACCGGAAACTCCGACGTCAGCTCGAGCGCCAGCTGGGCGCCGGGGGCGAGCCCAAGCCGAGGCCGGTGGAGTGATGGACCTCGTGGGGGGGCTGCTCCTCCTCGGGGGCCTGCTCCTCGTCTTCGTCCTGCCCGGCTTCACGCTCGCGAAAGCCGTCTTCCCGGAGTGGCGGGTACGCGGACGGGATGCGGCGATGGTCGCCGTGCAACTGCTGGCGTTGAGCCTCGTCACCAGCGTCGCGATCACCATCCTCGTTGGCTTTGCGCTGCTCGTCCTTCCCGGCCAGGGATTCGCCGCCAGCTGGAGCGACCCGGTGCTGGAGGGAATCCTCGTGGGAGTCGCGGTGGCCGGACTGGTCGTAGGTCTGGTCCGGGGGGCCTACTCGCATGTTCCCCCGGTGGCCCGCGCCCTCGAGCCGTCTCCCGGCGCCGACGATGGCTGGCAGCTCGTGGAGCGGTTGCACTCCGTCGACCGGGAACGACGGCGGCTGGCCCACCGGTTGAGGGTCGACCCGCCATCCCCTGAGGAGGCGGTCCGCCAACGTGAGGTACTCGAGGCGCTAGACCGGGAGGCCGCCGCACTGCGGCACCAACGGGAGTCCGAATACGGTGGCTAGACGGTCGGAGAGCCCTTCGTACAAGATGGTGCTCGTGGTGCGGGGAGAACTCCGGCTCACCCCGGGAAAGACGGCGGTTCAGGTCGCGCACGCCGCCGTGATGCTCGTGGAGGCCGCTTCCCGGCATGCGGCCAAGGAGCTCGACGCGTGGCGGGCGGAGGGCCAGAAGAAGATCGCGGTGGTCGCGGCGACACTGGAGGAGATGGAGGAGCTGCGGCGTCAGGCGCGAGGAAAGGGGCTTCCCACCGTACTGGTAGAGGACGCCGGGTTGACCGAGGTGCCTCCCGGCACGAAGACGGTGCTGGGGATCGGACCGGGCCGAAGCGAAGTGATCGACCTGATCACCGGTCACCTCCCCCTACTCTGATCCTGGGCGAGATCGCGGCGAGGCTGCGGTGACGCTCTTCACGAGAATGACCGCCGCTTACGACCGGACGTTTCGAGCGGCCCAAACCACCCCGCACGGGGGGAAGGCGGCGGTTCTTCGTGGGCTTCGCACCCGAAGTCCTTCTCGAGGGAGCGCCTTTTTTTCGACAAATCCATAAATAGGGGCGCCCGAATCGGACGGTATCCGGGACGACTCCCGGATCGCTGGGAGGACGGACTCCGATGAAGATGTGGGTGTACGTCATTCGGCGTATACTCCTCATCATACCGGTCATCATCGGCGTGATGACGGTGACGTTCTCTCTCGTCTATTTCCTTCCCATCCAGGACAAGCTCCTCTCCTTCTACGGACCCTCCAAGGTGGGGTACAACCCGTCCGTCCCGTGCCAACAGATCGGCATCAATCAACCCGGCCAATGTCCGAACCCCGCCTATTACAATGGAGTCCACGCCCTGGGCCTCGACCAACCCGCTCCTGTCCAATGGTTTCACTACGTCGCGAACAGTCTCACATTGAACTGGGGGTCCACGGACAGCGGAAGCTACGCGAGCCACACCCTGGGCTTCGGGGGTACGCTCCCGATCACGACGATTCTGGCGTATCTCCTCCCGTACACGCTCGAGTTGTCCGCCCTCTCTCTCCTCCTGATCCTCGCACTCGCCATCCCGCTCGGGAACTACTCCGCCGTCTACCGCAACCGGCCGATCGACCAGGCGGCGCGCGTGATGTCGTTCTCGGGGTTCGCGCTCCCGGGCTTCCTCCTCGCGACCCTCCTGTTGCTCGGGTTCGCGAGCCTCCTGGGGAGTGCCACCCACTGCGGAGGCACCGCGACGGGATTCGACTACTTCTATGGGTCCTGGCCCAAAGGGACCTGCTTCTCGAACGACCGCCTTCCGTCGTTCATCGGTAGCTATCTCCAGACCTCGCCGACCGGCTTCCCCACCGTGGACGCCCTCGTCAACGGGTACTACGCGCTCGCGGGAGAGTCGCTCTTCCGCATGATCCTGCCGGCGTTCGTCATCGCCTTCGGCGCGATCGCCGCGATCCTTCGATTCGTGCGCAACAGTATGCTCGAGGTCATGAACCTCGATTTCGTCCGCACGGCCCGGTCGAAGGGGGTCCCCGAGGGCTCGGTGGTCCGAAAGCACGCTGGGCGGAACTCCCTCAACGTGACGGTGACCGTGCTGGGACTGACGTTCGCCGGATTCATCGGGGGTTTCCCGATCATCGAGGACGTCTTCGGACTGAGGGGTGTGGGCCTGCTCTTGGCCTATTCCATCCAGCGGCCGTTCGACTACGGGCTTATCTTCGGCACTACGTTGCTCTTCACCATCATCGTCGTGATTGCAAACATCATCGTCGATATCCTCTACGCCTACCTGGACCCCCGGGTCCGGCTGGGGTGACCTCGGCATGGCTACGGAAACGCAGTCGGCGAGTAAGCCGCTCCTGCGAGGCCGACGGCCGAACCCGCGGATCGCCCAGATCCGGCGGACGCTCTACTTCCTCAGCCGCAACACGCTCGCGATCGTGGGTCTCGGGATTCTCATCTTCTTCATCGGCGTCGCGATCTACGGTGCCGCGTTCGACACCGCCTCCTCGACCCAGCTCCAGACCTACTGTGGGACGTACACGGGGGTCGGCGGCTCGAGCGGCGGGCCGATCGTCGGGTGCGATTCCGTCTGCACGTATCCCAAAGGTTCGCCGCCTCCCGCTCCCAATTGCTACGTGACCGACCCGTTCAATCCTTCTCTGATCGGACCGACGCTCGACCTCGCTCACCTCTCGGGTGGGCCGCTCCCCCTGGGCTCCCTGACCCTCGTTCCGGCGGGGAGCCAGTTCTTCAGCATCTACCAGGGGTTCGTGAAGGGCGCGCAGTGGACGCTCGTCATCTCGGCCGGCATTGTGGCCGCCGGCGCGGCGATCGGCCTCTTGCTGGGCTCGATCGCGGGCTACAAGGGGGGGCTCGTGGACGAGCTCATCATGCGCGTTACCGACATCTTCCTCTCCATCCCCGCCCTCCTGCTCGTGCTCGTCATCCTGGCCGTGTGGGCGAGCCAGGTCTCGACGTTATGGGGCCGAATAGGGGTCCTCATGGGCGGGTTCACGGTCACCTGGTGGCCGATCTACACGCGCATCGTTCGGGGCCAGGTCCTCGTGACACGGGAACAGAAGTACGTGGAGGCCTCGAAGGCCTCGGGGGCGAAGACCGGGCGCATCCTCGGCCGCCACATCATCCCCAACAGCATGTACCCCGTCTTCGTTCAGATGTCCCTCGATGTCGGCGCCATCCCGCTCCTCATCGCCGCCATCATCTTCCTCGGCTTCCAGATCTTCCCCACGCCCTATTTCCCCGAGTGGGGCTCCATGGCCGCGAATTCGGTCGGTCTCACCACCGTCTCCTCGCTCATCCTCTACTGTCAGTCGACCCCCACCTGCATCTTCCCCTGGTGGCAGGTCATGATCCCTGGGCTCATCGTGTTCCTGTTCGCCATCTCGGTGAACTTCGTCTCCGACGGGCTCCGCGACGCTCTCGACCCGAGGTTGCGGAGGTGAGCGGAAACGTCGGCCGCTAGCCTCCCGGTCAAGGCCGACCCCATCCCGGAAGAGACCCCGGCCGTTCGCCCGGTGGAACCGGCGGCGCCTACCGTCGCCGCGAGCCCCGCCACAGGGCCGGCCCAGCCGGTGATCCTCGACGTGCGCAACCTCCGAACCTACTTCTTCACCTACGACGGCGTGGTGAAGGCGCTCGACGGCGTATCGTTCAACGTCCGTCGGGGCGAGACCCTGGGGTTGGTCGGCGAAACCGGCTGCGGGAAGAGCGTGACCGCCTTCTCCGTCACGAAGCTCATCGCCGACCCACCGGGCCGGATCATGGACGGGACGATCCTGTTCAAGGGAGCCAATCTCCTCTGGGGCCTCGAGCGCGAGGCGAAGTTCAAGCCGATCCCGAAGACGAATCGGGTGAAGGTGTCTCGCCGGTATCAGCGGATCAAGCGCGGCCAGGAACGGATGACCGCTGTGCGCGGCGGCGGCATCTCGATGATCTTCCAGGAACCCACGAGCGCGCTCAACCCGATCTTCTCCATCTCGGACCAGATCTCCGAAGCGCTCCTCCTCCATCGCGGGATTCCGACGATCGACGCCCTCCTCCACGCGACCCCGCGGGCCCCCGCGGAGAAGGTGGCGCGGGCCGCCCTCATCAAGGCCGCCCGGACCAACGACTCCGGGCTCCTGCGCGAAGCCGCCCAACGGTACGGCGAGGCGGTCAACCTCGCGTCCCTCGGAACGCAGGCGTTCTACATCTTCCGTCAGGCGTGGTCGGACCCCGAGTCCCGGGTCCACGAGCTCGATCGGGCGCTCGCGCGCGTCCACTTCACCCGCATGCAACGGCGCTACCTCCTGCGCCAGCGCCACCTCCTCGAGATCGGCCAGCGGTTCAAGGACGTCTACATGCAGGAGATGCGCGAGGGGAAGGCCCTCGCGGGCGCCCGCCGGGCCCTCTCCGCCCGGAGGACCGCCATTCGGCTCAGCACCTTCGGCTACGGCCTCTGGGGGATCCGGCGCTACGTCAACCGGCCTCTCCAGCAGGAGACGTTCTGGCAGTCGGTACGGCTCCTGGAAGGCGTCTCGATCGCCAACCCCGTCCAGGTCGCTCGCGGCTACCCCCACGAGCTCTCGGGCGGAATGCTCCAGCGCGTGATGATCGCGATGGCCCTCTCGGCCGAGCCCGAGCTCCTGATCGCCGACGAACCCACGACCGCGCTCGACGTGACCATCCAGGCGCAGATCTTGGAGCTGATGCGCGAGCTCAAGACCCGCGTCGGGACGGCCATCCTCCTCATTACCCACGATCTGGGGGTCATCGCGGAGGTCTCGGACCGGGTGTGCGTCATGTACGCGGGCAACGTCGTCGAGGTCGCCCCGGTCCGGGACCTCTACAAGCGACCCCTCCATCCGTACACCCAGGGCCTGCTCAGCTCCATCCCTCGCCTCGACGAACCGGACAAGAAGCTCGAGTCGATCCCGGGGTCGGTGCCCAACCTCATTTATCCCCCCACCGGCTGCCGATTTCACCCCCGGTGTCCCCACGCTATGCCGGTATGCAAGGAGGCGCGTCCCCCGCTCACCGTCGAAGGTGAGAACCACGTGGTCGCCTGCTACCTTTTCAATGGGCCGGCGTACCGGGGCTAGGCGGGGACACACTCAATGGATAACGGGCAGGCACCGGTACTCCTCTCCGTTCGGAACCTCCGCAAGTACTTCCCCATCCGCGGGGGCCTGTTCTCCTCCCACATCGGCGACGTGCGCGCCGTCGATGGGGTGTCGTTCGACGTCCGGCAGGGAGAGACGGTGGGCCTGGTCGGGGAATCCGGCTGCGGCAAGACCACTGTCGGGCGGCTCATCCTGCGCCTGATCGACCCGACCAGCGGGCACACGTTCTACCGCCCGACTCCCGAGGCCGCGCAGCGCATGGAGGAGATCTATCAGGCGCTGGGCCCGCAGTACCAGAGCCTCGACGCCGACGGCCGGAAGCTCCCGCCCAACGGTCCTGCGCTCCTCCGCGAACTCGACCAGCTCGCGAAGCAGTTCTCCCTCTACCGGATGAACCCGCGCCAGCTCCACAAGCTGCGCGGGAAGCTCCAGATCGTCTTCCAGGACCCGTTCAGCTCCTTGAGCCCCCGGATGCTCGTGCGCGACATCGTCGCCGAGCCGCTCGCCATCCACCACATGGGGACGGCGAAGCAGCGCTACCAGCGGGTCGCGGAGCTGCTCCAGGCCGTCGGGCTCAACCCCGAGCACCTCTGGCGATTCCCCCATGAGTTCTCGGGCGGCCAGCGCCAGCGGATCGGCATCGCCCGCGCGCTCGCACTCCGCCCCGACTTCATCGTCCTGGATGAGCCCACGAGCGCGCTCGACGTCTCCGTCCAGGCCCAGATCCTGAACATCCTGAAGAAGCTCCAGGCGGAGCAGGACCTCGCCTACCTGTTCATCAGCCATCACCTCTCCGTGGTCCGGGCGATGAGCCACCGGGTCGTCGTGATGTACCTGGGAAAGGTCGTCGAACGCGCCCCGACGGAGGAATTGTTCGAGCGCCCCATGCACCCCTACACCCAGGCGCTGCTCGCCGCCATTCCGATTCCCGACCCGGTCCTCCAGCGGGAGCGGATCCTGCTCAAGGGGGATGTGCCCAGCCCGGCCTCTCCGCCCCCGGGCTGCCGATTCCACACGCGCTGCCCGGCGGTCATGCCGATCTGCTCGAAGGTGGAGCCCCCGCTCCTCCGCATCCGGGGGGACCATTTCGTCGCCTGCCACCTGTACCCGACCCCCGAGGAAGGGCCGACCCAGCCGGAGACCGCCTCCGCTCCGTCGGGCGCCCCGGTGGCCGTGGACGCGCCGCTCTCGGCTTCCTGAGGCGGAGCCCCCGTGCCCGCCTCCCCCGGCCGGTTCTTCCCCCGGCTCGAGGGCGAGGAGCGCGAAAAGGCGCTCGCGGAGGCCGGTCCGAGCTGGCGGCAGTGGTTCTACTTCAGCTTCGCCAAGGTCTGGACGCTTCTCGCGTTCTTCATCCTGGACGTGTTCGTCTTCGCGACGTTCGCCCAGCCGTTCCTCCCGCTCGTCCTGTTCCCCAGCCTCGCGCTTGCCCTCTACGCGGAGTACCTCCTCTACGAGTATCTCTGGTTCCGTCCGCCCATCGAAAAGCTGTTCGAGTGGCGGAAAGCGTTCCGGCGGACGTGGTACCGGCCCGTCCCCATGGGGCGCTGGACCGTCGAGGCGGAGAAGCTCCGAGGCGGCGTTCCGGTGTTCCCCCCCGGGGCCGAGCCCCATCCGGACCCTGAAGAATTCCTCTAGCCTTCGGCTTCCCTAAGGTTCGAAGGTCGCCGGCAGGGCGGCTCCGCCGTCGGCTCTTCCCGCGACCGCATTTAGATCGCTGGCCCCGGCGCTAGCTATCAGGAAAACAAGACCGACTCCCGCGCCCCCAAGGGGACGCGGGAGGGTGGGGAAAGGGTTCGTCGCGTGCGGGCCCTGCCCGGCTTAGCTCACGACCCCGGTTCCGTTGATCGTGAACCAGGTCTGGTCGTTCCCGCCCCCGATGGTGACATTCGTGTTCAGGGTCGACCCATCGATGTACGACGCGTAGCTCGCCACCAGGCTCGTCTGGAACGTGTACGCGTAGAGCGCGAGCCCGTTCGCGATGTTCTCGACCATGTTGTACGCAAGCACCCGTCCCTGGCCCGCCGGCATGATCGCGGCCAGGTGCATGCCGAGGATCATCGCCGCGTACGCGGCGCCCTGGCAGTTCGTCGGGATCCCGCCGGCCGTGGTGGCGGCGTTGGACCACCAGCCCCAGTCCTGCCAGGAGTGGCAGCCGCTCGAGTTGAACGTGGCGACGTTCATCTGCTCGAGCGTGGTGTCCGACGCGGTGTAGCTCGAGTCGGGGTAGTAGAGCGGCACCATGTAGTCGGTGGGGTCGGGGTAGTCCGGCGCCCAGCCCAGGCGGTAGAGGGGCATCGCGTTCTGGTACGGCCCGCTGTAGAGCGAGTTCAACACCAGGTCGATGAAGTTGATGTCGAGCGGGTTCGCGCGGAGCTTCCCTCCCGACAGGCTGTTGATCTCCGACGCCCAGAGGTTGATCCGCTGGTCGAGGTCCGGAGCCCCCGTCTCGCCGAACAGCGGGAACTGGCAGGGCGCCGCGACCGTGCAGCTCGCGAGCTCCGAGTCGTAGAGCGCGGTGTTCGAGGGGTTCGTGATCTGGGCCCACCACCACGCCGCTCCGCCGACGGTGCTCGGGTTCGTGCTCGGGTCTCCCGACGGCCAGGAGATGTTCGTCGGGTAGTAGTTCGCCATGAACTGCGGGATCGCGCCACCGTAGTTGAACGCGTACTGGATCCCGTCCTTCGTGTTGATCGTGGACTGGATCGTGCCGTAGGGGTACGCGTGGACGATGAACTGGCGCAGCCCGACGTAGCTCATGAAGTCCGATTGCACGGTGATCGGGTTCGTGGTGTACCGCTGCGCGCCCGCGACGTTGAACGCGAGGTTGATCGGCATGAAGTCGATCGAGATGCCGGGGAAGTTCAACGTCTTGATCTTGCCCTGCGCGACGAGCTGCAGGAGGAGCCCCGTGTCCGGCGACGGGATGCTCGCGAAGTCCGCGACCCCGTTCTGGTAGGCCACCTCACCCGGGGTCTGGCTGGTCTCCCAGGTGACGGAGACGCTCTTCGCGTACTTCCCTGCCGCGGGCCAGCAGCCGGTCCACGTGCAAAGGGGGTTCGCCACGTAGGACGGGTTGGCCTGGAGCGAGTAGGACTGCCCGATGTTGAGCTGGTTCATGTAGTAGGGGCCGCTCCCGACCATGTTCCACTGGACGTTGCCCACGAACGGGGGCACGGCGCCGGTCTTCTCCCAGGTGTCCCAGCCCTTGATGGGCAGGCTGGCGCTCGCCGGGTCAAGGCCGTAGCCGCTCTGGCCCGGGGCCGCGCAG
>DASRSW010000072.1:0-16708 GCA_035656275.1 Thermoplasmata archaeon
CCGCTGCGTTCGGAGCCGCCCTCGGAGAAATGGTGGTTGCCTATTCCCAACCGACGGGCGCGGTCGATGACGACCTCTCCGCGCTGGCGGCGCGGCTAAAGGAGGCGCGGACCGCCTTTCTTCGCGGGGTCGACCAGGATAGCCAGGCCTACGACGGCCTGCGGCCCGCGCGTCGCGAGCTGAGAGCCGCTCCCAACGATCTCGAGGTCCAGGGGCGATATCGGGCGGCGGTCCAGCGGGCGGTGGACGTGCCGCTCGAAACGGCCCGACGCGCCCGGGCGGTGGCCCGGGATCTCCTCGCCCACCGCCCCCGCCTCAAGGTCGCGTTGGCGAGCGACCTGACGACGGCACTCGCTCTCCTCGAGGCCGCCAGCTCGGGCGCCCTCGCGAATGCGACCATCAACCTTCCTGACCTCGAAACGGCCGGTGGGTCCACGGCTTCCGCCCGGGCGGAGATCGACGCGCTACGACCCCCCATCGGGTAGGACCGCATGAACCGAGCCGCCGACCGCCCCGTTGTCCACGTGAACTGTGCCGTCTCGGCCGATGGCCGCCTGGCCTACGCCGACGGACGGCGGGCTCGGCTTTCCGGCCCCGAGGACCTGGCGCGGGTGCAGGCGCTGCGCGCGGAGTGCGAGGCGATCCTCGTGGGCGCGGGAACGGTGCGTCTCGACGACCCGTCCCTCCGGGTGCACTGGGACCTCCTCCACCGAAGTCCGGGCCGCGACCCGCTTCGGGTCATCCTCGACAGCCAGGGCCGAACCCCCGAAAAGGCGCAGGTGCTCGATGGCCGACGACGCACGCTCGTCGCCACCGCCAAGGGGTGTCTTCGGAAGTTTCCCGCCAGCGTAGACGTGTTCGCGGCGGGCGAGGACCGCGTCGACCTGCCGGCGCTGCTCCACGAGCTCGGCCGACGGGGGATCTCGAAGCTCCTGGTCGAGGGGGGAGCGGAGGTCATCGCCTCCTTCCTCCGCGGTCGACTTACTGACCGGCTGACCGTCTACGTCGCCCCGGTGCTCATTGGAGGGACCTCCGCGCCTCCGATGATGCGGGGCCCGGAAACCCAGGACGAGGGCGAGACAGTGGCCCTCTCGCTCACCTCGTCGGAACGGTTGGGCCCGGGGCTCCTCCTGACGTGGGATCCGAAGGGAGACCCAGCCCGTTAGGCCGGTTGACCCGAGCAGCTCCGGCAGTACCCCGAGCCGTACGCGCGCACCGACTCCGTGAGGCACGCGACGCACAGGGTCTTCCCGCAGCTTCGGCAGCGGCGCCATGCCTCGCGGGCCGGCAAGGTTCGGCCGCACGAAGCGCATGTCGTCGTATCGCCCGTTCCGAGCCCCCCGGATCCGGTGACGGGCGTCGCGGCACCGTCGGGTTGCATTAGCCGGGTCGCATCGCGACCGAGCGAAATGGCCGCTCCGCTTTCGGCCGAGGACTCTACCGTCGCACCCCCCGCTCCGTCCACTGGCCCGGCCTCCCCCGCAGCGGGCGGTGGGAGGCGGCTCCGAGACCGGAACAGGGCCGGCGGCGTAGGCCGAGGGGGCTCCGGCATCTCGCGACGAGGCACCTTCACCTCCGCCTCTTCGGCCGGTTCCTCTTGGACCGGCGGCAGAACCGCCGGCCTCAGTTGAGGTGCCCGTCGAGGAGCCGGCGCGGGCAATGCGAAGGTCGCACCGGCTCCGCTGAGCGAGATGACACCCATACCGAGAAACAGGACCCACACCGGCAGTCGCCCCGTGCCGGCCGTCCCGTCCCAGGAAAGGAGCCAGACGGTGAGCCCGAGACAGATGCCGCCCACCAACAGCAGTGGTGCGGCCTTTTGCAATCGTCGGGGCCTTACCGCGACGCGGGGCGCGAGAGGGGGCGGTTTCTCGCTGCTCATGCCTCCCCCGGCGGAAGGCGCGTTGGCCCTACGGACAGGTGCCGATGGCACCGCACTGCTGCGAGATCTGCTGGACACTGTTGAGGACCACGCTCGCGGAGCTCGCTGATCCCAGATCGTAGTAGATGGTGAAGGTGAGCGCGCCCGATGGAGCAGAGGTCTGGGTCTCCACGAAGAGCGTGAGGGTCGTCACGACCGGCGTGCTCCCCGCCGAGACGGTCAGGACGACCTCGAGCTCGGTGCTGACCGGCGCCGAGGACGCCTCGGTCATCTTGAAGAAGTGGGCGACGTCGCCGGAGGTGCCCGTGTTGGCCATGTAGGCGGTGCTCGTGGCCCCGAGAACGGTCGGAGAGCCCGCCGTGCCCGAGAGAGCGGTCGGGACTGTCGACGGCGTGGCGGCCAGTCCGACGGAGGCCTGCGTCCACCACGAGATGCTCGTGGCCGACTCGTAGTTCCCGTTCGCGGATTCGGGAGTGCCCGAGTTGATCGTAAGAGACCCCGCCATGGCGAAGCCGCCCACGAAGGCGGCGAGCGTCAGGGCCGTCGCCAGATAGATCGCCCGCGTGGACACCCGGATCTCCTTCATTTGCCGACCCCGGAACGCTGCCGCATGGGAAGTGGTCCTATTTGAAGCTCGCACTCCCGCGGGGCTCTCCCCACTACGGGCAGCTCCCGAGGGTCGCGCAGTTCTGGGCGACCTCCATGATCGACTTGAACGTGGCCGTTACCGCGCCCACATCGAGGAAGAGACTGAACGTGAGGGGAGTGCCCGGGACCGGGAACTGGGTCTCGAAGAACACGGTCGCGGCCGCCGGTACCGCGGACGAGTTGAGGAACGTTACGCTCAATTCGAACTCCTTCGCCCCCGGGGGCCCGTTCTTCTCCTGGAAATCGAGCCGGATCGCTCCATGACCGGTACTCGAGGGATTGAGCGCGAAGGAGCTGTTGCTCGAGGGGAGGATGGTCGGGATCGCGGGGTTGGCGCTCGCGAGCGGCAGGCTTCCGCCGGGGATGGTGTCGACCGCGATCGTCACGAGGTGCCACCAGGTGATGGAGCTCGCGGTCTCGGCGTCCCCGTCTCCGGATTCAGCTCCCGTGCTCACGGTGAGGGCCGCCAGGCCCACTCCCGTGCTGAACGCACTGGCCGCGAGAGCGACGACGAGGACGGTCGCGAGCGCTGTTCGCCGTGAGGGGGGGTTCTGCCTCAAGGACACACCCCCACCGAGGTGCACACCGCGCTCGTCGCGGAGTACGACTGGAGGGTAAGGCCCGTGAACGTCACTGCGGGGCTGGGAACGTACAGGCGCTCAACCAGCGGCCCGGTAAGCGCTGCGGCGGGCGTTTCGACGTAGACGGTAAACAACGTGGCGGCGCCCGAGAGGGCGACGGAGAAGTCGATTTCGACCTCGGTGCTTTTCGGAGCGGATGCGTCCAGCTGGAACTGGAACAACGCCGCCCCCGCCCCTCCCGCGAGCGCGCTGACGGCGAGCGAGGTGGCGGAGGTACTGGAGAGGTTCGTCGGCGCGCTGATGTTGGTGCTACCGACAACCAAACCGGCGGGCGCGTTGACGATGTTCAGGGAGAGGAAGGACCACCAGCTCGCCGCCGGCGGTGCCGCCACGACGGTTCCGAATCCCGCTTCGGAGGTTCCCTTGGTCACCTTCAGGGCCGCTCCGGCCACGAGACCGACCGGTAGGAGCAAAAGGACGAGGAGGGGGGGGATCCAGCGCGAGATCCGTCGGTACCGCCGGTTCTCCACGCCTCCGCCTCCGGGAAGCGGGCAGGCGAACGCCTCCCATTAATCGTTCCTCGCCGGCCCCGGGCGAGGGCACCGTTATAGCCCGCGGCCGTTCCCCAGCGCGCGGGAACTCGTCGATGAAGCTGGTGCACTTTCTCCTCGCCGACCAGTTCCACTTCGGCATGTTGACGGACAGCAACGAGTACGTCGACCTCGATACCGCCTGCCGTGACTACTTTGGCGTCAACCCGGTCAAGGGGGCGGACCCGAGTCGGTTCCGCGACATGCGGCAGTTCTTCACCGGGGGGACCGACTCGGTCGAGCTCACCCGCAAGATCATGGAGTACATCGACCGCCGGCGCAAAGCGGGATGGACCCCCCGGGCCGCCACGGGCGCGCGGTACCTTTTCAAACCCGAGGAGGGAGTTCGGCTCCTGGCGCCCATCATCAACGGCGTCAAGATCTACTGCCTCGCCTCGAACTCGAAGAGCCACCTCGCCGAGCAGGGGAAACCCGCTCCGAAGCAACCGTACCTCTTCACCCGCTTCTTCAACAGCCTCGTGGGGCCGAACGAACCGCTCATCCTGCACCAGGCCGGTACCTTCCCGGACGTTGAGCTCGAACTGGCGGCCGTGATCGGGAAGACGGGAAAGCACATCGCCCCCGCTCAGGCGCTCGACCACGTGGCCGGATACACCATTGCCCTCGACATGGGGTATCGCGACCTCCAGTTCCCCGGCGAGGGCCCGGTGGACTGGGTGATGGGGAAGGGGTTCGACGCCACGATGGCGGTCGGACCTTGGGTGGTGCCCAAGGAGGAGGTCGGGAGCCCGTACCCGCTCCGGATGGAGCTCAAGGTCGGCGGGGAGGTCCGCCAATCCGGCGACACCAACGACTATCTGTTCCGCCTTCCCGAGATCATCAGTCACGTCTCGCGGGGCGTGACCCTGGAGCCGGGAGACCTGATCTCCCTCGGGACGCTCGGGGGCGCGCCCGGCTTCGAGTTCGGCAAGGAATCGCGGAAGCTCAAGACCGGCGACACGGTGGAGGGGTCGATCGAGCGGATCGGCCGCCTGGTCATCCCGGTACGGGCGGAAGCCTCGCTTCCCCCCGCAGCACCCGGAACAGCGCCACCGGCGTAGGCAGCTCTACCCGCGCCCCCACGGCGGCGTCAACCCCCCCATGATCGAAGGGGTAGGCGATCTTCTCGACCAGTTCGACCGTACGCCGCTCCGCCTTGGGAGCGGGGATGAGGGCATCCTGCCACGGGTCGAACGAATCGAGACCCCCCCGCCCGACGGGAGTCACGCGGAATCCGGTGCCGCCGTGCAGAGAGCCCGAAAGCCGGATCAGGCGGTGGATGTCGGTCGTCACCGGCGCGTCCGTCTCTCCTTGGACCTCGATCGTGGCCGCCCGGAGCACGGTACCAAGGAACTCCTCGGGGACGGCACGCCGGAAGACCTCGAGGCTCAGGGTCTCGCGGATCTGGCGACCGCGCCCCTCGGCCACGAGGGCACGACCCAGGCGTCGAGCCTCGGGCGGAGGAAGGCCGAGCCGCTCCATCTCATGGACAGCGGCCTCCTTCCCGACCTCATCCCAGCGTGCAAGGGTTCGCAGCAACGAGCGGGTCGCCCGGCCTCGCCACCCCGGGGTGTCGGGCGGGAAGAGCCGCTTGTAGCTGCGGTGGGCCCGGCGAGGAGCCCGATCCCCCGCGTCCTCCCCGCCGGCCGCGGGGGGCCCCTCCGATTCGCGCGTCTCGAGGACCGCGTCCGACGGTTCAAACCCGACCCCCTGGATGTAGTCGACCAGTTCACGTCGCTCGGGGCTCGACAGCGGGAGGAACGCGGCGTCTCGGACGTGCACGTGGTACCCTCTCCCACCGGAGAAGATCAGGTCGATCGACTCCGGGGGGATCCCAAAATCCCCGATCAGAAAGTCGTCCACGAGGTCGCGGGTACGGTCCTTCACGAGGGCCAGCTGCTGCGCGTAGTCGAGCACCTGGGCCCCGCGCAGATGGTCCGCGTCGAGGTCGAAGATGAGGTCAGCGCCCAACCATTCCTTTCCGGCCATGTTGGCGTGGTCGGGAACGCGGTAGTACGCCGACGAGTAGTACACGTGGCGCGGCGCCTCTCGAACCAGGTAGTCGTGGAACTCCTCGGGGGTCCGGAAGCTGGCGTGGCGCCGCATGAGGGTCTGCTCGGCGAACGGGAACGCCGCGAACTCCCGGCGAGTGAGGCGGGTCGGCGGGTCCACGGTCGCTTCCGCATAGTACCGCTGGAAGATCCGGTGCGACCAGTCCAGCGTGCGGAGGTCGAGCGGAACGGTCTTCGCCACCGCTACTCCACGTCCGGAAGGTCGGGGACGAGGATCGCATCCTCGACGAGCGCCTCCTCCCGGAGTCGAGCGAGAAGGTGGAAGACGGCCGAGTGCTCGCTCCCGCGCAGGAGGAGACGGACCGCCCGCGTCGCCCGGTCGAGCTGGTCCTCCTTCCCGATGAGGGCGACCGTGTTGCCATAGACGCTGACCGCGCAGCCCGAGAGCTCCTCGATCCGGGTGCGGGCGCGGCCGCGCTCTCCGATGACCCGCGAACGGATCCGCCACAGCGCCGCCTTCTCCTTCTTCCCGGTCACCTGCTTGATGTCGAGGACCGCCAGGTAAGTATCGTCGTTCAGCAGCCGCTGCGCTCGGTCGGGGGCGAACCCCCGGCCGACCGCGAGGACGATGTCCCGCGCCCGAAGGACGCCGTCGGGATCCCCTTCCACGCGCGAGGTGATCTCGACCTCGCCGTCGTCCGGGTCGATGCTGATCGAAGTGCGGGTCTTCTCCTCGAGACCCTGCTTGGTCGTCCCTCCCGGCCCGATGAGCGCCCCGATCCGATCTTCCGGAATGCGGACGAAGAGCGTCGGCATCGTTAGTTCCGGCCGGGGAGCTCCCCGCCGCCAATATCCGTGAAGAACCCCATCGGGTCCACATCGGCTCCGAGCTTCTTTAGGTACTTCGCGAAATTGTCGGAGTCGCGGCGTAAGAGCTCCCGTGCTTGCGGGTGGTCGACGCCCACCGATTGCGCGACGTCGATGAGGACCGGCGTCCCTTCGTGGTAGAGGACGTTGTACGGGGACAGGTCCCCGTGGACCAACTTCGCCCCCACCACCATCTTGCGGATGGCGATGGCCATGCGCTTCGCCAGCTGATCGGGATCGGCGACCACGGCGTCCTGCAATCGGGGGGCGGGCATCCCCTCGGTCCCGATGAACTCCATGACGAGGACGTTGCGAAGATACCCGTACACGTCCGGGCACGGGACCTCGGCGGACCGCATCCGTCGAAGTATCGTGTGCTCCCGACGAGTCCAGGCGTAGACCAAGCGCGCGTAGTTGCGTTCGGAGGACTCCCGTTTCAATGCTTCCAGCGCGTACGCCGGCAATCGGCGGAAGACGGCGTTCCCGATCCGGTAGACCTTGACGGCGCGGAACCCCCCCGCGATCGTCGCCCGGAAGACCCCGCCCTCCTTCCCCGTCGAGATGGGGTAGTCGAGCCCGTCGAACTGCCCTTGCGTGATGAGCCGCGAGACCGTCACGAGGGTCGCGTGGTCGAAGAATTCGTCGAGCAGCTTCCGCTGCTGCCCCTCCTTCCGTCGATCCTCCACGTGCTCGCGCTTCGGGAAGAGCAGCCGCTCGGATCGGGGCATCGTCCTCGGAGGGCCGAACCAGTCCCTAATAGGTTGCCCCGCCGCAGGAGGCTGGGGTGGGCCGGGCCGGACGCGCTGAAGCGAGTGTAAGCGGGTCTATTTGAGGGGTTGAGACCAGTGGAGAGGGTATGCCGGGATTCGTCGGGCTTACCCTCCGGGGTCCATTGGGCCGGTCCACGCCGACCGCTCCACCGCGCCCGGAGGGCGGTAGGGCGCCGACGCCGTTCCCTCTCGCGGGCCTCCTGGACGGGCCGGCCGACTACGACCGGGTGTTCAAAGTCGTCCGCGGGGCCGTCCGCCATGTTCTCGGGATCGAGCGCCCCGGCCTCGGGCTCGGCCTCTCCAACCTGCCCCCGTCGCTGGGCGCCTACTGGCAGGTGACCGGCAATCTCATCGTGCTCAATGAAGGACTTGTCCGCGCCATGCAGGCGAACAGCGGAACCACGGTGGAGTTCAACAGCTTCGTGTACGTCATTCTGGCCCACGAGTACCTTCACGCGCTGGGCTACCTGGACGAGCGCGAGGTTCGGCGGGTCACTTCCTATGTGACGCGAGCGGCCTTCGGGGAGGACCACCCCGCCACCCGCATGGCCGAAGGGGACCTCTGGCGGATGTACCCGTTCCTGCAGTACGCCCCGACCGGGGATGGTCGCCGTCTCAGGGTCATCACCCGGTTCGACCTCGCGACGACCCAGAACTACATCCGGTAGCTGCGGGTCCGCCCCCGCTGTGCCCAATCTTTATCCCCGTCTCGGGCCTGCGCCGGCGTAGGGGTAGTCTTACGGCGGCGATACTCGCGCTGGGTGCCCTCATCGTGCTCATCGGCCTCGTCGTCCTCGCCCTCGAGTTCATCCATCCCGGGGCGCTCCTCCTCATCCCGGGCTCGATCCTGATCGCCGGGGGCTTGCTGTACCTGTTCCTCCCCGATTTCCTCCTCGACACGCCCTGGGGCATTGTCGTCATCCTCGTCGCCGCGATCGTGGCCACGATCCTGGAGATCCCCTACTACCGGTGGATCGCTCCCACGCATGGTCCGATGACGACTACGTCCGCGGGGCTCGTCGGGGAGCTGGGGACGGTCATCGCCCCCGTCACGTCCGACACCCTTCAGGGGAAGGTTCGCATCAAGTCCGAGGTCTGGTCGGCCCGCTCCGTCACTCCGATTCCCATGGGCACGAAGGTCCGGGTGGTCTCGGGCGAGGGCGTCGCAGTCCAGGTCGTTCCCGTCGGGGATGGCGCGTCCTCGGGGTAGCGAGTTCGGAGTAGGAAACCAATGACCGACTACACAGTGCCCATCGTTCTGGTGACGATCGTCTTCCTGCTGGCGCTCCTCATCATCCTCTACCGCGCGATCTACACCATCGCCCCCTACCAGCAGGGGATCGTGACGTACCTCGGGTCGTACAAGCGACTCATCAACCCGGGGTTCAACATGGTGAACCCCCTGGCCGCCGTCCTGAAGGTGGACCTCCGTACCCAGGTCCTCGAAGTTCCTCGCCAGGAAGTGATCACCAAGGACAACTCCCCGACGAACGTCGACGCCATCATTTACATCAAGGTCGTCGACGCCCCGAAGTCGTTCTTCCAGGTCCAGGACTACCACGTCGCGACCGTGGCGCTCGCCCAGACCACCCTGCGGTCGATCATCGGCGACATGGAGCTCGATGAGGTGCTCTACAACCGCGAGCGGATCAACACCCGGCTCCGGGACATCCTGGACGAAGCCACGGACCGATGGGGAGTCCGCGTCGAGGCCGTGGAGATCAAGGAGGTCGACCCCGTCGGGCCCGTCAAAGCCGCGATGGAGGAGCAGACCTCCGCGGAACGCCAGCGGCGGGCCGCCGTCCTTCGGGCCGACGGAGAGAAGCGGAGCGCCATTCTCATGGCCGAAGGGCAGAAGCGCTCGCGGATCCTGCAGGCCGAGGGGGTCCGCCAGTCCAAGATCCTGGAGGCCGAGGGCGGCCGTATGGCGACCATCCTGGAAGCCCAGGGAGAAGCCCAGCGGCTGCGCATCCTCGCCCTCGGGGCGGGTACGCTGGACGCGAAGGCGCTCACGGTCCTGTCCCTGGACACGGTCACGAACGTAGGGAACGGGCAGGCGACCAAGATCCTCTTCCCCTTCGAATTCACACGCCTCATGGAAGGGGCGAGCGAGTACCTCGGCACCTCCCGCACCGTTCCCGACCGAAGTCTGAGCACGCTGGATGACCTCCAGAAGTCCATCGGAACGATGGACGACATCCTGGGACCGATCCCGAAGCAGACGGAGCTGCTCACCGAGATCAAGTCGATCGAGGACGAGATCAAGGCCGAGTCCGAAGAATCCGCGGCGATGGTACAAGGAGGATCCGGCCGAGCGGCGACCGCCACCATTAGCGCTGTCGATCTCCCTGAGCCGGCGGAACTCGGCTCATCCGCCCCCACCCCAACGCCGACCCACGGTGTCGTGGCCCCCACTCCGCCGGCACTACCCCCAGGAGTCGCGACCCCTTCCACCAACCCCAAACCGCGACCTCCCCCTAGCCAATAAGCCGCCCACTAGATGGGCCGGTCGAGTAACTACTGCCGGGGGCTGCATTGCAAAGACGCTATTCGGGCACAGGGGCCCGAGAGGATCCACAGGGCCTGGGTTGGGGACACCAGGTGGGGGGGTTTGACGGCGTCGGAGCGACGAGAGGACCACGGAAGCCGATTTCCCGACCCCGGTGAACACCCGTGAGGCAGGAGAACCAGAGACCAGAGTTTAGAGTCCCCCTTTGGACCTACCTCCGGGCTTCTGTGTCGACTGGGCTGGATGTCCTTTCGGTTAGCCCGAAACATTTCGCCTGGCTGCTGGGCCGCTTCATCCTTCGACGGGCCGGTCCGGACCGGGAGTTGGCTACTCTTGTCCAGCAGAAATTCACCGAGAACCCTCGTGATTTGGTCCGCCTACGCGATGGGTCGGTCGTTCACATCGACCCGCAGGACCGATCCTTTCTGTCTCCGAACATCGCCATTCTTCGGCATTACGAATCTGCGACCACCCAACTGATTCGTTACCTTGCCCACTCACGTGCAACGGTCGTGGACGTCGGCGGGAATGTTGGATGGTTCACGCTCGTTGCGGCCAAGTCCGTGGGTGTAGGGGGTCGAGTGGTCACCCTGGAACCCGAACCTCGCGCCTTCCGTTTGCTCTCTCAGACTGTCGCGGAAAACGGACTCAAGAACGTCCATCTGGTCAACGCCGGGGCGTGGGACAGGAAAACAACCCTGCGACTGAGATTGTCTCCGGACACCAATCGAGGTTCGCACTCTCTCGTTCGAGAAATGAGTGGCAATGGAGTGGACATTCAATGTGTCCGGTTGGATGAACTGCTTCCGACCCTCGGAGTCGACGTTGTAGAGGTCATGAAGATTGACGTCGAGGGGGCGGAACCGAACGTCCTCGAGGGATGCCTGGGGTTGATCGCGAAAGGGGCAATCCGCAACATCGTTCTCGAATGGAATCCGGAGGGATGGGAATCGCGACGCCCGCTCTTGGCTCGGCTGGAGCGGGAGTACGACTTCTTCCCGTTCGAGCCCAGCGTTCCATTTCGCAGGCTTACCGGTGGCGCCCCCTCATGGCGGTCGGGGGTCCCGCTCAGCTACCTCTACCTTCGACAGAGAGGTTTGGCCGATTAGTCTCCCGTCCTACCGCGGTCCGCGCGAGGGCGGACCCAGAAGGTCCAGAGTCTCGATTTAACGGCCTCGTTCCGGTGGGTCATCGCTCCGGGACCACGCGGGCGCTTTCGTTCCATCGATCGGTTCCCAGATTGGAGAGGGTTCATTCTTTCCCAGGGGGAGAAGGAGAGAAACTGCTCTCGCGGCTGTTTCGATCATAGCAAAGAGGATGAGCCCCCGCAGCGGGGCGCTTCGGTTCCGCAGGACCGCAACCAAGGCCGCAACTATCACCGGTCGAGAGGCGGTCGCCGGCAACGGAGACCCCCGGTTCAGATACGAGCGTATGATCCGAACCGTGCGAACTCGTTGCGCCAGAAACGCTGGGATTGACGCGGGGGCGCAGACTGAGACCATCACCTCGGGCAAGTAGATCGCTCGGAAACCCGCGCGCTCGACAGCGACCTGAAGGGCGGCATCCTCGAGAATCGCGTCCGGGGCTAGGACGACCCCGGACCGTCGGAAGACCTGTACGAGCGTCGTCTTCGGAACAGCGAGGCTCACTTCGTGGTGCACCTCCCACTCAGCTCGGGAGGCGAGGGTAGCCAAGGTGCTTGAGCTGGGCAGAGCCGACACGCGGGGACTCGCGATTCCCACGGACGGATCGGTAAACGCTGCGAGTAAGCGTCCCAATGTTCCCTGCCCAGGGATAACATCGGCGTCAAGGCGAATGACGAGGTCCCCGGACGCCTGTTGGATCAGGTTTGAGAGGGCAGCCACCAAACCCAATCGTCGCGGTCCGTCGATGATTCGCACAATAGGCCAAGCTTTCTCCCACTGACGGACGACGTCTGAGGTGCCGTCGGTGCTTCCGGAGGCTTCGACTAAGACTTCCGTTAGTCGTCCGATTTCGAGCCGGGTCTCGTAAAGGAAGCTCAGCAGCTGCCCGATGTTCCTGACCTCATTGTAGGCTGGCACGCAGATGCTTACTGACGGCCTTTGTGGCTCTACTTGCTCCACGTCGTTGCCGGAAGGGTTGGCAGTCGGTTTCCTTCGGCCTTCTGTCAGGGCTTGAGCTGAGGTGGAGGAAGCCTGAGAGGGCTGAGCCGGGACCGTCCTCCTCATCAGGCCTTCGTCCGCTAGGCTAGCCACTCGGGCATCGACCTTATGAAATGAATGGTGGGTCGGTTTCCCCCCGACGATGCTCGTCGGGGCCGGAGGGCCATGAGTACGGAGGCGGGCCGCGGTCGAGGGGGTTGCCTCCTCGAAATCGACGGCAGGCCGGAAATGGGCCACGGGGAAGGACCGACGGGCGATCGCCCCCGTCGACGTGTGGCACTGGTTACCCCCGTCTTCAGTCCCTCGGTCGGTGGCGCCGAGCTCAATCTCCGAGTCGTAGCCTTACTCTTATCCAAGGTCGCCGCCGTAGAGGTTTTCACCTCCAAGCTGAACCTGACCGCCGGCGGTCCCCGCGTCGGCGGCCTGGCTTCCAGTCCTGCGTTCCCGTTCCCAGTCCACTACCTTCCATCCGTCCGGCTTTTCGGGGAGCGGCTCGTTCTGCCCCTTCGGCTACTCGGCAGTCTACTTCGTTCTAGCCCGGACGTAGTGTGGACGAGCAACCCCTCACTGACCGGAGACATTGCAGGGCTCTTTGCGCTTTTCAGGTCCAAGAGGTGGGTCGTAACCTATCACGGCGACGTCATGAAACACAAGGCCTACGCGCGACCGTACACAGCGTTTGAGCACCGACACTTGCGTCGGGCGTCGTCGGTGATTTGTCAGGGGCCGCGCTACGCCGCACGCCTCGTAGCGGCAGGAATGAGTGCACGGAAGGTCCATGCTGTCGTCCCGGGCCCGGGTCTCGGGGACGGGACTCCCCCTGAGGTCCCACCCACACCTGAGTTCGAACGGCCAGGAACAGACCATCCCTTCCTGTTCGTCGGTGGGCTCGACTGGGCACGGGCGTACAAAAGACCGGAGTTGCTTCTCGACGCTTTTGCGGTCGCCTCGAGTCGCCACTCTGACATGGTGCTGTGGATCGTGGGCGAAGGAGACCGCAGATTCTTCCTTGAGGAGCGTGCTCGCCACCTCGGCCTCTCAGCCGAAAAGGTTCGATTCCTGGGACAGCTGACTGACGCTCAGCTGGCCCTCAAGTACCGGGATGCATGGGCGTTGGTACTTCCTTCCACCGAGACGGAGGCGTTTGGAATCGTCACTCTCGAGGCGCTGAATTACGGATGCCCCTCTATCTTGCCGGATTCGACCGAGGCGGGGGAGGTTCTCGGAGGGGAAGGGGTCGCGCTTACCTACGATGACCGACACGCCGCCGGGCTCGAGTTGGCGCTGGAGAGGATGTGGACTGACTCTCAGCTTCGCGCACGATTGTCCCGCCGGGCGCCCGACGTAGCCCGTCATTTCAGTTGGTCGACGGCCGCGCCTGAGATCGTCAACTTCATTCTCGCACGGAACCCGGATTCGCTGACGGTCCCTCTGGGTGGCGAGCTTCCGCCGTCCTATCCGGCGGACTCTCGCTAGGTGGTAGCTAGACGTGTCACGCTTTTTTGACCGGGATTCTGTCGGGGGCTTTGACGGTACCATAGCTGTGGTAAGTGCGACTACTATGGGAGGGGGACGTCCCGAGGTGCAGATCCGCCCGAGTAAGGGAGCGACGTCGGGAGCCTTCGTACTGGGTCCATCTTGATGACAGATCCTCAACCCGACACGCCACCGAACGAGGCGACACGGGTCGGTCGAGCGTTTCTCAGAATGGGCCTCCCGCCGGACCCTTTGACCTGGATTCGTCGGAACCTGGCCGCGCTCTGGACCGACCCTGTGTTTCGGCCGCTCCGGTGGGCCCTCATGCTGGGGCTCGTGGTGCGGCTGCTTCTGGCACCGGTAACTTCCTGGAGCACCGACACGACTGGGTTCGCCATTGGGGACATTACGTTCGTCTTTCTCGGGAACCCCTACTCGTCCGGAACCCTGTTCAATCCGCCCCTGGCGGCGTTTCTGCAGACTCCCATTGTTTGGGTGCTACTCCTCTTCTATCCCCCTCAGAGCCTCGTCACATTTGCCCCGAGTTTGTTGCCGGCGAGCTCGGCCATCGGCCCTGGCTTCATTTCGCCTTGGGTGGCCTCCCCCGCGATGCTGCTGGCTCTTAAGCTTCCCCTGATTCTTGCCGATTCAGTTGCTTCCCTGGCGCTCGCGTGGCTGGCCGTTCGAGTCGGTCGGCGGAGTCAGGCGCCCTGGGTGGGAGTGGCCTATGCCCTCAATCCGCTGGCAATCTGGGTCTCCTCGGTGCACGCTGAGCCCGACGGCTTGGCCGCGCTTCTGGTCATCCTTTTCATCATTGCCCTTTCGTTCAAGCGATTTCCGATCGCGGGTGCGCTTCTCGGGCTGGCTGTGTTTACCAAGGCGTATCCAGTCATACTCCTGCCAATCGCCGCAGGGGGAGTCCTTGCCATGGGACTGGTGCATTTGGGCGGGTGGCGTCAGCGAGCCCGCGGACTGCTCGAGTTCTCCTGCGGGATTATCGCGGCTTCCCTCCCCTTTCTACCGTACTTGCAATTCCTGAATGCTGCGTTCGGTAGGGCAACTCCCGTCGGAGATTATGGCGGTCTGAGCGTTCTGGTGCTGTATAACAGTGGCACGCCGCCGCTTGATGGGTTCACTAGCCTATGGAAACGACTGGTCCCCGGCCAATTCCTACTCCTCGGTTTCGAGTTGACCGCCGCCGTGACGGTCGCCATGGTGGTACTCGTACTCCTCTCAAGGTCCAATCGATGGAAGGCGAAGAGCCCACATCTCTCCGTTCAGGTCATCGGTACCGCTAGCCTCGCGGTCGTGGCCTCGCTCCTCTTGGCATATCCGGCACCCCAACCGGAGAATCTGCTGGCCGTGGTCCCCCTCGGGCTCGCGGTCTCGCTCTGGGCCGGGACAACCCTCTCTCGACTGACTTGGATCCTATCCCTGGCCGGCTTTGCTCAGTACATGGTGTTTGGGACGCCCCTTCAGGGATTCACCCCTCTTCTGCTTCTACTAGGCCCGGGGTCGGTTCGAGCTGCTAACTCAATATTCTCGACCTACGGCTCGGGCGGATACGGCGCGCCACCCTCGTATTACTGGTTTGTCCCGGGCATCCTCGCCGGTGCGGCCCTCATCTGCATCTGGCTCTTGGCAGCGTGGTGGGTAATTCCTCGCGAGTGGCGGGAGGGGGTGCGACGTCGTCTTGTCGGCCAGCGCCATTCGTGAACGGCACCGCCGCCCGATTACTGTGGCACTGGGGATAGCTGTCGTTGCCATTGTCCTTACCGAATGCCTCTTGGGCGTGTGGGTTCAGCGTGACCCTCGCCCTCTTTCGATTCAGGCTGAAATCGGAAACGACGGGAGCGGCGGTTCGACCGCTACGTTCACAATCTCCTCCCGCAGTCTCTCATTACAGGCGCACGCCGCACTCCTGTCCTCGGCCGGCGCTCGACCCCATTCTAAGGTGTTCGTCCTCCTCGACCCGAGCTTTCCAGGCGCGTACGCCGCGTACGCCGATCTTGCGTTCATCCCCATTCGGCTCAGTGGATTCCTGAATCTAATGGACTCGGGGGATTCCGTTCACACCATCCAGGGTAACCAGGTCGCGGATACCTTGCTAGCCAATCCTGGGGCGGTGATGGTTATAGTCGGGACTCCCGCCCCCGACACTGTCCTTTCTCAAAACTCGTCGCTGTTGTCCGATTGGGTTCATGCCGGCGGGCTGCTCGTGTGGGCCGGAGGTCCTCTCGGATTCAGTTCTGGTCACCCCGGACCCGGCGGGTCATTCAGCTACGAAAGCCTCCACTGGGCCGGGCAGACACAACTCGTAGGGTTCAACCTCACCGACCCGGCCCCCATCTTGCCTCGTGGCTCGGCGAGCCCCTACCCTCCGCCGCCGCTAATGGGGCTGAACTCGACTCCGATGCAGAGCGCCCTTGGGATGCTCTACCTCGGAACTGCAGACGGGGCCAACGTCTCCCAAGTAACTGCGCACGGCGGGGTTATCCTTGGCACCACTGCGAGAACGCCTGGCGAGCCCGGGGTGTCTCCACGGGCTTCGATCGCCTATATTCCGGTCGCTCAGGGTGGCGTCCTCTTCTTTGGCGGGGCCGACCTGTCTTCCTATCAAGCGTATCTGCCATACGCGTCCGGATGGATTAGCGAAGGGACGATCGATGTCGCGGAGGACATCGCGGTCTTCCTGGGACTCGGATATTCTCCCATCATCGGTCCAGTCGCGTCGGGCGATGTTGATGTTCCCCCCGGTGCGACGATATCCGAAACTCTCGACCTTCGGGGGTACGTCGGAACTGTCGTGCTGCTCGTTCGGAGCACCGTGGATGGCTCTGTTCTTTCGCTCTGGGGCACATCCACCACAACCGCAGGCCTCCCTCCCCTCGGACTCGCCGGAGGGGGCCCCCCGGGCGGAGGAGGCTGAAACACGGTGCAGGGGGGCGAGAGTGACGATCTGCCGGCGGGTGCGCGCCCAGCTCCACACGGTCATCGGTTCCTAGGATGGATTCTCGCCCAGTGGCGTGTCCCTCGTCATCGGTGGTTGCGCTGGATCCTGCTCGTTGGTCTAGTCTCGCGGCTCGTGATCGCACCGCTCTCCTCGTGGGCGGTCGACACGCCGGGATTCGTCCTGAGCTCCGTCGCCGTGATCTACTCGGGCAATCCGTACGCTTCGACAACCTGGTTCAATCCTCCGTTGGCACCGTTCTTGGCGGAACCCTTCATG
>DASRSW010000073.1:0-13680 GCA_035656275.1 Thermoplasmata archaeon
GGGGGCGTAGTAGCGGGTGGCGTTGGTGTAGTTCTTGGCGAGGGCCATCTCGTAGGAGCCGCTCGACTGGACCGACGAGAGCTCCGCGTTCTCCAGGAAGACCACGAAGACATGGCGGATCGCCGTCGGATACGTCACCTCAGGGGTCACGCCGGGGGTCCCGGCCAGCACCGACGGTGGCAGCGATGGGGCGGCGAGTGGCGCGGCTCTGGACGCCAGAGGGGCGGTTGCTAGAGGCACCACTGGCAGGGTAAGCAAGATCAGCAGCGCGAACAGGGCGATGGACCCAGCGCTACCGTGGAACCGAAGGGCGGCCCCAACCCTCCCCGACCGGCGATACCAATGGACGACCATGCCAACCTGTTCCGACCCAAGTGTCCCCCGGGGGATAGGAGAACCCCGGGTCAGCGCGTGATACAAAACAGGGCAGCAGTACTACATATCCCCTTTGTGCTAAATTGTCAATATAGATCTTCTGCCAACCGGTGTCCTCGGAACAAATGCATCCATTGTCGGCAGTTCAGAAAAAGTATAGGACGTTCCGAATCTTCACATTGTCGGAGTCTTGGGGGTGCCGTGTCCACTCAGTCGCAACTCCAATGCCCGAGATTCGGAGAAGATCCCCTACCACAGTCAGCCGCGGTGGTGTAGGGTCGTGGGCCGGTCACCGATCGGAAGGCGGTCAACCCATCTAGGACCCGCGTACACCCGGTCCTAACCCTGGAACGGTTACGATTCAGGGGCTCCGCTTTCCGATAGTGAATCCCAGCAAGGCATCGTCCCGGCCGCGTGTGATCCACCCCGTTCCTCGATTCCATCGATAGATCAGGTCCGCCCGAGCGAATTCTGCTGCAAGGGCACCCAGACTGAGCCAAGACCAGAAGTTGAAATACAAGTGGCTGGGTGTTACCAATCGGGTAGGTAGTATCCAACATGTCAATACCCCCCGGGCGAGCAGTAGAGTTCGCACGGTTCGCGGACTGGGCGGAGGTATACCTGTCGAAAGAGCGCGTCGGGCGGACAAGCCGTGGAGGGGGGGGCGCCCGACCAGGGGGTTGGTGGGTTCGTCGCTCTTCCGCCCAGCCCGCGGACGGACGGCTCCGGTCTCAGTCTTTCCAGCTGTTGCTTACGACCGGGCTGGTCGTGCTCGTCGTTGCGAGCGTCGTACTCGGCTCGGGTGTCCTTTTGGGGCAACACCCATTCGGCGCTAACTCCGTCCAGCCGATCCCGCCGACGGCGACCCCCGGTACGGCTCCCCCGATGGAACCCCTCCCCCCTCCCAAGACGGGACCGGTCTCGGGAAACCTCGCCTCCCTCAAGTGGTCGGGGAATCAGGTCATCTCCTCGTCCGTCGCCTACCGGAACAGCAGTATCACGCTCTCGGGGGGAAACCTCATCGTCGCTTCGGGGGGAGCCTTGACCCTCGACAACGATACCCTCTCGATCTCCCAGGCCAACACCACGCGGCCCGCGGCCCTCTCGCACGGCTTCGTCGTGGAGAGTGGGGGCCAGCTCCTGGCCAAGTACTCGACCATCCTCAGCGCCAACGGATCGTCCTACCCTGCGTTCGGGGTCGTGGCCGGTGGCGCCCGTGCCTTCCACGTCGCGTTCGTGGACCTGGGGGGCTCGGGCAGCGCTCCGGTCACCGGCCGCGAGGGGATCCACGTTACCGCCGCGCACACGACGTTCGAGGCCGACCTCTTCGACCACACCTACGAGGTCCTGTTCTCCGGCAGCGGGGCCGTGGGGGACCGGATCGATGGGTCAGCCTGGGTCAACGCCACGATCACGGGGGGCCAGGTTGGGTGGGTCGGGGTGGCGGGGGGGGCCTCCTGGGCGAACCTGACCCACGACAGTTGGTCCGGGTCCAACGACGCGGGAACGCTCGTCCTCATCAGCGGACCGCACACGACGATCGCCAATTCTACGCTCATCGGAGACCCCAGCGGGACCCAGCCCTACCAGGTCTACCTCACCTATGACGGTTGGACCGACCGCGGCGTGGACGGCTCCTACGCGTCGGTCGTGGACAATCGGTTCCAGACCGCCAACCTGGGCATCTCCGACGGGACGCACTTCGAGGTCGACCGCAACACGTTCAACGATACGGGACACTGGTCGCAGGCCGGTGGTCAGGCCGCGATCATCGTGGTGACGTGGATCGGGAGCGGGGTCGGCGAGCAGACGCGTCAGGTCGACATCAAGCACAACATCATCTCCAACTTCACCCACTACGCGATCCGCGTCAGCCAGAACGTCTCGGGGTTCAACGTCAGCGAAAACCGGATCTTTGCGACGGAGTCGACCTACTCGAGCACGATCACCGAGGCCGACGGCATCTACCTCATCCGGGGGGTGGCCAACGGCAGCGTCTGGGGCAACCGACTGGACATGACCGACCTCGTCCAGCCGAGCGAGCCGACGAACGGGATCGTCCTCGAGGCGCAGGTCAACGACGTCAATGTCTCGGCGAACCTGATCTACAACTGCTCCGAGGTCGGAGTCACGGTGCAGGGCGACTCCGGTGCGCTCGCCGCCCCGACCTACTACCTAGGTCCCTCTTCCCGCGACGTGATCTACGGGAATCGGGTGGTCAACTTCCACACTGTCGCCGCCCAATCGATGTACAGCTCGGAGGCGATCGAGACCTGGATGTGGGCCAACGGGACCCGCATCGTGGGCAACTACATCGCCGGGTGGGACCGGGTCAACACGACCAACTACTGGAATGGCGCGGGCTTCCTCACCTCGAGTTCCGAGCAATGGGTCGCCTCCAACACGATGGATGGGGTCCGGTTCGGATTCGTCTTCGAGAAGTTCGACTCCCAGCAGGAGCTGCGGAGCCTCGGGAGCTTCAATCGGTCGTACAACGTCCTCGATGGGAACCACCTGTCCGCGGTCACGGTCGAGAGCCTGGCCGAGAACGCCAATGACGACATGGGACCGATGGTCAATCTCCTCAGCGGGACGGTGGACTCGTCCTGGACCCTTTGGTTCTCGGGGTGGAACGCGACGCTGCGCCTCGTGAGTCCCACCTTCGCATCGTTCGCGCCGTCCACTCCTTACCGGGCATCGAACGTGCAGTTCGTCGGTCCCGTGACCCTGGCCAACCTGAGCACGTCCTTCGACTTCAGCCTGAGCCAATGGGCGACGTCTCCACCGGAGGTGGACTACGCCGGGTTCTCCGCGAAACTCGGCACGACGAGCGGATGGTTCAACCTCTCCATCTCCAGCTACTCGACGTCGACCGGGGCTGTCCAATGGAACGCGACGCAGACGGCGAAGGCCGGGGACGCCTTCGGGGCCGCGGTGCCCGCCGGCGGCTCGGTCTGCACCTTGTCGTTGGACGGCACGGTCTCCCAGACGCTGACCGCGACCACGAGCTCCGCGGGCTTCAACTGGACGGGCAGCGGCACCCATCGCTTTGCCATCGGGGTCGTGCCGCCGTCCAGCGGTGGGGGCGCTCCGCCGCTGACGGCCTTTGCGACCACCAAGCACACGATCGGCGTCGTGCCGCTGAAGGTCCACTTTTCGGGGAATGTGAGCGGTGGGGTGGCGCCGTACGCGTACGCGTGGCGCTTCGGCGACCTCAGCACGAGCTCGGTCCAGAACCCCACCCACACCTACACCGTCGCGGGAACCTACTACGCGGTCCTCACGGTCACCGACGCGGCCGGCTCCACGGCCAACGCCAGTCTCGTCATCTTCGTCCTCGTCCATCTCCCGCGCCAGTTCGCCGGGGCCGTGGGCCTCGGGACGGTGATCGGGTCCTGGCCCCCGGTCCCGGGGACACTTACCCCCGTGGTGACCCCGGGGACGGAGCTGTTTCCCACCTCGCCCTCTGGCCTCCTGTGGCTCAGCGTGCTGGGTGTGGTCGCCGGGGGGCTCGGGGCCGTCGGGGTCGTGGGCCGTCGGTCGAGGTAGGGCCCGCGGGGACGCCGGCCCGCCCGCGGCCCGACGGGGCTCCGGACTTGCGTTCTGGATAGGAAGTCACCAACCCCCCTAGGAGGTCACCGACCTACCTCGAAACGAACAACCCTGCGGCCCGGGCTCTACCTCGTGAGCGAGGACGCACGTGAGCTCGATGAAAGTCTGCTTGTTGGCCCCCGAGTTCCTGCCGAACCGCGGGGGAGTCGGGACCTATTCCGTCGACCTCTCCCGTGAACTGGGCCGTTCGGTCGACCTCACGGTGGTCACCCTGACGCGCGAGGAGAACGCCCACCGCTACTCGGTCGCCGAGATGGAGGACGCGATCGGTGGCGCGGCGCGGGTACTGCCCATCTCCGTCGCCCGTGACTGCTTCCTCTACAACTTCGGCTTCCAAACCGCGGTACTTCGCCGGCTCCCCGCCCTGATCCGGGAGGAGGGGTTCGACGTACTCCACTCCCAGCACGCCCATATGCCCGACCTCCTCCTGCGCCCATTGCTCGCGGGGGTGCCCACCGTCCGCACGATCCATACGACGATCACGGGGCAGCAGGAGGCGATCCGGATGGCGCAGCGCTTTGGCGGCTCGCTCGAGGCGTCGGAGCGCTGGCAGGTGGCACTGCAACTCGGGTTGCGCTTGGCGGAACGGTTCCTCTTCGCCCGCGCGGACACGGCGATCACGGTATCGAACTGGATGCGCGAGCGGCTGGTCCACGATGGGTTCCCCTCGGACCGCCTCCACGTGGTCTACAACGGGGTCGATTCCCACCGGTTCTCGCCGGCCGCGGGAGCAACGGACGGTCCCGACGACGCCGCCGGCCCCACGGTGTTCTTCCCCGGGCGGCCGACGCTCGTCAAGGGCGGGGAGATCTTCGCCCGCGCGGCCCCGCAGATCCTGGCCCGGGTGCCGAACGCCCAGTTCGTGTTCGCCGGGGGGTCGGTGGCCGACCTCGAACGGTTGCTCTCCGGGACGCGCCTACCGCCGGGGCATGTGCGGATGCTCGGATTCGTCCCGTACGAGGAGCTGGCGCACGTCTACGCCGGCATGGACGTGGTGGTCGCGCCGACGTTCTATGAGAATCTCCCGTTCCGCGTCCTCGAGGCGATGGCGTGCCGCTCCGCCGTGGTCGCGTCGGATGTCTGCGGGATTCCGGAGGCGATCACCTCCGGCGAGAACGGATGGCTCGTGCCCGCCGGAGATTCGGAGGCGCTCGCGGAGGCGGTCTCGTCGCTTCTGCTGGACGCCAGCCTCAGGACCAAGCTCGGAACCGCGGCTCGCCATACCGTCGAGGAGCGGTTCACCTGGCGCGGCGCAGCCGCGTCGACCGTCGCCGCGTACGGCGCGGCGATCGGCGCCGCGAACTAGTGCGAAGGGGGCGGTGGCCCCCGGGGGAGCCGGTCGGCGACCTACTTCGGGCGGCCGCCGCCCCGTTCGGCGGAGATCCGCTGGAGGATCGCCTGGACCTGCGAGGCCATGACCGGTTTGACGATCACGTCGGCGACCCCGTGGGCGAGGAGCGCACGCACCCGGGGGTGGTCCCGGTCGTACGCGGTCACGACGACGAGACGCAGGTCCGGGTCGCGTTCCAGCAGCCATTGGGCCAGTCCGTCCCCGTCGATCGGCCCCGCCTTCCCTCCATTCCCCCCCTCCGACGGGGCGGGCGGAGGGCGGCCGGCCGACGAGCGAAGCTCCACGTCGACGAAGACAAGGTCGGGCTGCCATTGCTGGAACAGTTGCTGCGCCTCCGCCGCGTCGGCGGCCAGCCGGACGTCGTGGAGCGGGACCCCGAGGCGGATCAGGACCGTCTGGAAGACCTTGCGCGCCGACGCCGAATCCTCGACGGCGAGAATCTTGAGGGACGCCGGGGCGGCCTCGCCCCGACTTCGTCGACCCGAGGTCGACAGGGGACCCCACCGGCTCATGGCCCGGGACCGACCTCCCTCGGCATCAATGGTCCCCGGTGGCGCCGGCGAGCAGCCGGTCGACCTCGGCGAGCATCTCGAGGCGGTTGATCGGCTTCGTGAGATAGCCGCTGCAGCCGGCCTCCCGGGCTCGGAGTTCGTCGCCTTTCATCGCGAACGAGGTCACCGCGAGCACCGGTATGGCCGCCGTCTCGGGGTGACGCCGGATTTCCCGCGTGAGCGAAAATCCGTCGACCCCGGGCAACCCGAGGTCCATCAGGATCAGATCGGGGCGGTGCACCTGGAGGGTCCGACGGGCCCCGACGGCGTCGCTCACCGGGTCGACAGTGTGCCCGGCCTGCCGGAGGATCACCGTGGCGAGGCGCGCGTTCACGGGATTGTCCTCCACGAGCAGGATGTGCGCCATGCCTGGTCCACCCTCCGCGCATCAGTTTGCGGCCTCAACCCCGTCGGTGCTGGATGCCGCGGCGCGAACGCTCGCCACCAGCGGGAGCACCACCTGGAAGGTCGTCCCCTTGCCGAACTCACTCGCGACCTCGATGGAGCCGCCGTGCATCTCCACGATCCGCTTCGTGAGGGAGAGCCCCAAGCCCGAACCCTGGAAGCGCCGGCCGGGGCCCGCGTCCAGCTGCTCGAACTCCCGGAAGAGCCGCGGGAGGTCTTCTTTGGCGATGCCGATGCCGGTGTCGCGGACGCGCAGGAGGAACTTCTTCGAACCCTTGCGCGGCGCGAGGTGGATCTCGACGTTCCCGTCGTCATCGGTAAACTTCACCGCGTTGGACACCAGGTTGTAGAGCACCTGCTTGAAACGGAGCGGGTCCAGGGTGACCGATTCGAGGCCCGGAGCGACCTCGGCCGTCAGGTGGAGGTGCTTTTGATCGACCATCGGTTTGACGACGGAGCAGACCTCCTCGACGACCGCGCGCGCCGAGAACGATTCGGGCGTGAGGTCCATCTTGCCCGCCTCGACCTTGGCCAGGTCGAGGACGTCGTTGATCAGCTGGAGGAGATGATGGCCGCTACTCAGAATGTCCTGCAGATACTCCCGCTGCTCGGTGTTGAAGCCGACGGCATCCTGGGAGAGCAAGAATTCCGAGAAGCCGATGATGCTGTTGAGGGGAGTGCGGAGCTCGTGGGACATGTTCGTGAGGAACTCACTCTTCAGACGGTTCGCCTCCTGCACGCGCTGGTTCTGGACCTCGAGCTCCCGGTTCCGCTGCTCGATCTGCTCGCGCAAGCGCTTCTGCTCCGTCACGTTGCGGGCGGCGGCGAATACGCCCTTGAGCCGCCCTTCGGTGTCGCGGAAGGTCGTGGCGTTGTAGGAGACATCCACGCTCACGCCCGCGGGGTCCTGGATCGTCAGCTCGAAGTCCGTCACCCGGTCCTCGCTCAGGACCCGCCGGATCCCCTCCTCCGCCTTCTGGGGGTCGGTGAAGTACTTCTTGAACGGGGTCCCGATCAGCTGGTCCCGGGGGATCCCCGTCAGGACCTCCACCTGCTTGTTGACGTCGGTGATGATGCCCAGGACATCCGTCGTCATCAGCGCGTCGATGTTCGACTCGACCAGCCCCCGGTTATAGTTCTGCGACTCGCGCAGCTCGGCCTCGAGCTGCTTTTGCTCCGTGATATCGCGGGCCGCCGCGAGCACGCCCCGGATGTTCCCCGCCAGGTCGAACGCCGTCCCGGCGTTGAAGGAGACCGGGATCTTTTGCCCGTTGCGCTTCCGCAGGAGGAGCTCGTAGTTCGAGACCGACCGCTCCGAGAGGGCCTTGCGCACCCCGTTTTCCGCCCGCCCGTGGTCCGTGAACAGCTCCGGGAATCGGCTGCCAATGAGGTGCTTCTTCGTGAATCCCGAGAGCCGCACCATCTCGTCGTTGACGTCCGTGATGACGAGGTCCGGGTCGACCGTGACGAGGGCGTCGGGCGAGGCTTCGATGAGACCGCGGTTGTACGCTTGGGACTCCCGGAGCCGCTCTTCGGTCTTCTTCTGCTCGGTGATGTCCCGGGCCGAGGCGAAGACCCCCGCGACCTTGCCTTCGGCGTCCTGGAAGACCGTCGCGTTGAAGGAGACGAGCGTGCGTCGTCCCTCGAGCGAGCGCAGGATCAGCTCGTAATTGTTGACGGACCCATCCCGCAAGGTGGCGCGCACTCCCGCCACGGCGCGTTCCGGGTCGGTGAAGTAGTCCTTGAACGAGCTGCCGATCAGGCTCTCGCGGGGTTGGCCGGTCAACTTCACCAATTGCTCGTTGACGTCGGTGATGACGAGGTCAGGGTCGACCGTGACGAGGGCGTCCGGGGACGCTTCGATCAGGCTGCGGTTGTAGAGCTGAGATTCGCGCAGCTGCTCCTGGAGGCGCTTCTGCTCCGTGATATCGCGGGCCGACGCCAGGATCCCGCGGACGCGCTGCTCGGTGTCGCGGAATTGCGAGCCGTTGATCGAGACATGGATCAGGCGGCCCGCCCGGCTACGCAGGGTGAGCTCGTAGTTGGTGACGAGCCCCGCGCTCAGTGCCTCGCGGATGCCCGCCGCCGCCCGCGCGGGGTCCGTGAAATAGTCCGGGAAGAACGAGCCGACGAGCTCGTTGCGGCCGTACCCCGCTACCTTGACCATCTGCTCGTTGACGTCCGTGATCGTCAGGGAGGGGTCCACGGCGACGAGGACGTCGGCCGACGCTTCGATCAGACTGCGGTTGTAGTTCTCCGACTCTCGCAGGTCCGCCTCGAGCTTCTTCTGCTCCGTGACGTCCCGCGACGAGGCAAAGATCCCTCGGAGGGCCCCGTCCGCCCCGCGGAACGTGGTGGCATTGAAGGACACCGGGGTCACATCGCCACTCGCCGACTTGAGCATGAGCTCATAGTTCGTGAGGCGGTTCTGCTCGAGGACGCGCCGGACGCCCTCCTCGGCGAGGAGGGGCTCGGTGAAGTAGTTCTTGAGCGGGGTGCCGACCAGCTTCTCCCGGGGGAGCCCGGTCAGGTACTCCATCTGACGGTTCACGTCCGTCACAATTCCGATGGCGTCGGTGGTGAACAGCGCGTCGATGCTTGATTCGATGAGACCCCGATTGTAGTTCTGGGAGTCGCGGAGCTGGCCCTCGAGCTTCTTTTGCTCCGTGATGTCGCGTGCCGAGGCGAACACCCCCTTGACCCGACCCTCCACGTCCCGAAAGACGGAGGCGCTCAGCGACACGGGCGTCTGCTGGCTGTTCTTCGAGTTCAGTACGAGTTCGTAGTTGGTCACGAAGCCGCGCTCGAGCGTCTGCCGGATCCCTTCTGCCGCGCGGTCGGGCTCGGTGAAGAGCTGGGCGAAGGAAGACCCGATCAACTGCTTTCGGGTATGGTGCGTCAGTCGGGCCATCTGTTCATTGACGTCCGTGATGAACAGCTTCGGGTCGACGATGACCATCGAATCCACGGAGGCCTCGATCAGCCCGCGGTTGTAGTTCTGCGACTCCTGCAGCTTCTCCTCGAGCGCCCGCTGCTCCGTGATGTCGCGCGCGGATGCGAAGATTCCCTTGACCCGACCCTCGGGGTCGCGGAAGACCGATGCGTTCAACGAGACGACGCGAAGTCGCCGGTCCTTGGGGGAGAGGACGAGTTCGTAGTTGGTGATCGATCCGCGTTCCAGCGTCTGACGCACACCGGCCACGGCCTGGCTCGGTTCGGTGAAGTAGTCCTTGAACGGGCTGCCGACCAGGTCCTCCCGGGCGTACCCGGTGACCTTGACCATCTGCTCGTTGACGTCCGTGATGATGAGGTCCGGGTCGACAACGACGAGGGCATCGGGCGAAGCCTCGATGAGGCTTCGATTGTAGAGCTGGGACTCGCGCAGTTGCTCTTGCAGCCGCCGCTGCTGCGTGATGTCCCGGGCCGACGCGAAGATCCCCCGGGTGTGGCCCTCGACGTCCCGGAAGAGCGACGCGTTGAACGAGACGACCTTTTCGAGCCCGGTCCGAGGATGAAGGACGAGATCGTAGTTCGTGATGAACCCCTCCTCCAGGGCACGCGCGATCCCGGCGTGCGCCGCCTCCGGGTCGGTGAAGTACTCGGCGAACCGGCTCCCCATGAGCTCCTCGCGGGTGTAGGCGGCGACGGACTCCATCTGGCGGTTCAGGTCGGTAATGACCCCATCCCGATCGACGATAACGAGCGCGTCGAGGGAGGCTTCGATCAGCCCCCGGTTGTAGTTTTGGGACTCGCGCAGGTCCGCCTCGAGCTTCTTCTGCTCGGTCACGTCGCGGGCCGCCGCGAACACGCCCTTGAGCTTGCCATCGCGGCTACGGAACGTCGTCGCGTTGTACGAGACGACGGTCTCCGTGCCGTCCCGGGCGCTCAGCGTGAGCTCGAAATTCGTGACGCGGTCCTCGGCCAAGACGCGACGGATTCCCTCCTCCGCGCGGGAGGGGTCCGTGAAGTAGGTCTTGAACGGCGTCCCGATGAGTTGATCGCGCGGCCGACCGGTCAGTTCCTCCATCCGGCGGTTGACATCGGTGATGATGCCGAGCGGGTCGCACGTCATCAATCCGTCGATGTTCGACTCGATGAGGCCCCGGTTGTACTCTTCGGAATCGATGAGGCGCTGGTGCAGCCGCTCGTCTTCCGTGATGTCCTTGGAGACGATCAAGAAACCCAGCGGTCCATTGCTCTCGTCGTGGACGACCGTCATCACGACGCGGGCGGTGAACGCCTCCCGAGACTTGCGCTGGCGTCGCATCACCCCTTCGAACTTCCCGGTCTCGAGGACGGTCCGGAAGAGGCGATCGACGACCCCTCGATTCACATCCTCCGGAGCATGGAGGATTCGGCAATCCTTCCCGACGATCTCTTCAGAGGTGTAGCCGTAGATCCGGTGAGCTCCCTCGTTCCAGAGGAGGACCCGCCCCTCCAGGTCCGCTGCAATGATCGAGTACTCAGTGGACGCCTCGAGTACGTTCTGAAGGAAGCCGGGGGACTTGTCGATCTCCCCCACCGAATCGCGCTGTGCCTGGGCCGTCTCTGGCGGTGCGTGCCGGGGACTCACAGACACTGCCTCCGGGTGAGGGAAGGTGGTATAATCGACAGCAGTACAAAACTTGTTAGCCCCTATTCAAGGGGATACCCGGGCCGCCGGCACGTTCCGGGCTTCGGGAGCTCGGGGTTCCCACGGGACCGGCATCCCTCGCCCTCCGTCCGTGTCGGCGGGCGCGTGGATTGGATTGTTGCCGGTCGATGGTCGGTCCTCCCACCTCTTCCACCTACGGGGATCGCGCGAACGGTTCCTCGCGTTCTGGGCGACTCGGCTGCGGATGTACTGTACGGCGGGGACCGGGGCGAGCATCACCCCGGGTGCGGAATGACCGGCGGCATCTCCTCGCCGGTCGACCGGGGCTCCTCGTGGACGCCGGGGGGTTCCTCGTGGTCGGACGAAACCGGGCGCGGTCGGTGGGGACTCTTTCCGTTGGAGGTAGGGGAGGTCTCCTCGTCCTCGGGGCCAACGAAGAGCGACCCGATCTCCCGCAGCAGGTCAGCGACCTCGGGTCGGAGAAGTCCGGGCGGGGGGAGTTCCCCCCGGGCGAGGGCCCGCCGGACACGAGATTGGCTCATGCCGACACGGTCCTGCGCCGGATGGGGGCAACTCCGGGTGGAGACAATCGCGTCACACCGTCGGCAATAGGAGAATTCCGGGAAGCGCAACGGGACGACCCCGATCGGGAGCTCGTCAAAGACTCGCTGGGACTCGAACGGGTCGAAGTGGCCGGCGATCCCCGCCTGATCGCGACCGACGATGTAGTGGCTGCAACCGTAGTTCTTGCGGACAATGGCCAGGAAGATCGCCGCCCGGGGGCCCGCGAATCTCATCCGGATTGGGAGACTGCCCAGCACGACCCGTTCGACGGGGAGATAGTTCTCGATGAGCGTCTCATAGGTCCGGAGGACGACTGCGGGGCGGTAATCGCCGGGCTTCGGCCACCCGACGACCGGGTGGATGAACAGCCCGTCGACGTCATCGCGGTCGAGCGCGAGCCTTTGGAGATGTTCGTGGGCCCGGTGCGGCACGTTCCGCGTCTGGAAGGCGGCCACCGCCGACCAGTGGCGTCGGGAGAACAGCCCCCGGGACTCGGTTGGCGTCAGCTCGAGCGGCCCGACCTCCGCGTCGGGCCGGGGCACGAGGTCGATCGGTCCGGCCAGCACAGTGTCCCCCGTCCGCTCGAGGAGGCCGACATCCGGGTGGCGGGCGTCGGTGGTCCGGTAGACCTCGCGCGCGATCCGGGCTCGCTCCAAAGGATAGGACTGGCGCAGGTGCAAGCGGGCGACGGGATGATTGTGGGCGTCGAGGAGCGCGATCTCATCCCCCGGGCGGGCCCGGTCGATCGTCTGACGGTTGCGGCTTCCGGGTGGAGTCAGGAGTATCGGGATCGTCCAGGGAAGCGAATTGGGCAGCCGGGAGGTGAACAACACGCTATCGAGGGCGTCCCGATCCATGAAGCCGTCGAGCGGACTGTACGCCCCGATACCGATCTGGACGGCATCCAGGAGCTGATCCGGCTCGGGCCAGAGTTTCGGAAGGTCGCGCAACTCTTCGTGCAACTGCTCACTGGCCCGCGGAGTAAGGAGGCTCGTCACAAGACGGCCGCCGTGGGGAGCGGGAATCACGACCTTCCTCCGACCCGCCTCGTCACCCCGGTGGGGATCCGAGAGAGCCCTGGAACCGGAAACCTACAGAAGGAAGGGGGGTCTTGCGGGGGTTGGGATGCGCTGAGGCGGGCGGGTTCCCCCGTGAGCTCCGCTGGGGGGCTGACGGAACGATGGGCGGCCGGGCGTGACCGTTAACGGAGGCGCGCATACAACTGGCCCGGAAGCCGCGACCCGGTTCGACTTATTATGGGGGCCGTCTCGAATCGGGAACGGACTTCCCCGGGAGGGGTCTTTCGGGCCCACGGAAGCCGTCGCCTCGAGTCGACCTCAAGCGGCTTAGGCGCGATCGGGCGCCGATGGTCGATCCCAGTTCATATCCCATGGGGCCCAGAGGAAAGCACCGGCGGCTTTCCCATCTGGATTCGGGGATGAGGCACGCGACGGTGAGCCCCCTCGGCCGTAAGCAGTGGTCACGTGCGACCACGGCCCCAAACAGTGGGAGGGCTACCATGACACTCCCTGAAATTGCCCGACAATCTCAGACATAGGGATACTACATATTCGTTCGATGACGAACTGCCGCTGCATCCTCCAGGAACGCGTGTCGTGGACGTGTGAGACTGCCCGCCGACGGCGGAGGGACGAGGCCTTTGTCGGTTCGACTTCAGTGCTCAGGCGCGCGAGACTGCCTCAATTCACGTCAGAGAACTCCCATCGGCCGGACCAGAAGACCCTTCCGCAGAAGTACCGATCCGATCCCGACGGGGGGAGGCGCTCCAGGAGCGCAACCAGCCCAGAACAAGTCGCATAGGTAGTATCCATGACTTAATTAACTCTCGAATCTACGGGCCCGCGGCGCTCAGACTGCGGCGGCGTCGGGAACAGCTCATGAAGCAGCATCGTGGTGCCAGCAGAGCGGGAACGGGCTCCCCCGTTCGTTCCATGCCACCCTGGGCCCTGCTGGGCCTTCTCGTCGTGACCGCCCTTCTCGCGGTGCCCTTGCTCACGCTGGGATCGAACCTCTCTACGGGCGTCGTACCTAACGCTCCGGCCGGGTCCCTCGGCCCTGTGACCGCGGAGGTGACGTATCCGACGGCGATCCGCCATGTCTTCGTGGTCTTCCTGGAGAACGCGGAGCTCTCGTCGGTCCAGTCGAGCGGCTCCTACGAGATGGCCCTCGCCAAGAACTACACCAACGCCACCCGCTACTACGCCCCC
>DASRSW010000074.1:0-1563 GCA_035656275.1 Thermoplasmata archaeon
CTCGGACGAGCCAGCCGCCTCGTCTGGGATCGTCGATTCGACGAAGCACTTTTCGAGCTGAAACGGTCGACCGCGCAGGGCCGATCTCCCTCCCCGGGTCGGGCCGCCCGGATGCGCCTACTCGCGGGCGAGGCAGACCGGGAGCTCGCCGACATCCAGCGAAATCAGGGAAATCCTTCCGAGGCGATTCAAACCCTGAAAGGAGCGGCCCGTCGGTTCCGATCTCTGCTGCATTCGACCGAATCCCGAACCCGAGTCCGTGACGGGCTTGGACGCACGCTGACCCTCCTCGGGGAGCTGGAGTCGTTCCACGGGGATCAGCCGCGAGGCGAGCGGGACCTCCGGAACGGGCTGGAGGTGCTTCGGGAGCTCACGGAACTCCCCGGCTCGGATTGGACAGTCCAACGGAACTACGCCGTCGGACAGGTCGCGCTCGCTCAGGTTCGGATCCTGCGGGGCGATTTCCAGACCGCCGTGGAAATCGCGAGGGGTGCACGGAGGCGCCTCGAGGGACTCGAACTCGGACCGGGGCAAGGGCTTCCTAGTTCGGGTCGAGCGAACCTGATCATGAACCAGGGACGGGCAGTGACCGTCGAAGCCGTGGGCCTTCACCTCGAGAGTCGCGAGGGGAACGCCGCGATCTCCGTGGGGAGGCGCCTGGCGCTGCGGGCGGTAAGGGCCTCCCGCGGCACGAATCCCGTGATGTGGCGGCGCCTCGGCATTGCTTCGCGGGTACAACTCGCCATGTTAGCGACTCAACGGGAGGTCCAGCCTCCGTTGCAGGGGCTCGCCCACCGAGGGCGGCGGGCGTTCCTCCGGTCGCTAGCTCTTTCACCGGCCGAGCCCGATACGCTCTATGAATATGCTCGGCTGTTGCGCCTCTCCTCACTGTGCTTCCCGCGCCGCGAGACATCGCGTGGGGCGAAAAACGTGACCTCGGAATTGCGCGAGCTCCTCGCCTCGGCCGACAGGCTGGTGCACGACCATCCGGCCCGATGGCTGGACCCTTGGCTCGATTCGTCAAGACGATTCCCGCCTCAGTTCGACTTCCCCACGGGGGCTCTTGCTCGCTGGCTCCTCCCCAGCTGCTAAGTCTTTCCCTCGGGGGCGCTGGTCCTCCCACTGGTGACTCCGTCGTTCATGCCGTCCCGCGGGGGGTGGGCATCTGCCGTGCGCGAATCCTCGCTAGGAGCTTGCATTCGTTCACAAAGATGGAACAAACGAATTAGTACCGACTCTCAGCATGGGTGGTCGCCGAATGGGAAACTCTCGGGGGGGCCGGGAAACCCCCAACCGAAGCGGGACCGTTCGCGAGAGGTAGCGGATGGGAGAGGCGCGAGCGAGGGCGGGGCCACGGGTCCGCGGGACTAGACAACTCCGGGTGCACGTCCCGATGACACCCTCCAGAGCCGGCGCGATTGGAGCCATGAGTCTCGTCGTCGTGTCGGGCCTCGTCGTTCTGGCATTACTACCTGGAATCTCGGGCGGTACCCTGGCAAGTTGGGGGGTGGGCCTTCGTCCGAACTCGGCCCATGTGCAGGTCGGCCCCACCGCCGCGCAAAG
>DASRSW010000075.1:0-9830 GCA_035656275.1 Thermoplasmata archaeon
GTCGTCGACTCGGCGGGAGGCGCCGGTTCCAGCGAGAACGTTTCGGTGGAAGTGGGCCCCGCCAGTCAGAACGGCCCGGGAACCGGGACCCCCAGCACCGGGGGGCTCCCCGGCGGGTTGGATTGGACGGCCTACCTGGCGATCGGGCTCGGAGTCGGCCTATTGGCCGGCATCGTCCTCATGACGCTGCTTTCTCCCAGAAGAACGCCTCCGCGTAGACGCGCCCCGCCCCGGCAGGCGCGCCCCGTGAACCGCCCGCCGCCGCCGCCTCCGATCGCTCCGGGGGCTCCGCCCGGCGCCTGAGCCGGGGCTGCGCCGATTCGCTCAGCCGACCGGGGTCTGGCGGCGACGCCGGTCCTGGTCGGCCGCCCATCTCTCCACCTCTCGGTACGCATCCGCCCGGTCGGATCCGCGGTCCTGCTCTTCCCAGGCGCACTGGTCGGCGCGTCGAGCGAGGCACGCGAACCCGTGGAAGTTCTGTCCGATCAGCCGATCCGTTCCCCGGGGCCCCCGACGGTAGACCAGGGCGCGCGCTCCCGACGGGATCGTCCCGCGGTCACAGCCGGGGCAGGGAGCCGACCCCGGGAGCGTCCGCCATTCGGCGAGGATCAGCCCACCGGCCACTTTCTGGGGTAGCTCTTCCCGATAGAAACACTCTCCCGCGGGCCTTCGGCCCCTGGCTCGGCCTACCGACGTCCCTGTGCGGAGTGTTTTCCGGCCGGGGCCCGGAGTCCCGGGATACCTCCGCCGGCGGCAGCGGGGATCGCCCGCCGCTCGGACCATTTATAGTTCGGTTGGGGTCGGAAGCCGCGGGAGGAGTCGATGAAGATGTGGGTCTACATCGTCCGGCGATTCCTTCTCGTCATCCCGGTCGTCCTCGGCGTGATGACCGTGACCTTTGCCATGGTCGCGCTGCTCCCCGTTCAGGATAAGCTACTGGCGTACCTCGGACCCTCGAAGGTCGGCTACGACCCACAGGTCCCCTGCAGCGAGCTCGGCATCCAGCAACCGGGATTGTGCGACAACCCCGGGTATGTCCGCGGGATCCATCAGCTGGGCCTGGACCAGCCGATCACGACGCAATGGGCGCATTACATGTACAACAGCCTCACGCTGAATTGGGGGTTCACGGATGCCGGTAGCTACGCCAGTCGCTCCATCGGTCTGACCAACGGGGCGACCGTCGCCACGGTGCTCGGTTACTTCCTCCCGTACACCGCCGAGCTGGCCGTCTTCGCCCTGCTGCTCACGCTCGTGGTCTCCATCCCCCTCGGCAACCTCGCGGCCGCGCACCGGAACCGGCCGATCGACCAGGGGGCCCGCGTCATGTCGTTCTCGGGATTCGCCATCCCCAGTTTCCTGCTGGCCATCCTGCTCATCTTCCTCGTCATCACCATCCAGGGGCCCAACCTCCACTGCCAGGGCACGGCGTTCTCGTTCACCGACTGGTACGGTTCCTGGCCGCCGCTCACCTGCTTTCCGAACCAACGGCTTCCGTCGTGGGTCGGACCCTATGAACAGACCTCGCCGACGGGGTTCCCGACCATTGACGCGCTCGTGCACGGCAATCTGTATCTCGCCGGGGATTCCCTCCGTCGGATGATCCTCCCGGCGGTCGTCATCGCCTATGGCACGATCGCGAGCATTCTCCGATTCGTCCGCAACAGTATGCTCGAGGTGATGAACCTCGATTACATCCGCACGGCGCGCGCGAAGGGGGTCCCCGAGCGCACCGTCGTCGGACGCCACGCCGGACGGAACTCGCTCAACGTCACGGTGACCGTCCTCGGGCTCACGTTCGCGGGGTTCGTCTCGGGGTTCCCCATCATTGAGTTCGTGTTCAACCTGCGGGGGGTGGGCCTCATCCTCGCCTACTCGATCCAACGGCCCTTCGACTACGGCCTCATCTTCGGCTCCACCCTCCTCTTCACGCTCGTCATCGTCTTGGTGAACCTCGTCGTGGACATTCTCTACGCCTACCTCGACCCTCGCGTCAGACTGGGATGAGCGCCGCGCAACCAGCGCCATAAGGCCGGACGACTAGCGCCCGCCGGTCCATGGTTCCGACCCGCCAGCCGCCGCGAGGGCCCAAGCACAGGCCGAGCACGCTCTCCCGGGCCGAACGGCTCAACCGGGCGATGTGGAACCGCCAGAGCGCAGAGTACGACCGGAAACACCGCCAGTCGCTTTCGCGTTCCGGGGGCATGAGCTGGGGTTTCTGGCGGATACCCGAGTCTCGCCTACGACTGCTGGGTGACGTCCGGGGGAAGCGGATCCTCGAGCTGGGGTGCGGTGCAGGGCGATGGTCGATCGGTCTCGCCCTCCACGGCGCCCACCCGGTCGGGGTGGACCTGTCGAGGTCGCAACTTCATCAGGCGGCCCGGCTGCGAGTTCGGGCCGATGTGCCTCTTCCTCTCGTGCTCGCGAGCATCCAGCGACTTCCCTTCGTGGACCAATCGTTCGACATCGCCTTCTGCGACTGGGGGGGCCTCACGTTCGCCGACCCGTTGTGGGCTATCCCCGAGGCCGGGCGGATTCTCCGGCCGGGGGGGAGGCTGGTGTTCGCGACCTCCAGTCCCTGGCGGACCGTGATCCAGTCACGGACCAGCTACGGAATGGGCCGACGGCTGAAGTACCCCTACTTCGGACTCCACCGCATCGCCTACCCGCGCGAGGTGAACTTTCAGCTCACCTACGGCGGGTGGATCGAGCTGTTCCGGTCGAGCGGATTCACCGTCGAACGGCTCGTCGAACTGCCGACGCCGCGACATCCGCTCACCAGCTACTTGGGGCTGCGCGAGTTGGAGTTCGGCCGCTCGTGGCCCCTAGAGTCGATCTGGGTGCTAGCGAGAGATCGCGTTCCCCGACGAACCTCCACCCGTCCGCGCAGAAGGTGAAGGCGTTGGGCCGGTCTCCGTACCAGGGAGACATCGCGGGCGCCTTCAACCCGACCCTGTCTTCCCCGCCCCGGCCAGTTGATAGGTGAACCACCCGAGTCCCCCGAGGAGGACTCCCACTGCGGTGCTGGACGGGACCAGAGCAAAGAGCCATGCGGAGGGCAGTCCCGGTCCCGGGGACCAGCCGGTCGCTTCCAGCCAATTTACCGTAGCGGCCCCATATTCGCCGGCAGACAACGTTAGGCCCCCGAGGACGACGAGGATCATCCCTACGAGACGCGCGGTGGATCGAGGGGGAATCCCGCCGGTCTCTCCGACCGCCTTGGGACCCCACCGGGCCAGAACGACCCAGCCGACCGTCGCGACGAGGAACCCCGTGGCCGTGACGGCGGCTCCGGCCGCCGTCAGCATCCAATACGACTGGAGGCCGCTAGGGATGGGCGCTGTCCCGCCAACGAGGCGATAGTCTCCAAACGCCCACACGGCGAAGCCGATTCCTACCAGGAGCAAGCCGGCGAACACCAGAACTACGCCCGCGAAAGGCTGACTCGTCGGGCCTGGAGTCCGCGTCGAGGGCGGTGGGGGTGGCGGAGGGCTTCCAATCATATCTGGGCGCAGAGGGTCGGCGGAGAAGAACCCTTGCTTAGAGACAGCAATCTGACGGTTCCTCCGGCTCGCCCCTCCCCCGCCGGACCCAGTGGGGTCCGCCCGGTTGACGCATGCAATCGCTGGGACTGAGAGCCGGGAACTCCAAGCTCGTCTTCCCCGGAAGTGCCACCAGAACTCTAAGCCGTTGTCGGGGCGTCATGGGCCGCAACGAGCTCGACGCGGTCTCCCGGGCTGACGCGACCAGGCCTCAGCACGCGGGCGTACCACCCTCGACGCCCCATCATGACCTTCAGAAACTGGGGACCCCGGTCCTTTCCCACATAGGGGAGCTCGAAGAGATTGGAGCAAGGGTCACACGCCCGGCTGACCTGGAGCACCGCCGTTCCCGCCCGGACGGTCGCGCCGGGGGGCAGCGCGGCATACGCGATCCCTCGCGTCGTTATGTTCTCCCCCAGATCACCCGGTCGGACGGGCCAGCCTTCGGCCTGGAGCTCTTCGAGCGTTTCGATGGGCATGAGCAGCACGGCGCTGTCGGGGTCGTCGTGCATCTGTTCGTGCCGGTACCGGTTGAAATCCCCTTGAACGCCGGTCACGGAAACCGCCGCAGCGGCGACGGGAGACTTCTGGAGGCCAGTCCCCGCCTTCGGTTCGGGTTTCACGTTGACTTGAACGATGGTGCCCATTGCGAGGTCACGGTCCGCCGCCAGAATAAGGTCAACGGTCCGGTGAAACCGGCTACCGTTGGGGGACCGATCGGCCGAGAGCGCTCCGGTCGGCGACTATGGGGGGATTATGTACCGGGCCGGCGTTCGGGCTGTCTACTTGTAGCACGGGGAGAAGATCGTGGGATTCTTCCGGTCCAGGAAGCCGGCGGCCCCGCCTGAGGAGGATGAGCCTGACGAAACCCGGGGGGTCGGTGGGCTGGCCGCCCGCCTGAACTACAAGGAGGTCGAGCTCTACCCGACCGCGATCAAGCTCCTCTGGCACTTCTACGACCCGGGGGACGCTGGCCAACCGGAAGGGCGGGAGAAGGAGTTCCCCGGCCCGCTCGACGAGACCGTCAGCGACAGCGTCCGAGAGCTGGAGAAGATGAGCCTCATCGACGTCATTCCGACGTTCACCGACTTCAGCGTTACTGCGAAGCTCACGAAACTGGGGCTCGACCTCATGTCACGCCAGACAGCGCCCGGAACCCTGGCTCCCGTCGAGATCACCGACCCCGTTACCGGCGCCACGACCGGGTTCAAATCCGTCAACCTCGGGTTCAGCCGATCGTAGCCCCGACCTCAGAGGAGTCCCGAAGGCGACTTGTCCGGGACCTGACGGCGGACGGCCCGGGGGGCGCGCGGCGGATCCAGCGGAACCGGGCCAAACCTGCTCCCGAGCGTCAGTCGTAGTCCGGATCCTCATCCATCCGAGACAGGACCTGCCCGCAACCGGGGCAGGTCGCCAGCCGCCAGCCTTCTTCCACCGTCAACCGCCGCTGGCACTTCGGGCACAGCACCTCACTGGACGGACTCACGGGCAGCGCCTCCCCCCGTAGCCCCCGGACGGCTATCTGGTACACGGGGGGCCGAGCCGTGAATTGAGATTGACGAATCCCTCAGTAGTCTCGACGTCCTCGTCCCGTCCATGTCCGCAGCCTTTCCGGTCCCAACGGTGGGCTTCCCCCGCGCCAACTATCGACCCCCCTCTGCCAGCACCGCCGAATCGCTCGTGCTGGTCGCGCTGGTCTTCCAGGTGATTGGGGCTGCGATCCTGGTGATTGGGCTCGGGTTCGTGATCGGATTCGCGGTGTTCGCGCCGTTCGCCTACTCGTGGCTGGCCGTCTCGGTCGTGTCCCTGGTGGTTCTCGTGACGGGATTGTTCCTTTACCTCGCCTACACCCTCTCGTACCTGCCCATCAAGGCCGGCGATTACGTCGGGGCCCAGGCTCCGACGCTCGTCTTCGGGATCCTCTCGCTCTTCTTTGGCCTCTTGCCGGGGATCCTCTACATCATCGGATACGTGAAGCTGGGAGACGCGATCCGTGAGCAGCAGATGGCGGCGGGGTGGTACAGCCCGGTCCCACCCCCGCCGGCGCCCCGCTAGGTCGCGGAGCCGCGTGAAAGGGCCGCCCCTCGCCAGCCCGGAGGCCTCCAGGCGGACGGCAGACCCCGAGGGGGCCGGGCATTGACGGCCCCGAAACGACTAGCTAGGTGCGGTGACGACGCCGCGGACGAGCAGCGTGACCTGTAGGAACCCATCCCAGACCAGCGCCACTCCATGGTCCGGGGCGGCTGACTCGAGGCACGATGCGTTGTTCAGGATCCCCGGCGGAGTATCGCCGGATACGCTACAGGCGACGAGGGGTCCGGCCCACAGCGCGAGGCCGACCAACGCCCCACTGATCTCGAGCACCGTCGCGTTCAGCGCCGGTCCCGCCGGCGAGTACCAGTCGACGATCTGGATCGAAAAGGCGGCGCCCTCGAACGCGAAGCTGGTTCGGGAATCCATCCCACCCGTCCCGATGGGAGGGAGTGTCACCGATTCGGCGCGAAACTGGAGCAGCGGCTCGGTGACCGCCACTTGAACCTCGATCGAATCACCGATGAGCGCCAGCCAGGCGGCCCCGAAGACCCCATCCGGGGAGAACCAGGTCCGGACGGTCGCGTTCGTGGGCGGAGGATTCCCTCCGGTTGACAGATTGCTGGAGAGGAGGATGAACGCCAGGCCGACTCCGTTCGGTTCGGTCCCGGTGCCTTGGAGATCGGGGGGGCCCTCCGACAGGTGCTCGGGCCACATCCGAAAGAACACGCCCTGGTAGGACACCTGAGTGACCGGACTTCCCCCGGCTCCCGAGGTCGGTACGAGGATATCCTCCGTCGCGTACGTCAGATTCGAGCGGGTGAGCGTCGCCCCGCACTCTCCGCCCGGGGGCGCACCGACGCAGGGGAAGGGGGCCGGGCCTCCGGACAGCCCGAGAACAATCACGGAGGCCAGGATCACACTCGCGACCACGGCCCCGGTCTGCCACCGAGGAATCTGCGGCTCGGGCATCGGCGGAGTGAAGTCGGCGCCGTGGAAAAATGTGGTGGATGAATCCCATCCGACGCCGTCTAAAGTTGTGTGCAACGGGATTCGCGGCCAGCTGATTCTGCGGTCTTCTTCGCTTTGTGGTATTCGGGTCACAAGGTCTAAGTGAGCCCCCCGTCGTGGGGCTCTGATGCTGACGGAACGTCGTTTCTGCCGGTTCACTCCCCTGGTCGAGGGCTACGAATCCAGCATCCACCAGATTTCTGCGGGCGGTTTCTGTCTCAGCGCCTTTGTCATCCTCTCCCCCCGCGGACACCCGGAGAGCGTCCTCCTCGGCAAGGCAGATCCAACCGCCCCCTGGGACCGTCTGGCTTCCTGGACGCAGAAGATGCGGGAGAGTTCGAGTCGGCGGTGGGTGATTCCCTCCTCCCATCTACTCTACGGGGAGTCCCCCCGGACCGCTGCCGAGCGGATCCTGGCGGAGCAGCTCCCGGAAGTGCGAACGACACTGGGCGAACCCGTGGTCCTTTCCGAGCAGTACTCACCCGCCGGTCGGCCCGAGTGGAAGGATCACTGGGACCTCAGCTTCCTCTTCCGAGGGGAGGCCGACGGCCTGAAGTCGACGCCGCCGATTTGGCGGGAGCTGGAGTACCTCGAAGTATCCTCGCTTCGGCGGGAGGAGTTTGCGCGCAGCCACGAGGACGTCCTTGCGTCCGTCGGACTGCGTCCGGGCGGAGGATAGGGTTCCTGGAATCCGATTGACGCACCTCCACCTCGCTGGGCGTCGGAACGTTGCGGGAGGGCGGGCCGGCGTTCCTAGGGCGAGTTAGGAGCCCCGAAAGGGGCTCGCGACAGTGTCGTCGCAGAGGGCAACGGCGACCTTCTTCAAGGGCGCATAACGTTGGACTCGGCCAGGGTGGCCGACCCTAAGTCCCCGAGATTGCAGGCTGTGCTCGAGGGGAGCCTGAGTCCGGGTGCGACCCGGCCGTCGCGCCTCCATGCCTGGTTCGAAAGGCAGGTGGGTCTCAGGTCACGCGCTACAGCCGGCGGTACCTGGCGTAGGTCCCCGCGAGACCAATCACGATTCCTACCGTGTACCAACCGAAGTCGATGAGCCCCTGCCAGACGAAGGGGTTGTTCTTCTCGTTCAAGGGGTCCCACAATAGCTCTTTCAGGAAGACGATGACGAGGAAACCGACCAGGGCGAGACGACTCCAGTAGTAGTACGGACGGGCGCCCGATCCAGCGCGACCTAGGCCCCCGAGCAGCAGATAGACGCCAAAAACTACGCCTGCGCCTAGGGCTGCGTGAAGCTCAGGGAGAATCACGGAACTCGAGAGCCAGTCAAACGCCATCGGTAGACGTCCGGAACCTTACAGATTCCAGCGTGATGTACGGGGAACGGGTCCAGCTGGGCCGCCTCGGGGGGAGAACGCAGTCGCACACGCTCGCCTTAGCGGGTGCGAATGAATGCCACCCAAGACTTTCGGCTGACCTTGTGGCAAGTGGTCCACCTCGAGTCCGCGAAGAGTCCACGCTTCCTTCTAGAAGGTTACCACTTCCGTAAGGCCTGGGCGATCTGCTTCCTGGCCGCGCGGGTCTGGTGGCCGGGGCCCCCACGAGTGTAGGCAACGCAGGCGCAGGCCCGGCAACGTCCGTCGGCGCCGTGCAGCCGTAGTTGGTGGAGACAGCCCGGACTCTCACATTCGGTGGTCATGCGTGCACGACCTACGCCGACCTGGCCGTATATAGAACAAGGTCTCGCCCGCGCCAGTCGGAAACCCCATCTGCAGAGAGATCCGCGGCCTTCGGCGCGTCCCCGCCGAGGCATATTCCTCCTGCATGCCCGAGGAGCCGGCCGCACTATGCGTGCAAAACTTGATATGTACTAATAATTAGGGCCATCTTTATAATCATTTGAGGCATTGACGGGTGATGGAGCCTCTCCAGAGGTTGACCCGCCGGCAGCTGGACGCCCTTCAGGTGGTTTCTCGCTCGCAGACGGAGGCCCGCGGGGCCTCGTTGAAGACCATTTCGAAATCTCTCGCGCTGAGCCCCCCTTCGGCACTCGGTCGGTTGACCCCGCTGGAGCGACTCGGCCTCGTGGCTCGGTTCCGCGGTAAGAGCCGACTTACTCCCAAGGGCGAGCGGACGCTTGCCGAATATCAGCGGCACCACCGTGTGGCGGAGACCCTCTTCGGACGATCCGGGCTCACCCCGGCGGAGACCTGCGAGGCCGCCCGCGAGATCGACCTCGCGTTATCGCACCGGGTGGTCGAGGAGATCTGCCGAGCCCAGCTGCACCCGAGCCGGTGTCCCCACGGGCAGCCCATCGCCCCGTGCGACGCCTCTCCCAAGAGGGACTGAGCCAGCGGAGAGCGCCGGGGCGAAGAAGAGTTCGACACATGCGCCGACGACAGAGAACCACAGCGATCGCCGTCGCGGTTGTGATGGCCACCGGCGCGCTAGGCTACGCCGTCTACACGAGCACGGGATCGGACAACCCCTGCGCCACGTCGGGACTCTCCACCGCGGTCTCTCCCGTTCGACCGACCATAAGCGGACTCCAGGCGGGCGGGGACCCCTTGGCGGCTGGGGTGGGCGCGGCCTCGCCGCGAGCTTTGGATCCCAGCGGGGTGATCCATGTCGTCGCGGCCGAGAACTTTTGGGGCAGCCTCGTCGGTCAGTTGGGGGGCAACCTCACCTCCGTGCTGAGCATCGTGACCGACCCCAACGCCGACCCGCACGAGTATGAGGCCAACAGCTCCGATGCTGCCGCCATGGCGGGCGCCCAGCTGGTGATCGTGAACGGAGTTGGCTATGATGATTGGGCGACGCGGCTTGCCGCTGCCGACAACAATCCGAGCCAGATCCTCCTCAACGTCGGCGAGCTCAACGGCGTAAACCTCGGGGGGGGGATCCTGAGGGGGAACCCCCATGTGTGGTACAGTCCGGACTACGTGAATCGGACGGTAGCCGCGATGTACTCCGACCTCGTCCAAATCCAGCCGAACTCCCGCGGCGTGCTAAGCACCAATTTCGCGGCGCTCAACAGCTCGCTGGGCGAGCTCTACGGCCGCGCCACGGCGATCAAAGGGTCGTACGCGGGGGTCGACGTCGCGGCGACCGAGGACATCTTCGTCTACCTGGCCAACTTTACCGGGCTCGACCTCGTCTCTCCCCCGGCGTTCATGCAAGCGGTCGGTGAAGGGAACGATCCGCCCGCATCGACCGTGGCACAGTTCCAGTGCCAGCTGGAGAGCGGCCTCGTCCGGGTGCTCGTCTACAACTTGCAGACGGTAACTCCCA
>DASRSW010000076.1:0-85714 GCA_035656275.1 Thermoplasmata archaeon
CCGTGGATGGAGGGAGGAGAGGAAGTGGAAGGATCGCAAGCCGAGCTGGACCTCGAGACGGCAGTCACGGACGATGGGTCTCCGCCCGGCCAGGGACCGGTGTTCGCCAACAAAGACCGGGTTCGGGAACTCGCGTTTCGAGCCTTCACGGCCGGCAAGGAATGGGGGACCGCCGACGACCTGATCGCCCTGGCCCGTCCGTGGGAGAAGGAGGGGCTCGATGATCGCAGGGTCGGGATGGCGATGGCCCTCCTCGGGGTCCCGAACCGGAGGGTCCGACTCTCGGGGAAGCAGTGCCGCGAGTACTACTTTGGAGGCGTCCGGGGGACCGGGTAGCAGAAGGCCCGACACGGGGGTGCCGAGTTGTGCCGACGTGCCGACCTTTTAGAAAAGGGGGACGGGGTAGCGGCACTCGCCAGTGGCACGCCAGTCGGCACAGGTCACGAAGGTCCCGTTACAGGTTCGACTCTGAGCTTGACGGTCAGCCGGACGATTCCGTAGACCGACAGCGCGATCCCGACCGACAAGATTCCGAAGAACTCCTCAAAGGTTGAATCCCAAGCCATGGACAAGCACACCGGGTCTGCGATGCAGGCGTCGAGGGTCGCGAGGCTTTCCGCCCCGAGGGCAACCAGAAGCAGTCCCAGCCCGAGGAGGGTGATCACGGTAATCCGGGTGGCCCGTTGGATTGCGGGTCGCATGGAATCCCGCCTCTTCTCCTCTCGGTTAGCCGCCTCGCGGAGTTCCCAGGCGCGGTCGTACTCGTCCTTCTCGACCATCTTGCTCCCTCGCCGGGGGAGGGAGCAAGGGGTCGACCACGCGCCCCGCCACCGCGGGGGGGACCCGCGACCGAAGGGAGCGGGGAGGACCCGCGGAGAAACGCAGGTATGCACGGTGGGAGTTGTAGATCGGTTGGCGAAAGCCGGAAGGGGGCCCCTATTGGCCCTCAGAGGAGACTTCCGGCGGCACCGGTGGACTCAGGCGCTTCACGCTCGCATCGATCGGACCGACCGAGTCCGGAAGGGTCTTTGCGCCATCAACGCCGAGAGGCCGGAATTTTCGAGCCTGAACCATGACTCGGGACTCGTACGACCCGATGAGGGCGTTGTAAGCACCTACGGAGTTCTCCAGACTTGACCCCATCCTGAGGAGATGCCCGGTAAGTGTCACGAGCCGGTCGTGGAGGTCTCGGGCAGTATCTCGGACCGTGTCGATGTTCTCCTGTAACCTTGCTTGGCTCCATCCAATCTCCACGACGCGGAGGAGGGGAAGCAGAATCGTGGGACTCGCAAGCATGACATGGCGCTTCGCGGCGTCCTCGAACAGGGACGGATCGCGGGCAAGGGCTGCCGCAAAGAAATTGTCACCGGGGATGAACATGACCACGAACTCAGGAGTGACGCCGAGCTCGGAGAGTTTCTCTGAGTACTCCTTCGAACCAAGATCCTTTACGCGTGCTCGAACCGCCACCGCGTGGGCGTCCAGGGCGGCATCGCGTTCCTTGTCATCCCGTGCCTCCAGGGCGCGAAGGAAATCTGCCGTGCTCATCTTCGAGTCGATTGGCACCACCCGCTTTGACGGTAGCCTGACGATCAGGTCGGGTCGGATTCGCTCATCGACTGCGCCGAGCGAGACCTGCGTTTCGAAGTCGCTGTGCTCGGTCATCCCGGACAGTTCGACGAGCTGGCGCAACGCAATCTCTCCCCACCTCCCTTTGGTTTGGGGATTCCGAAGTGCCGTGGCAAGGGCGTTGGTCTCCTGTCGAAGCGCCTCGGTGCTTCCCATGAGTCCCTGGAGTTGCTTGTCGAGCCCGCCCAAGGCTGCTCCCCGAACCTGTTCCGTTGCATGCACGAGGTCCTGCATGTCCTTCAGCGCCTTCTCGAGCGGCTTGACGACACCGTTGATTGACTCCTGATGCTTCCCCAGCTGACCGTCGAGTTGCGTCTTGAGCTGGCTACCCACGGGAGACAGGGTCTCCGCCGCGAGGTGCAGAAACTTACGCGTGTTCTCGTCCAGAGCACGCGCGCTTAGGCTTTCGAACTCCTTGGCAAGTCGCACCTCGTCGGCGCGGAATGAGTTGAACTCTCCCCGGAGCGTGTCGAGTGACCGTTGGCGCTCATCCAACTGCGCTTTCGCCGCCGCTAGTTCCGTCCGCACTGACGAGTCCCACATTACGCCGGAGGATCGGCCCAACCGCCATGCGAAAGTCCCCACGACGGCTGCAATCAGCCCGCCAACACCTAGGCCTATCAACATCGAGGTGGCATCTAGCATGTTCGGTTTAGTCCGAAGGTCGGGGTCGCACCCCTACAGACCTTCTCAGCTTGGGCTTTGTGGCCCAAACCCTGCCCGACAGAGAGGGTCCGGCACGTTCGGAACTCCAGCCAAAAGTCGGCTACGGCTAATTCCCCATCGGGCGTAGAACATCGCGGCCCTTCGCGGGTCCGCGGCGAGGATCTCCGAGAGACCGGGCGTCGTCGCGATCACCGCCCGCGCACGCTTCACCCGCTCGCGCAGCTCGCGAAGCGCACGTTCCCCCCGCCGTTCGTCCGCGTCGCGGGAGTCGTCGGGGAGGCCGCTCGTCACGTCCCGGAGCGAGAAGCGGCTCCCCAGGATCGGCGCCCACGGGTCCGCGAGGTCGTCCGCCGTGTCGCGGATCGCGACCCGCGTTTCCGCCCGCGTCCTTGAGTAGTCGTGGGCAACGAGGCGGGTCTCGGGATTCGGCGTGGCCGCTGTCGAAGGCGAGGGCCCTCGGGGAGGCTTCGGAGGCGAGGGGGGTGCGGAAAGGGTCTCCGTCCCGGCCGGGAACGATTCCAGCGCGACCACGGCGCGGACGGCGAGGCCGAACCGCTCGCGGAGGTGGTCCCGCTCGCGGTGGGTCAGAATGCCGTGCCAGGCGTGCGTCGGCGGGTCCCAGCGAAGGCCCATCCCGCGGAGGACCTCGCGGTTCTCGTAGGTCCGCTCGGTGCCCGGGACGAGGACCCGGACGGCGGATCCGGCCCCCTGGACGGGGGTGAACGTCGAAGTCGGCGGAACGGGTTCGGCGTTCGAGGCGCGCAGCGCGCTCATCGTGGTCATCGGCGCGAAGCGAGCGCGGAGGCCTCGGGACGAGCGATGGGAGCGAGGACCGAGGCCGTGCCCTCATGATACTCGCGCCGGCGGCAGCCTCGGCGCGAGTTTCATGAAGGGACCGCGCGGTCGATGACACGACCGCGATGAGCGGGCGACGTACCGCGCAGACCGCATGAACGTGGCCGAGCCGGACCTCGCATTGTGTCGAAGGGTTGGCGTCATGGAGAAGGTCGACGGAGTTCGTCGAGGAACCTCGCTCCCGCGGGCGTCAGGTCGTACGTCTTGACCCGAAGTCGCCGCCCGGGCACGTGCCGTCGGGAGGCGGAGACCAATCCCGCAATCACAAGCCGGGTTAGTATGCGGCTCATCGATTCTTGGCTGAGGCCGAGCAAGATGGCGAGCCCCTCTTGGGTGTGGTCGTTAGGCGACTCAATCTCGTCAGTTAGACGAGGCATCGAGGCGAGCTTCTCCAAGGTCCGGATCGCAGACCTAGCGAGGTCTAGGAGGGCGGAATGTCGGTTTGCGAGGGAACCCACCTGGTGGTCCCGAGTGCTCGGTCGAATGGCGGGAGGACCTGATCCTCCCGGAACCGGCATCACCCCTCGACCCAAGCTAGTGGCCGGAGCGCGACTCCCCGTCGTTCGAGGGGACTGAAGACGTCGCGACCTCCCTCATTCCCGAGAGCAACCGTGCAGCCTCGCGACGAAGGTAGACTCGGCGGGCAAACAGTCCGGAGGCGAGCCCTAGCACCCCAACGACGGGGAGCCACAACTCAAGTGACCCTTGCGTGCTAGCGCTACCTCGCCCCCCATGTGTCGCCGCCGAGAGCGCGACAGAGACAAGGACGGTCCCGTTGGCATACACGCCATCGGCGTCCCGGATCGAGACGGTTATCGTATAGTTTCCCGAATTCGTAGGCGTGCACCGAATCGTTGAACTGTTCTGACTGGGGCACGGCGCGGGCAGCCCAGAGTACGTGAACCCAAACGGAGCGGTTCCTCCCGACCAGATACTCGAAACAGTAAACGGTTGACCTACCACCGGACCAGCCGAATCGATGGTCACCGATTGGATTGTGGGGAGAGGGTTAGCGACGGCGGTTCCACTCGCGACCGCTACGAGACCATTCACCCCTGTCATCGTAGCGTTCATTCGATACTCGCCCGGCGACGCGAGGAAACATCGGTAGACGAGCTGCAGAGTGGGGTTGCACCCGACGGCAAGCCAGCCCCCCGCCGTAACGGAGTGCACGGCCGTAAGAGCACTCGGCCGGATGGTGACCGAGACATTTCGTCCTATGTCCACCGCCCCCGGGGAAACGACGAGCAGCGGGGAGAGTTCCGTCCAATTGCCTCCCGAGTACGCCCACGTGTCCCCTAAGGGGACGCGTCCGCTCCCGCCCACCAATATCACGGAGCTCGAGCCCGAGTCGTACGTCATCCGCCCCTCGCTTCGGGCCGGTGGCGCAAGGGAGGGTGAGAGCAGCTTCCAGGATCCGAGCGAATACTCCCATGTCTCGTTGCCGCGGTACTCACCGGCCAATGGACTGCACCCTTGGTAACACGCTCCTCCGAACCCAAGGAGGTACCCGTCGCCGGAATCATAGGCAAGTGCTACCCCGGTCACGTCGGCCAGGCGGGCGGGGAGCTGATCACTCGTATTGGCCCAAGTCCCGTTCGAGAATGTCCACATCTCGGTCATGCCCAACACCTGTCCGCTCGCTCCGACCCAAATCACGCCGCCGGTTTCAGGGTCATAAGCCATGGACATTGCCTGTGCGAAACCACCCTCTCCCGGATGGACCGCAAGCCCCAGATTCGACCAGGTCCAGTTCCGAAGCTCCCAGGTATCGGTGAAGTTGCGAATTCCGTTGGAACCTCCGAACAGGACCAGGCCGAGTTCGTAGGGATCGTACGCCACTTGCGCTCCCCACCGCGGAGATGGGGCATTCCCTACTCTCGAGGAGACGTCGGTCCACGCTCCCGAGCAGAAGGCCCACGAAGCGTTCGTGACCGTAGCGGGGTCGGCGGCGTAGGCGCCGCCGAAGAGGAGGAAGCATCCGACGCTGGGGTCGTAGGCAAAGGAAGGATACCAGTACGACGGTGGGTTCAGGGAGAGGTTCAGCAAACTCCAGGACCCGTTTACCAGCTCCCATGTTTGCGAGGTGGTACTTCCGTAGCCAGGGGTAACCAGCAGCGTGAGGTTCGTGGAGGGGGCGGAAGCGACCATCGAATTACCTCCTGGAGTCGGGAGGGGGAAGACGAGTACCTGTGACCAGTTCCCTTCAGCAAAGACCCACGTGGCGTTAAGCCGGGCGCTACCGGTGAAACCTCCGAACACCACCACACCGCTCGTGTTCGGGTCCACTGCGATCGATGACTGGATCGCCCCAAGTGGGGAAGGTCTTCCGGTCCCGTTCCATTCCGACCACGCGTTGTGACGGAATACCCATGTGTCGAAGAAGACGGTGGACCCCGTTGATCCCCCCTCTCCACCGAACAGGAGGGTTTCATTGTCGCCGGCGTCAAACGCCATGGCGGCGTACCATCGGCCAACCGGACCGACCGGTGTGGAAACACTGCTCCAAGACCCGTTCCGGAGGAGCCACGTGCCGTTCAGGTAGCCGAGTACCGTTCCTCCTCCAAAGACCAGGATTCCGTGCATGTTGGGATCGTAGTCCCCCGCCATCCCTGCTGCCGCGGGAGGCGCTGTCCCTGCTGTGGTGGTCACGTTGATCCAGGAGCCCCCGCGTAGGAGCCACGTGTAGTTCGTCGGCACCCAGCCCGATCCAGAGGGGCCGTTGGTGTTGCCGCCGAACAGGATGTCGCCGTCCAGCAAGGGATCGAACGCGAAAACTCCCGCAGCGCGGCCTCCGAGCGGAGCGCTGGCATTGAGAAGGGTCCACGTACTCCCGTTGAACGCCCAAAGGTCCGATAGGATCGCATTGGTCGGGCTGAACCCGCCGTACAGGAGGACGAGGCCGAGTGTCGGGTCGAAGGTCATCATGGCCCCTCCTCTTGGTGAAGGACCGCCAATTGAAGGAACGAGAGTCCAGGTGTCGGCTCGAAACGTCCACGTGTCGTTTAGGAAGGGGCCAGACGCCACTCCTCCGAAGAGATACGTCGCGTTTGTCACGGGATCAAACGACATCGCCGAGCAGCAACGCGCGCTGGGGTCGGGGGGACTGGAAGAAGGGACGGCCCCCGAGGGATGGACTGGGCATGTGAGTGGGAACACCGGTAAGGAAGAGGTTCTTGAAGGGCAAGCCGGTGCCTGGCTAAAGGAAATCTTGTTCGGGCCCACGCCGGAAGGCGCACCGGTGCCTGAACGAAGGACTGCGCCCGGCGACCCCACGAGGGCCGTTGGCCCTTCATACACGACCGATGAAGGAATCGCGAGGACGAGCACGAGAGCGAACGAGATGACCACGGCCCGGATTCGCGATGCTTGCTGGGCCCTCTCAACTAAAGCCACTCTTCTATCCACCCGAGCCCACAGGGAGGGAAAGTGACCGGGCGTCCGTCTCATAAGGGTCTGCCGAGTTTATGCGTCGGAGGCGGCGCGCGACTTGAGGGCGACCATGCCCTCATAGTGGTCGCGCGGGCGGCCCCCCTCCGCGCGAACTTCAAGAAGGGACCGCGCGGTCGATGACTTGACTGCGAGGAGCGCGCGCTTCGCTAGTTAGGGTGGGAAGTCGGTCGGGCATCTGAGCTGGCACGCGCCCACAACACCGCCGACAACCCTCCGAGCATCCCCGGAATGAACTCGAACGCAACCACGAACGGGGAAGGCCCTGAGGATAGCACCAGACCCACCACGCAAACCGCGAGGATCGCCGCCCCGATCGCGACGTGAAACCGCGACCGGAGCCAGAGAGTCACCGCCATAAGAATCAGGGGAAAGCCGAGAGTCACTTGGACCAGACCCGAAGCGACCCAAAACGCGACGTCGCAATCCCCCCCGGGACCCCGGCAGAGTGGGGGCGCCAGCGCCGACAAGAGGAAGTACAGACCCCATCCGGCGAGCAGCACCCCCGCGATCCCGGTGAAGAGGGACGCGGCAACCGTTCCCTCCGAACGACGACTACGAGGAACGGGCCGACCGTACCCCGATGTGGAGGGGCTCGCCGAAGGCGCTTCCACGACCAATACAGCCCACAGTCGCCCTTCAACCTTCTCGACGAGCGGCTCCTTCTGGTCGGCCTTGTTCAAGGGACCGCGCGGTCGATGACTTGACTGCGATGAGCGCGCGAGTTACGGCTCTTCGACCAGTCGCTGGAACTCAAGCGGGATTGGCCACGGGGGTCGCATCGGCGAGAGGAGGATTTGCTTCGCGGTGCGCCTGTCGACCCGAAACGCGGAGCCGCGATACCCCGGCGCATCCGGGGATGTTCCGAAGACGACGTAGGGGCCATCGTTCCACGTTGGAGGGCCTAGGTCTTTCCAGGCCACCCTCGTCTTGCCCAAGAGATGCTTCACGGCGACGCCGCGGTCGTCGAAAGACGCGGAGAGAGGGTACTGATCCCAGAAAAGGACAACTCCGAGGACGAAGACCGCGGATATTGCTAGCTCGATGGGCCAGAATCCGGCCATGAAACCGGGACCGCGCCAGAGGTAGGTGCCTCCCCACAGTGCTGCAAGGGTCGCGGCGATGATCGCCGAGTAAGCCCACTTGAACGCTGGAGAACCATGGTTGGGAAGACGGCTCGTGCTCACCACACTCGTAGCCTCCAGACGCCGCGTCCAGTATTCAGCCGAATGACGCCGCTTCGAGATCGCGACGGAGGTTGACCCCCCTGCTCCGCCGTGAGGCATTGAGAAGCATTTGACAACACGGCCCCGAGTCTGGGCATCGACATGACCGCCATGCGCCGTCTCACCGCGCCTCGAACCCACAGTGGTATTCGGGGGCTTCCTTCGTTCGTGTCACGCGTCGCTCGAGTCACCGTGGCGCGTGCGTGAATCTCACGAAGAACCCGCGCGGTCGAGGACGGGACCGCGAGGAGCACCGAAGCGGAGGAACGCCTAGCTCCGGTTTCGAAGGCGCCAAACCGCGACGACCGCGAGCCCCGTGGCGAGGATTCCGAGAGTAACGTAGAACCCGTCGTATCCCGGGAGGCCAAACCAGCCGGCCAGCGGGCTCTGGGTGACTGACCCCACTGCGATGGTCGCGCTGGCCTCGAGAGTGCGCCCGTCGAGGGTCGCTTGGACCGTGAGGGAAGCCGTCCCGGACTGGTTCCCGGCTAGGAAGACCACTGTGGAGCCAGTCGTTGCGTTCAAAGTCCCGGGCGAGCTTCCGAGGCTCCAGTTGAAGGTCGCCCCCTGTGGGCACGGACCCCCAGTGCAGGAAGTGAAGACGGTGAACGCCTGTGCCGATTGCAGCGGGACCGACACGGAGGTGGGCGCCACAGCGACCGCGGATAGGCCCGGGAGGATTCCGATCTGCGTGGGCTGACTCTGGGTAGTGACTCCGTTCAACGAGGCAGTGACGATGAGGGAGTCAGATCCGGGTTGACTACCCGCGATCACCGTAATTGACGGGCGGTCGCTGGCATTGAGCGTTGCGAGGGAATCGGAGAGGGCCCATTGGAAACTCAGCGGACCAACGCATGCCCAGGGGGCGCAAGTGGCAGTGGCCTGGAAGGTCTTCGAGGCGCCGGTGGGGAGCGAAGCAACTGTCGGAGTGATGGATACCTCGCTCGGGTAGTCTGCTGTGGAGCTTGTGAGCGGAATCGCTGATACGGTGTTTGAACCTGAGTTCGCGACGTAGAGAGTTCTGGTGGCCCCGTCGTAAGTCAACCCTTCGGGACGGTCGCCGGTGGGAACCGCCCCGATCACCGCATCTGTAGATCCGTTGATGATGAGAGCCTGGTTCGCGTTGACGACTCCAACAAGGATGAATCGGTCGGCTCGATCGTAGGAGAGCCCGCTGGGCTCCCCCGGCAACGGGATCGTCGCTGCGAGGCTGTTGTTCCCCTGAGAAATCACGCTTACTTCGTTCGAACCGGCATCCCCTACGTAGAGCAGGCCGCTGTCGAAGTCGACGACCATCGCATTAGGGTTGAGACCGGAGGGTGCCGAGCCGACGAACGAGTTGTCGAGCTCAGAGTACACGGAAACCCCGCCCCCCCCGGTTGGCTCCCCGAAGGCGGAGTTGGGAACGTAGACGAGGTGACGCGTTCCGTCTACGGCGACGGAATTGGGCGGCGAAAGAGTGACCTTGAGATAGCCAGAGACGGTCATGTTCGCGGCGTTGACGATGGTGACGTTCGAAAATGCTACCCCTGCGATGTACACCTTTCCCGCCACGCTGTCGACGGCCACATTGAATGGAGATCCCCCGCCGATAGGCAGAGTCGTCACTATCGAGTAGGTCGTGGCGTCGATCACCACCAGTTGGTATTGGCAGCTCACGAACAGTCGGTTGTCCATGTTGTCGTACGCGACACCCGCTGGGCCGGACGGGAGTGCGACCGTTGCCACAACTTGTTCAGTCGAGTCGTTGATCACCGAGAGGTTGCGCGATCCCGGGTTTGCGACATAAATGCGGCCGTGGATGCTGTCATACGCGATCCCGGAGGGTCCTTGACCAACGGGGATAAGGTGCGGGACATAGGCAGCGAGATCCCCGGCAGTTGGTGCTACGCTTGACCCGGTTGGCAGGATGGGGGATTGGACCCCCGATCTAACGCTCGACTGATATTCGCGGGTAGGGGTGATTTGCACCGGACCGGCGCCATCAGGCAGGATGTTCCCTAGTAGGAAACCGACCAGCACGACGGCGAAGACTGAGGACTCTTTTGGGCCCATCAAAAGGCGCCGCTTGAATCAGAATTGGGAGGGATAACGCTTCTGGAACGATTCATGCCCTTGAACCGGAACCCCCCCTACATGTCGAGGCGAGCGAGGTCACCACGGCTCAAATCGGCGTGGACCTCGGACCGCGACGGCATGGCGCCGTTTCCGGTCCAGCCGCGCTCCACGAATGAAGGACCGGCGCGGTCGATGACGGGACAGCGAGGAGCCCGCGGACTGAGCCGCGGACCGCTCGACAGGTTCTTCGACTGAAGGGTCCGTACGCCATTCCATGCGAGCCTCCAGCGCCCTCGCATCAGCCCTCTCGGTTGCGGTCGGTGTCGGCGTGGCCGTCGCACTGGTGTGGGGTGCAACCTTCAACTCGGCCCCCGTTAGCTGTCTCCGGGGTGGCGGCTTCAGTGGGCACCCGTTGGGGTCCACCGTGGCCATCGGGGCACCAAGGGAGACTACGGTCGGCCCGAACCACTGGTACAACGCCAGCATCGTGTCCGCCTCGCCGAATCTGGAGCTCGGCAACCTGAAAGTCCAGATCCAGAATTCCGGAGGTGGGACAGTCACTCCGGGGCCGCTCTGGAGCCTGACGGTCGTAAACTTGGCCGGGACTCCGGTGGCCGCATACAGCCTGACGGGAACGAACGCAGGGTCCTGGTCGTGGGGCCAGCACCAAGCCGTTTTCAACAATCTCGTACTCGACCTGCTGACGAACCCTGAGAACATCTCGGGGAACCAATGGGTCGTCTACCTCGTTGGGTCTGACGTGAATGGGTGCCTCGTTTCAGGATCGATCTCGACGGAGATCCCTTAGGACCAGCGCGTTCAATGACCTGACCGCGAGGAGCGAACGAGTCCGGGCAGCGCTAGCCTCTTTCCAGGAGCGCCATGGGGGCGATGGCGCCTAGTTCGGATTGGCCGTGGTAGTATGAAGCACAAAGAGCGCTATCGCGTCCAGTGAACATGCCCGAGGCGGCCACGTTTTCCCCGGGGGTTGAACGACGCGACCCACGGCCAGCTCCGAGAATTACTAGGGCACACGTGGGAGGCAATCGAGGCAACCGATCGGCGAGCGACTTCAGCTCGTCCTCGGAACGCACGGCGCCATCTCCTTGCCACGTTGTACGAAAACGCGAATCTCTACACAAAGGAGTACGGTCGGGGGCAATACCCCGGCCATTTCCCGTACTGCCTCGCGTTCTTCGGGGTGGTGGCTATCCTGTCGCGGGCGAGGGCCCTTCCATCCTTCCCGGAGCTGGTCTCTCAACTCGAGGATCACGATGGCTTCCGGCACAACATGGCGGTGCTCGGGCTTGCCGATCATGTTGCACATTACACAGAAATCCCTGTGAGACTCGTTAGTCGGGGGCCCCCTGGCCGTAGGATCGCAGATCTTCTTCTGGGCGAACCCGATGAAATCGCGCTGCACGTGGAGACGAAAGCCCCCCACGAATTCGATGGCCCCCAAGCGGTTCTGACGGAGTCGAACGTCGTCGGTGCGATAAGCCGGGCCTGGTCGAAAGCGGTCGAGGGAAATACTCCCCAACTCCCCCCGGATCGGCCTGGGATTCTGTGACTCGGAGGCATTACCTTGAGAATCGAGAGTCTACGGATTTTCGAAAGAGTCGCCACCGAATGGCTCTCTCGGCGGGGGAGGTGTCACCCCAACCTCTGGGGGATCGTGGCCCTGACCTACTGGTCGTACGTCATTATTCCCGCGGGGCGCGCGGTCGGAGACGGTCGTCCCCTGACGGTTGATGCGAGGGTCGGCATCCAGCTTAGGGCAGCGGCGAACCCCTTCTACACTGGCAAAACCAAACTCGTCTTGACCCCGGCGGTTATCGGCGCGTAGGTCACTTTCGAATCGGATACCTTACGGTATTGGTCGAACGAGTAAGGTCCCACGAGTCTGTGGTGCAGGAGCGGGTTGTGTGCTTCGTTTGCTCAAGGTTGACGAGCAGCTTCACGCGCTCGGCCGCGTCGCCCGGGCCCCGTCCGGACCCTCGGAGAGCCGCCCCGCTCGGGTCCCGTACTCGATGATGCGGTTGAGGCCCGCGAGGGAGATTCGGTGGCCCCGCGCTTCGAGCTCGGCCAGGAGCTGGCGGCGGCGGAGCGGTCCCGGGTTGGCGTTGAGGATCGAGACGACCAGGTCGAGGGAACCGGGGGGAATGTCGGACATAGTGGGGGCCGACACGGAGAGTCAGCTAATGACTGGGGCGCGAGGGGAATGGGGAAAGGCGAGGATCGGGTGCCGGCCACTTCCGCGTCGGAATACGTCTTCCGACAGAAACCGGGAGCCGCCTTTGAGTCATGCCCGACCGGGAGATTCGACGCAACGGATTCTCCCCGATTCGCCCAAGAGTGTCGAGACAATCCGGAAGCTAGGCACCGTGCGGGACGGAACGGCAGTGACAGAGGTCAAAAGCAGACCGGGGACGGATGACGGGTTCACCTGGTGCAAAAGGCTCCAGCAAACGACTGACTTGCGCGCGGGACCGAGACCGCCACTAACTGGCTGACGGCAATGGGACAAGGGTGTAGCCTAGTCCGTTTAGCTTGTCCATGAGCGCTTTGTCAATCAGTTCAAGAATACTCTCAGCCACGCGTTTGGTCAAAGCCTCCGGAGGAGCTCCCTCGCCACCTATCGGCCAGAAGATACCACAGAGGTGTAGATGCAGTGACGGAGTGGGGGCGATAAACACGCGTACCTTTGCCTGATCAATTTCGGCCCCAGTGCCGGCGTCTCGAATAACTTCTCGAATGACGACGGGGTTAATTTCGAGTGTTCCGTGATACACGGGTCCATCAACACCGTCTCCGGCCGGTATTTCCGTTACTGCTGAAACCTCTCTGAGCCCAGTTATCGCGGAGAGCAGCCGATACGCTCCTCTATCGGGTTCGCTGGAGGGCACGTCGAGCCGGTACACTCGGTGGGGCCGGTTTGGAATGGCCCCGTTCCTAAAGTATCGGAGTAGGGGCGACACCCACAACATGAAAAGGACCTGAAAGAACCGTCCCTCGACCTGGAGCGCCGCGTCCACCGATACGCCAGCCTGGTGAAGTGAATTCATCCGATCTTCTCTTCCGACGAGGACGAGGGCGTGTATCCTCGCAATTTTGCGATCCTTGAATCGACCTACGGCAGTAGTCATGGTGTCTCCTCGGTTCAAGACATCATCGATCAGTATGATGTTCTTCCCCGCAACGTCGGTTGTTTCGAGGAGCTGATCGATTGAGTGTCTTTCATAAGCCGTAAGCTCCGATCGAATCTCGACCAATTCGTTGAGGAGCCCCATCCCCTTCTTCCCGATACCTACGAGTACTGTTTCCCGTCCAAAGACGGCCAGCTGTAGGATGAGCTTCGATATCATGACCTCAACCAGACTCAACACGCGCTGAATATCCGCGGGAAACGGCAATTTTCCAGAGAGGGCGACCCAGTTCCTCCACTGTCGAGGGTCGTGGTTTGCCGAGTCGTCCTTCGAGCAGAGGTAACGTTCCGCAAACTGGTCGCGGAGCTTACGGCAATATTCGTGACCTTCGAATGGGCCGGTCGTACCGGGACCAGGAGGGTTTGTTCTTAAGCACTTCCTGGTACGTTACAACATGTGCCACCTTACCGCCGCTCTTCCTCGAGAAGTCCCGCGAACCCTATGTCGGTTCGTTTCTCGGGGCAAGCAAAGCGCTCACGAGGGAGGTGTGGTCAATGTGAGCACGGCTTCGCTCTCGGCCGCAGCCCTGAGATCGTGATCCTCATTGGTCCAACCGTGATCGACTCGAACCCCTTCAATCTCGAGCTTTAGCCTGAATGCGACGCGATAGAGGTGAGCGGCAAACCGTGCAGCGGTCTCGTAGGACATGTTAGTTACCCCACTGCGTGAGGGCGCCGTCCCACCTAGTCGCGTTTCAGAGATTCCCTCGAACGCCCTGAACTTCTCCTCGATCGCTCCTGCGACTTCAGGGTCAAAGACCGGAAGCGCCATGCGCAGTTCGATCGAAATGTCCTCTGCCGATCTCTGGAACCGCTCGAATACCGCCACCACCGGATCCGCTGGCACCGTGCCCGGTGCACCCTGTCTTGTCACCAACTGTTCGCTCATTGTTGCCTCTGTGAGGCCATCCGACATCAGCATGTCGGAGACGAAGTTCTCCTCCGCCAAGATTTCTGACATAAGCTTGATAACCGATTCAAGTGCGACTCCGACGGATTCCGCAATGCGTTCAAGCGGGATTCGTGCTCGCCGTTCCTGCGCACGCTGGTTAAGTTGGGGAAGCAGATTGTTGACTATGACGAGTGACAACGCAATCGTGACCAGTACCAGAGCGAACTCAGCGAGGAAACGCCACAAGTCGAGCTGGCCAGACTCGTAGACCGCAGCCAGGACGCCTACTGAAAGCAAGCCGAGTGCACCCGCGATACCGTAAACCCATCGCACGGAGTTCGCACTCTTTCGCTTGGAAGGAACTGGTGCAGTAACGAGCTTTAGCCGAAATCGGCCCATTTCTAAACTGATCTTCCAGTCTAGAAGTGGGATATTCATGATGACGGACTTCTCCGCGTCAAGCTCCCGTCGTCTGGAGTCGTGACACTGCGCCCTACCGTTCACTGCACTAGCGAATTGGCCCGCCTTAGCTCGAAGTCTCTGGAAGTATCAGCTTACCGCCGGCCACCGCTTGGACAATAAGGTAAATAGCATACTGCGGTATGCGGGCATGCTGCGGCTTCTTAGAGCCAAGGGGCGAACTGCCATACTTAAGACTAAGCGGTCGACTCGAAGCGACGGGGCCCCCCACCTTAAGTACTTGGCACCATCCGGCTGTCGCAGCTTCAGTAGAGTTGATTAGACTTGGGTCTGACTTCAATACCTACGGGTCGTGTGGCGTTGTCGGACGTGAGTGAGGTGGAGGCTGTGGCCCAACCCGAGATGGCAGTCCCAAACAGGCTCGAGCTTCTCTCGAAAGAGTTGATTGTCGCTCGAGCAATCTATGCGGCAAGGGTCGAGAAGGATCCTGAGCCGATGTACTTCAACCGCCTTGTGGGAATACTCGAGGAAAGAAAGCTCGCCTCTAGGGCAACAGTAAGCAAGTCGCTTGACATGCTCTTCGATCAGGGGATTGTCAAGGCTGACTGGCAGAAGCGGAAGGATGGCAAGTACGTACGGGCGCTCAAGATTGCCGGCGAGGCGCAGAGCTTCGTTGAGGCCATCTACTCCCACACCAGGTCAGACAAGTAGTTCGCCCTCCCCTCCATCACCTAGCCGCTTCCCGCCCATTTTCGATTGCGAAGAACCTCAAGGAATGGACAGATTGGTAGGAGAGTCAACATTATATATCGGCGTATGATAATCATACTCGGGTGCGAGCATCATACTGCTCGTGGAAAGGTATCATGGCGCAAAGGGACCAAGTCGACTGGAATGATGTGGCTCGAGGCGTCCTCAGCATCGCCAGCGGAGTCGTAACGATCAGACAGGCGACCAAGCGGTGCCCGTGCGATGGCACTCCATTGCCGTTCAAGACATACTGTCCTGAATGCAATCACCTTCACATCCTATGAGAAGGCCGAGTGAGCCCCGCGACTCGGGGGGGTGTTCCGCCCCCTCCTCATCCTCGGCCAGTGCCAAACATCTGGTTGGCTGCCGTCACATTCCGGCCCTTGAACCGAGGGACGATGCGTGGCAGCTAGTCCGTGCCGATCAAGCGCGGACCAGCTAGGACTGCCATGATTGGAGTGATGTCCGCGAGCGTGACGGACGTTTTCGCTCTGCCCCCCCGATCGGCGGGCGGGGAGCCGCTGGGACGCTACCGTGAAACCACGATAGGGATGGGCGAGGCTGGCGTCTATTTTACAGGGAATTTCGATCCTCTCGTGCATCAACTCAAGCGTTGGTGGGACCGACCCCAGACTATCCTGCAACGGGGCCGGCGCAAATGACTCGCAAGAGTCCTACAACCCCGCCCATTTCACGAATCATTTCGATTCTCCTCATAGTCGTCACACTGATGGTGGCGTCGACATTCCTAGCGTTCAAAGATGCGTTTGAGATCCCTGAAGCCCCACCTACAACAGCGATGACCCCGCACGGCCACCCCCTTGTTAGCGCATCGACGCCGTCGCCAAGAACTCCGTTCTGGAACAACACAACAGTCGAAGAGACTGAGACGTTCAACTTCGGTCCGCTTTCTTCCCCCTGGGGGTCGTTCGGTCTGACATACGCGTTTGGTGGAGTGATTCTGCTGACTGGCGGAGCCATCGATTCCGGAACTGAGCGAGGCGGCGAGGTCCGATTGGAGACTCCTGCCTATTCGCTGCTGAACATCACTGTCGCCTCTCACACTGTCTCGGTACCACTGCCAAACCTCCTTGGAATCGATCAGTCCCTCAATGTAGCCACCTTGGATCTCCAGTTGGAGGTTCCTTACTTGGGAATTCTCACACTGGCCTCCTTCTCCTTGTCGATAGTGATTTCAGTAGTACTTGAGGCGACGAGCTCTGTGGTCGGCTGCGGGACGGGGGCGGGAGAGGTAATGTGGGACAGTAGCGGAGCGCGTCAGGTATCCACGTGCGCTGCAGGACTCCACCCTGGAGAAATCGTCAGTTCCACGCTGAGTAATCTGAGATTCGCGCTTGCGGCCGGCGTTCAGGCGGAAGCAACTATTGCCGATGTGTTCACCGATACGATTCCTATTCTCCCATTGACCCCAATCATGAGTGTTGCCGCGCCAGTTTCATTGATTGACTCGAGCTACACGGTAGTTTCCCCGCCGAGTCACCTTCACTCCTATGTCACCCCTAACCCCGCAACCGATGGTGAGGCCGTCCAGCTCCTCTCAAGCGTTTCGGGAGGTGCGGGAGTAATTTCGTATTCGTATCTGGGAAGTCTTCCGGGATCGGGGTGCTCTGACGCTGGCCCGGGTGTGATAGCTTGCACCGCGACGGAGCAAGGTAACTTTTCGCTCCAAGTCGAAGCTACCGACCAACAGGGGGTGAGAACCCTAGGCTACGCGAACTATACGGAAACGGCACCTCCTGGCCCCGACTACAATGGGCTTTCAGGGTGGTCCACTCTCTCGGTGCTCCAGGCCGGCACCGGACTCCTGATGATCGTGATTGCAGTAGAGTTGGTAGTCATTCTCATCCAGGGGCGTCGGTCATAGAGGGTAGCCGCGAGCCACGCGATCCCCCAATGACGGCCCCTCGAGGAGGTCGCGGAGCTTCTCGTGGAGCGCCCGCAACGCGAGCACCTTCTGCTCGAGGTCCTCCAGGATGACGCGGTTCACGCGGGCGCGGAGTTGAGCCTCGGTCTCGCCGTTCGCGGCGTAGGAGGCGAACCCGCTGCGGGCGGACTCGAACTGGCCCGCGTTGAAGACGAGCTGGCCGGAGGCCCAGGCGCGGCCGGCCTCGGGCGACGGGGTGGCGTCCTCGTCGGCGTGGGCGATCTCGGGCGCGACGGTGGGAGGGCGCGGGAGTTCGCTCGCGGGGGTGAATCCTGGTACCTCGGCCAGCCTCACTTTCGGCTTGGCGGACGCTCCTCCGCGGTAGCTCCCGAAGTCGGGGGAGTGCTCGCGGAGGTAGGCGTGATAGGGGCGCTGCGCGCCGAAGTCCACGACGTAGCGGATCTCGGCGTCGCGGGGGATCGGGAAGCCGCAGCCACAAGAGCACTTCCGGGGCCACCGGTTGCCGGTGACCGTGCGAAGGCGGGGGGCGTGGTCGGCAGTGGTCGGGGTTCTCTGCTCGGTCGCGGGCGCGGTGATGCTTTGCTGCATCGTTTCACCTCGCGAATGGCAGGTGAAACGATGCGGGGTTGGAACCAAGCAGCTTCATTCGCACCGGTCCCTTTCGGCAATCGATGGCCGGTCCCCTCCCGTCCGACCGACGCGAGTTCGACCTCACCTCCGATGCGGCCGGGGAGTCGCGAGCTCAGCGCTCCTCAATCGGCTCCATCGTCTGGACGTACATCATCGGAGCGGTCGCGATCGTCGCCCTCGGAGCGTTCACTCTCTCCGGGTCCATCGTCGGCACGGTCCTGGAGGGATGGGGCGCCATCATTGTCGGGGTCGGGATCATCGTCGTCGGGACGGTCTACGTCAAGTTCTACCTAGGGAAGAACGAGGTGATCCGCCTCGGCGTGGACAGCGACGGGCTCCGGTTCACATGGACGAAGGGCACCACGACCACCTTCGCGTGGTCCGACCCGCGGCTGAAGGTCGACCTATGCCACCTCGAGGGGAACCCGAACGACGTTCTGCCCGCAGATGACCCTCGGAGTCGGCGACCGTGGTGGATCGACGCCTGGAAGCCTGCGGGGAGCACCATCGCTGTAGAAACCACGCTACCCGAGGACGCATACCGCGCCCTCCTCGCGGAGGTCTCTCTCAGGGTACCCGGAGTTCAATCCGTTCCTGCGGCCTACTTCTGTTGGGAGCCGAGCCCCCGTGTTCCTGGCGAGCTGCACCACCGGAGTGGTTCTAAGCTAAAGCCGGGGGAGTCGACGAATGGCACCCTGACGCGAGTCCGGGGAACGGCCGTGATTGAAAGCTAGCACTGTTGCCTCCCGACGGTCGCGATCTGTGTAGTAAGCGGCCGGCGCATGGAGTTCGCCCTCAGCGCGCTGGGGGCTCTGCTGCATCGCACGTTCCTCGAGAGGGAGGGAACGGGCGATGCGTGAACGCCGAATCAGCGACCTCGAGGCTTTCAGTAGGCCGTCAACGCGGGTTGTTAGCCTGATTCGAGGACACCCAGCGCTCGGAGCAATAGATTAGGCCCCTCAGGCGTAGGGCCGCTAACTCTGTGCCAGCGAGTCTAGAGGAAGGCTGGGTCAGGGCGACTGCCCTCATCCAGAACGAAGCAGGGGAGCTTGGAACCGGATTCTTCGTGGCGCGGAAAGTGGATGAAGCTTCTCTCCGCCTCTTCTTAATCACCAACAAGCACGTTCTAGCTGATACTCGGAAACACAGAGATGGGGCCCGCCAGATTGAACTCAATCTGAACCTACGGAAAGACGGCAAGATTGTTGGGACCAAGGCGATCCTCCCCTTGCGTCTTGCGGACGGAAACGCCATCTGGCGCGAGCACGAGGACCCTGACGTTGACGTGCTCGCAATCGACGTCACCGCAGTCAAGGTTCAGGTGGTCGACATGGACGTCAAGTGGGCCGGCTACGACGGCTTCGCCGATCCGCAGAAGATCGTTGACCACGAGATTACTATGGCTGACGAGGTGATTGCGCTCGGGTACCCACTCGGCCTCAAACAAGGAGATACCTTCCTGCCGATCGCGAAATCAGGGATTCTCGCCTCCAAGATTGGAGAGCGAGTTTCCGACACTGTTCAGACCTCAGGTGGGGAACTGCACCACCGAAACATGCCGGCATTCTTGGTCGACGGCGCGTTCATACCAGGCTCAAGTGGGAGTCCAGTGATCCTTAAACCCATGGTCGGAAGGGTCGTGAGGCGTAACATAGTCCTCTCTCCCGCTCCATCCCTGCTTCTTGGAATCATTTCTGAGACCAAGTATGTTCCAGTTAGCACACTCCACGGAGAGAGGCTCGCCCTTCCCGGAATTGCACTCGCCTTCGACGTGTCGACGATAATAGATGTAATCGAATCCTTCTTTTGATTCCTGAAGACACGATTTCAGAAGTCGTCACCGAAGTAGACCATGAGAAGATCGATTCAAACTCGCCGTGAAACGCCAAGCGGGCACGCTTGTCCCTCGTGCGTCGATAACTCTGGGGGTCCATTGATTACCAGTGACGGAGGGGAAGCGTGGGGCGGTGCGCGTGGGCGGCTCGGGCCTCGCGGATTCGATGATGCTGGAGGGCATCGTTTCCCCTCGCGAAGGGCAGGTGAAACGAGGCAGTAGACCGCGTTGAGTTCAGAGGAAGCCCCATCCGAGGGCGTCTAGTGGTCCGGTCCCTTGCGTTCAGAAGAGTTCTTGACTCAAGGTGGGTACTGCGCTTGCGTGGGTGAATCAGCTTACAGCAGAAATGACTACTGCTCGCCAAACCAGGCATCAATCAGTCTGGTCACGTCCTCAAGAACGGCGGTCGCTTGGATGATCGTGAGATCGAACGAACCGGAATGAACCGCCATTATCCTCTGGGCGTTGGTCCCGTGCAGTGACTTGTAGAACCCTAGCGAGACCGACGACTGGATGTCTTCGGCAACCACACGCTCCGCCAGCAGTTCTCCGAGTGTCCGTTTTCTCGCAGCCCAATCCGAAACCGGCCATCCCTTCCTGACCCCTCTCAGAAAGATAGCTGCCTCCGCGGCTTTGGCAATCACCGCTACTGAGGCGTTGGGAAGCCCGGCGATAAGGGAGTCTCGCCCTTCCTCGTATGCCCTGAACAAGTTCTGCCCCTCTCGGTCCTGACGGAGAAGGGTTCGAGTGAGCTGGCCAATCTCAGGTAACGGAAGTGCCTGAGGAGACTGTCTCATTGTGACTACGAAGGGCGTCTCCTGGGCGTATCCGTCGTTCACCAGCCACTTTGCGACCTTCGGCCTGAGTCCAATCCACGTCCCTCCCCAATGGACGCCTGACTCATCGGTCCAGTCAATCATGAAGTCCACCGTGAACGCCTCCGCGAGCTTAGCCGGCTCACGGAAGATGAGCAACCCCTTCCCGTCTCCTTGAGTCGAAGTCGAGACCTCCCATTCCCCTGGAGGTGAGTGAAGTCGGGCCCGGACTATCGCGCGGCCGTATCGATCACCGAACCGGTTCCCGACCTGGACGGGGATTTGGAGCATCAGCGAGAGTAGGGTGACCCTAGGCTTGTTCCTTGCGTGGAGGTTAGCGGCCCGTAGGCGGCCCTTTCGCGTAAGGAGGGGGGCAAACGGGAGGGGTTCGGCACGCAAGATTTCGGTGCGCGATCACACTTCCTCGTGAAGGGGAAAACGGGCGATACTTTTAACTGCCGGTGGGGCGACATGTGGCTTGCAGTCCTTCCAGAATGGCTGGAACCGGCCCGACGAGGATTCTTACGGTACGACGCCCTTGAAGCGGCCCATTGACCGACGACGAGTTAAGCATAGCACTCGACCAATTGCGCCACCGTCTCGACAATCAGCAATCGGAATTCAGCAACCTCCAATCCAAGGTGGGGACGACGCTCGGGTTCGTCGTAACCGCGATGGGTCTACTTTTCGCGCTCGGTTATCCCTACCTGGCCTCACACCTGCTTCCAGCTCAAGTCTCCGCAACGCTTCTACTCCTCTCCGCCGGAATCCTCGGTGCATCCTACATGTCGGTCTTCAAGCGGGACGTCCCGAGTTCGAGCTGGATGTTGAAGCAGCTGAATGACCCGAAGAGCACCGCTGAAGATCTGAAGGCCGGGCTCGTCGAGAACTATGCTGGAGTCCTCGAGTTGAACGGCCGCGGCCAAATCGCTAGGATCATCGCCATCAACCTTGCGATAGCGCTGTTCATCGCTGGCGCTACCCTCTTTGTCGTCGAGGTACTACTCTAATGAGCGACTGGGTCCAGAGTCCCACCGAGGATGGCGCATCCGACTCCGGAAAGGTAGCGGAAGGCGAGGGGAACAAGTCGCAGCCCGGAGAGGACAAGACCCCCCCCGAGAAGAAGAAACGCAAGCTTCGATTGCGGTCCGACGCGGCAGATGTGTATGCGGCCGCTCCACCCCCCCTCCCTCCGCCGTAGCCTACAGCTGAGATGGGATCGGGGAAACTGTTCGGACCAGTCCTTGGCCGGGAGCATCGAGTTCGGTCGGTCCTGCCGTAGAGCGTTCCCTTCCCTCCCCTCCGTACATGGAATTGACCCAGAACGGGCTGGATTCGTAAGCGCAGATGCACACCGCTGAACGTCGTACTTTGGGGATCCGAATACGATGGAGTAACAGTGACTCGGGTTCTGTCGAGCGGAGTCTTCGGTCGCCAATGCCATTGTTTCCGTTAGCTCTGTAGGAACAAGGGGCTCCCCTTTGGCTACGCGCTCCCCGCCTCCGCGCTGGTGCCCCGGGAAGGGAGCAGCGGATGCGGAGGGCCATCGGCGAAAGTGAGTCAGTGACCTTGACGTACTAGCCTACCGTTCGTTTCGTTTCCGGATCTGGAGTGATTCTTCGATGAGAACAATCACCTGGTTCGAGACCGAACGTCTCTCTCGAATCGCCGCGTCCTCGAGCTGCTTGTAGATCGTCTCCTCCATGTAGACAGAAACCGCCCTCCGCCTAGCGGTCTCCCTTGTGCTCCGTCGCGGCATCTCGAACCTGTCGTCTTCGGTTCGTCCGCGACTCCCGGTGTCGCGGCCGAAGATTATCTCGAGTTCTCGTCAAACTATTTAGCCGTTCTTGCGGAAAGGAGTCTCTGCCACCGCGGCCGTTCGACCCTTGCGGAGGCCTGCAAGCTTTCCCGCTCCGGAGGGGAACCGAGCCTAGGGCTCGTACCCATCCTGGCGCGGCCGAACTCGGCAGCACGTCACAGGCAGTCCCCGTCGACCTTCGGGCGACCCATGGGAAGATTGGGCGAAGTCCAGTCGTCTTCTCGCTCTTGGCTACCTGGGGCTCCGCGTCCGAGTCGCGCGCGATCCAACTTTATCGGCCGTTCGAGGCTGAGCATGAGGCGTGCCACCCTTCTCGGGCGGTACCCCAGATACGCGGAACGTATTTCGGGGAAGCCTCTCACAACTTTGAGGTGAATTCGTACGACCACCTCTACAACGGAACAGCAGGTTGGTTCGGTTCACGGTGCCATCTCCGACGACAGCCCGCATTTCGGCGAGCTAGGCTCGAACTCCGTCGCCTCCCTCCTGGCGCATTGAAGGAAGGGTGGAAAGTGGTTGGGCCCGCCGGGACTCTTGCGGCGGGCCCGTTCGGGTCGGGCCGGGTTCACCAAGCGTGCGCAGACACGATCTCCGTGAAGTCCCCAGGCGGGAACGCGATCGTTGCTGTCGCCGTTGCGCCCACGGAGTTGGTCTCCGCGCCGACGTAGGCCCCGAGGAACCCCTCGATCTGATAGACATTCCCTGAAGTCAACACGATGGGGATTGGGCCCGTCAAGTTCCCCAGCGCGGGAAGGCTCATCGCCATGCTACTGGCTGACGCCGATCCGCCGGGTGTGCAACCGACGTCGAACGGAAACACGGGGGTCGCGAACACCGCAATCAGTCCAATGGCTCCCGTCGGTGCGAGCACAGGGGCCGGCCCCAGGGCTGCGGCATAGGTGCCGGTCGTGACGTCATAGACCGCTATCTCGACAAAGATAACGGCGGTCGCGTTGGCTGATCCCCCACCAAGGCAGTTGACACTCTCACTGACGTCGCCCGGCGACAGTTGAAAGCCGTAGAGCACGCTCGTGTTGTAGTCCTTTCCGGGAGCCTTCCAGGCAGTGAAGGTGGCCGACGTCCACGCGTACGCCGCCTGCTGGTAGTTCGCCTGTCCGAGCAACGTGCCTGAAGTCGCGCTCGCTCCGAATGTCGCATGGGGCGGTGCGACCCCAGCGATGGTAGGTTGGCCGGGAGAAGCCGAGGCCGCCCCGCTGCCGGTGATCGTTCCGGCGAACGACGACGTTCCGGTCCGCGTCCAAGTCGCGGTCGACCAGGTATAGGCCGCTATCGGAGCCGCGACTAGGATCAAGGCGACTACCGCTCCGCCCAACCCCGTCGCGGCCGTTCTGATTCGTCGCTTCCACAGGCGCCCTCCCCAAGGTCCATGATTCGGCATGGCAATCCTCCAGTGGGGTAATGGCGTTCAGCTATAAAAACTGTCCCAGAAAGTACTACACATTGTACGACGTAATGCGAGGAATCCACTGAAGAACTAGCCACAACTCCGTCAAGGGGCTCCTGCACACCCGGCCTGCCGGTTGACCAGAGCAATGTGGGTTGGAGTTAGAAACCGCCGCAGAATGCACGCCGTTTAGAACGTATAAGCAAGTCAGTCGTGATCCGGTTCATAGATCCTCGTGCCGTGAGAACCTCCGACCCAAACGCCCGCCGGAGATGGATCGCCGACGGTTTCGATCGGACGGCGACACACATCTCTCTCGGACTGGAGTCTCGAGGGGCGCGTCGCGGTTCCTACGCGAAACCTAAGGGTTGATGCTCGTCCCGCGAACTCGTGTTCTGCCTCAGTCGATTCATGAAATGTGTAAACCACCGCTGAAACGCGACCATGAATCCACAGCAGCTCGGTGCGTTTTCCGTCGGAGCGCGCCGGTGGCGGACCGGTATGCGATTAGCTCAACAACACACTCGCATCGGGCCAGGACCCGAGTAGATGACCCGACGGGGGTCGTTTCGTCATGTCCACGTCCCGCCGAGCTCCGCGGTATCCACCCCCCCGGGGATCTCCCCCAGCCCCCGAGTGATACGAGTCGTGAACGGGAACCCGGGATTCAAGGCTTGTCGGGTACCAGCGACTGCTCAAGCAAGAGCTGGGCCTGCGATGAAGCCGTTCGACGCTCCAGGGCCGCACGCCTGCGAAGAGCCCTCAGGAGACGGGGCTCGAGGTACACGGTCAATGGAACCCTTCGCTGGTTGGGCGACTTCGGAGACCTCGCCATGCACTGCGGCTGCCTTCTGGCGCGGCAGCTCGGGACCCGGATCCAAAGCTGCCGAAGGCAGGAGTTCCAACTGAACGCCGGTATTTAGCCATTGGTTTGAACTCTAAACAGTGGCACCTAGGTGGGATCGCGGGCTGATTCGCTGCTCAGAGTCTCACCGGTGGAAGAGGACGTTGAGTGTGTAGGGCGGAGTACAGTGCTCTGCGGCCACTATAGGAACGCTGGTCCGCAGTTAAGAACAGGGGAGAAAGTCTCATGGGTTGGCTCGCCATTCGGACCTCGGGGGCAGAATGGTCACCCCTCTTCGCGAGCTCATAGCGTGGGCCGCCTGCCTTGCCGTTCTCTCGACAGGCCTGCTCGATTCCGCAATGGGATCGAATGTGCCTCTCGCGACGGAGGATTCGGGCCCGGCGGCCCTACTTAACCAAGGGTCGAATCCCTCTCCCGCCCAAGGCCCGGATTCGGTCCATCTAAGCTGTTCCTCGAATCCTGACGCCGTCAGTCGATGTGGGCTAGGCCCGCAGGCGAACTCGGCTGGAGGGACTCAGGGGGCCGGGTGGCTGAACATATCGGCCCGCGTCGGAACTCCCCCGACCCCGCGGAGCTTTGGACGGAGCATCGCCTACGATCCCCGCGACGGGTATGTGGTGATGTTCGGCGGTGACGCACCTACGGGCGGGTATCTTTCCGACACGTGGGCGTTCAGCAACGGCAGCTGGAAGGAACTCACCACGAATGCGTCTCCCCCCGCTCGCGACCACTCTACCCTAGCGTGGGACCCTGTGGACCAGTACCTCGTCCTCTTCGGGGGCTCCGGAAGCGTGGTTTACAACGATACCTGGGCATTCGCGAGGGGCGAATGGACCCAATTGCACCCTCCCGCGGCCCCTTCTCCGCGATGGTCCGCCGGAATGGTGTGGGATGCACGGGACGGGACGATTCTACTGTTCGGAGGTTGCGCCGCGGGCTCCGAGCAAAACGATACCTGGTCGTTTCTCCATGGGAACTGGACCGAACTCTCCCCGACGACGTCGCCATCGCCCCGGGGTGATTCGGGAATGGCCTACGACGCGGTCGACAGTCAGGTCGTGTTGTTTGGGGGACTGAGCGCGAATTGGGGGGCACTGGATAACGACACTTGGGCCTACTCCGCCGGTACCTGGACCGAAATCAGTTCCCCGGGTTCCCCTCCCGCCCGGTATGACCCTTCGATGGCATTCGACACAGCGATTGGCCAAGTTGTGCTCTTCGGTGGTGAAGGAGCCCTCGCTAGCCTCGGGGATACTTGGGGGTACGCCAACAATCGTTGGGTTGGCCTCTCGGAGTCGAACGTACCGGCCTCGCGGTCCTTTGGGATGTTGGTGTACGACCCGGACCTGGATGGCCTCCTGCTCTACGGAGGGGCCACGGTGGGCTCCGGGACTTCTACTGAGACTTGGGAATTCTACACCCTGAACCTCACGGCTCGAGTTTCCTCCCCATCCGAAGTTGCACCAGAATCGTTGGATGCCACCGCGAATTCGACGGGAGGGGTGAATCCGATCGCGTATCTCTGGCGGTTTGGTGACGGGGGCTCCTCCAACCTCTCCTCGGCCACCCACGCGTATCTCGAGCCTGGAACCTACCAGGCCACGATCACATCAAGCGATTATTTCGGTGTGACGAGTGAGCGGAGTTTTACGGTCATCGTCCTGCCCCTGTTGGTGGTACGTGCGGGAATTACCCCGTCCTTCGGCTCTGTTCCCCTAGCGGTATCCTACTACGCCGTAGCCAGCGGGGGGATCCCGCCTTACCAATACAACTGGACCTTGGGCATCGACTCTTGGTCGAACGCCTCGAATGGCAATGTAACGTACCCGTCGGCCGGCGACACTATCGTCACACTGAGTGTGCGCGACTCGGGGGGCCAAGCGCTCCAGAAGGAGTTCGTACTCGTCGCTCTCGCACCCACTCCGACCAACCTCTCGGTCTCCATCCTGGCGTCCCGTTCGACCTGCGACGTTCCCTGCGCTTTGACCTTCACGGCGACGGTTGGGGGAGGAGTCGGACCCGAAACGTATGCATGGGGGTTCGGCGACGGCGCTGGGTCCTCGGCTCCGGCACCTTCGCACCAATTCCTCTCGGCTGGAAACTATACGGTCGCGCTCGAAGTGCACGACAGTGCGACCGGCGTCGGGCTTTCCAATGTCTCGATTAGTGTGAACCCGTCGCTAACAGTGATTCCGCACGCTTCCGTACTTGTGGGCCCGACTCCTCTCCTCGTGACGTTCACGTCGAACGTGGGCGGTGGGGCTGGCCCTTACCGAGTAGCCTGGACATTCGGCGATTCGAGTTCCCTCGAATCGAGCGGAAGCCAGCACACCTATACTTTTCCCGGAACCTACACTGTGAGGCTCAGCGCGGTCGATTCGACCGGGACGGAGGCGAACGGCACCCTCGAGATCGTAGCGCTACCGACTGCGACAAGTGTTGGAGAAGCGGGGATGGGCGGGAGTCTTCTCACCCTGGCCATTCCAGTCTCGATCGCTATTGCCGGCGGGGAGGTGGCTCTCGGACTGCTGCTGAGTAAAGTCCCCAAGAAGCCCATGGGGGCGTCGGCCGCCCAGCCGGGCCAAGCACCCCGACAGGGCGATTCCAGTTCTCGCCGAGAATGACCGAGTGGATCTGGGGGTCGGTGATGAACCGGGCAGGGTCTCAATCCCACCCGACCTCTTCTGGGATTGGAATGCGTCGACGCTTCGCACCAAGCACCGTGGTGCGCACATGCTTTACGATCGCCATTTCAGTCTCTCTGCTTGGACTTTCTCCCCCGTCGGTGGCATCGGCGATTACTTCTCTGACTGTCGCACCTGGAGCCGAGAGTCCCTTAGGCTCAGGCACGACCCTCGGAGGGGTCGCCGAACTACTTCCCCTGCCCTTGATCCATTCCTCCTCATCCGAAGGTCTTCACTCGAGCTGGGGTTCCCATTCTACCATCGTAGGAAGATCGGCCCCCCCGCTCAATCAACTTCCCCGGCTCGCCCCAGCTGCGAATCTCACGCTGGGGTGGGTCAACCTGACATCTACTGACGGTTCTCCTCCTCCCTCAACTTACGGGGCAAGCATGGCGTACGACCCCCTCCTCCCGGGAACTGTGTTGTTCGGAGGTGAGGTCGATGGGCTTCCCACGAATGTCACTTGGATTTCCGCGAATCTTTCGTGGACTCACCAATCGTACGCCCCCGGCCCCTCACCTCGGTCCGGTGCCCAATTCTCATACGATCCGGGGACGGGCTCATTGATCCTGTTCGGCGGGTGGGATGGAACGCGTTATCTCAACGATACCTGGTCGTTCTCGGGACGGGGATGGGCCAATCTCACTCCAGCGTTGTCGACGACCCCCCCCGCGAGGGCCAACGGCTCGCTGGCGTTCGACTCGCGCGATAGTGTATTGGTTCTCTTCGGGGGGTGTGGGTCCACCTGCCCATTGGGCGACACCTGGCTGTTCAACGAGACAGGGTGGTCCAGTTGTTGCTCAACATTTGGACCCGGGCCGAGGTCAAGCGCCGGCCTGACCTTCTACGCCGCCAACAACGAACTGACCCTCTTCGGCGGCTGTTCCGGACGGGCGGGACTCAACGACACGTGGGCCTTCTCTGCTGGCAATTGGGCTCAGATCACTCTCGCGGGAGGACCTCCGCCTTCGTGTCCAGCCGTATTGGCGCGAACCGCGACTCCGGGTTTCGATGGGCTCGGCCTCCGATCGGGGGGGGAGACCTGGGTGTTGAATTCCTATTCTTGGTTCAACCTTACAGCGCAAACGGTTCTGACGCCGCCGAGCTCGAGCTCTTGCGACTTCGCACCATCCGACGTGCAAACCCTAGACCTTTTGGTGTGCCCTGACGCCGGACTCAATTCGACCTCCCTTGTCTGGAGCCTGGGCGTCCCGATCATTCTGACGGTGGCTGTTACGCCCGTCAGATTGGATGTGAATCAATCCGTTAGTTTCAATATGTCCGGTCTCTCCGATGACTACCCACTCACCTTCGAGTATCTCGGTCTCCCCCGCGGTTGCTCCACTGTTAACTCGTCGGCATTGGACTGCACTCCAACCGGGTCCGGGCAGTTCGTGATTACCATCGTCGCTAGCGACGAGGTGGGACAGAGTGAGAGAGCGCTCGCCAGTCTTCAGGTAAATGATGCGCTCCGAGTTGAAGCACTACGAGTCGGCACCGGCAACCTAACGGTAGGAACGAATCTATCGGTCGACACTCTCTTCCGAGGGGGCACTCCGGGACTGAATTTCTCGTACGATGGCCTTCCCCCCGGCTGCCCGTACACGAACGCGTCTGCGTTTACCTGCCGCCCGAATGTAAGCGGAGTCTACGACCTGCGAGTCCTTGTGAGAGACGCCGCCGGTGAAGCGGGAACCGCGGAAAGGGTGATACAAGTCGACTCTGCCCTCTCTGCCCTTTCCTTTTCGGCGGTTCCGTCGACGCTCGACATAGGAGAATTGACGAGGCTGACCCTCTCGTCTGCGGGGGGTACCCCACCTCTGCAGTACAGTTACTCAGGGTTACCGGAGCCCTGCACCACGCTTAGCACTCCGGTGCTCTCTTGCCTTCCGTATCAGGCCGGGATCTTCCCGATCCAAGTGTCGGCCGAAGATTCCTCGGGCGCTACTCTCACTTCCGTTGTCCAACTCCAAGTGAACCCCGACCTAGGTGGATTGGTTCTTCTTCCTAGTTCCTCAACCGTCGAGCTGGGACAATCGCTTCAATTCGAGGCGCGATTTTCCGGAGGAACCACGCCGGTTACCCTAACGTTCCAGGGCATACCGGGATGTGTTGGGGCGGGGGACCTGAATTTCAGCTGTCGTCCATCGGTGGCGGGCTGGTTCTCCGAACGGCTGACGGTCCGTGATTCGACGGGGGCGAGCCTCGCGACCTTGGCCGTGGTTGACGTGATTCCATCCCTCCAGGCGGAGTCGCTTTCGGCCGAACCCTATCCCGTGGAACAAGGTAGGAGCACGATCTTCTCGATAGGAGTCGTCGGGGGGGTTCCCCCCTTCGTTACTCGCGCGACGGGCCTCCCCCTTGCATGCGCGCCCGCCCCGAATGTGAGTTCTTGGACCTGCACCCCGCCCGAGCCGGGGGAGTTCCCCACCGTTCTCGAGGTGACGGATGGGGCCGGAGTCCAAGTGAACTCGACCTTCTCCCTCAGTGTCCTTGACTCACTTAAGGTGCGGCTCATCGCCCTCCCCATGCCCCCGTACTCCAGTGAAGTCGAGCTCTCCGCCTCCATCTCCGGCGGATCCGGTCCCTTCACGTACGAGTACCTTGGACTGCCTCCGGGGTGCTCCGCACCGTCCGCTGGGAAGGTTTACTGCAATTCCGATGCACCCGGTGAGTATCACGTCGAAGTTGACGTGACGGACTCGATCGATGGCGTGAACAGTTCCGCCACGGAGGTATCCGTGGGTCCCGGTCTTGGGGCCGTGACTTTGCCGGCAGTCCTCGTGGCAGCGGGAGGCGCTTTCGGAATTTGCGTATTGGCCCGGGGTCGACGCTAGTCGACAGCCCAAGTGCCATAGGCCTTGAGTCGCGTGATTGGGACGGAGCCGCCCAGATGCGGGGCCCGCCGACGAATCGGTCCTCTACCTTGCCGGGCGAAAGCAGGCATCCGGACCGCTATTCGACTTTGTCATTGGGCGGGGAGCCCGAATCCGGCGCGACTCCCTCATCGCCGGCTGGCCGGGCACCCGAATCATCCGAATTCGACGCCCGGCGACGGCGGCTGTAGATCACCCATGAAACCACTCCTCCCCCTGCCGCCGCCAGCACGAGGCCAACTCCAAGCAGCAGCCATTGCGTGGGTGTGAGGCCGCTCGAATGGACGGGGGTCGGCTGTGTCGGGAGCGCGTTGACGGTCAGCACGAACGTGGATACGCGCGTGAATCCGACCGAGTCGCGGAGTGTGAAGGAAACCGTGAAGTTTCCGGGGGTGGCGAAGGCGTGGGTGCTGTTCGGGCTGAACGAAACGGCCCCATCGCCGAAGTTCCATGTGAGATTGTAGGGTGTGGTTCCGCCGGAGGCAGTCGACGTGAATCGAACGGTGGTGTTCACAACGGTCGCTGTAACATTCGCGTTGGCCACGACGATTGGATCCGGGTGAACCAGCACGTTGAGTACGGCGCTGTCGTTCACACCCAGCGCATCGGTGACCGTCACCGAGGGCGAGAATGTCCCCGCCCTTCCGAAGGCGTGGGATGCATTCTCGAGCAGGCTGACGTTGCCGTCGCCAAACTTCCAGACAAAAGTAAACGGCGCCGTCCCGCCCGCCGCGGTCCCATTAAAGAAGTCGCGAGTCCCCACGTCCGTGACGTTGCGCGCCAGGGTACCCGCGGCGACGGGGGAGGGGTTCACGCGGACGGTGACCGACGCATTCGCGGCAATACCCCTCGCATCGACCCCGACAAAATGCGCGGTGTAGGTCCCGGCCGCCCCATAGATATGGGCGACCGACTGAACATCGCTGAAGTTTCCATCTCCGAAGGTCCAGTTGGAAATGATCGGCGCCGTTCCACCCGTCACGGAAACCGTGAACAGCACCGGCACCCCCGAAGTGACTGGGTTCGGGGCTACCGCGGGAATCGCCGTCGGGTCGGGGTTGACCTGGACTTGGCGGGTTGACGTTGCGTTGGCGCCAACCTGGTCACTGATCTTCTCCGTCACCAGGAACGTCCCCGGCTGGCTCGGCCGGCACGAGAAGTTGAACGCCCCGGTAGGCTGAGCGCACCCCGGCGGGACGGATTCAAACCGCGCAGTGTAGGGGGAAACTCCCCCCTGGGCGGAGGATCCGATAGCGACGGTCTGATTCAGGTCGATCGTACTACTCGAGAGGGTAAGCACTTGCGTCAGCGGGGCCGATTCGAGCCAAGTGTCGGTCATCGTCCCCGATAGGGTAACGCCCCCGAACATCAAGGTGTATCCATCTGCGCCATCGTAAGTCATCTGGGCCTCATCCCTCGGGGGCGGGGCGTGGGCGATGAATGGGGTCTGGTTGGTCCAGGAGCCGTTGGAGTACGCCCAGGTATAGTTTCCGGCAACCCCGCCCGTGAGCAGGATCCCTTCACGGAACGCTGCGTCGTAGGAAAAGCCCGTAGGAACACCGGCGGGGGGAAGGACCGCCGGTGTCTGATGGGTCCACTGGCCCTGAGTGAATGTCCACATGTCGCCATAGACTTGGGTCCCATCCGGCGAGATCCCCCCGAAGAGGACCATCCGCGAGAGCTGCGGATCGTAGAACAGGGCTTCGTGTTGGCGGTTGGGAACGGAGTAAGTCGTTGACAGTTGTGTCCACGTCCCGTTCGAGTACGTGTAGGTCGAGCAATCGATCCCGGCGGACGGCAACACAAGCAGCACCTTCTGGAGCGCTGGGTCGTACGCCATCCCAGCCCCGGTGCCAGAGTTAAGGGTCTGGTTAACGGACCGTTGGGTCCAGTTACCGCCGGAGAAAGACCATGTCCGGCCCGTAGCATTCAGCATCAGGACATATTGGTCCGCCGCGTCGTAGGTCATTGGAACCAGGTTGTCGGCGGCCGGTTCGGTCGCGCACTTTGGAGCCGAGGTAGACCCGGAGCAAATCTCTCTCCACGTACCGTTCGCGTAGCTCCACGTATCCGGCAGGTAGGGACCCGTTCGAGGCACGCCCGAGAACAGCAGAACATAGTGATCGAGGGGATCGTAGGTGACTGCCGCGCCGGATCTTGCTCCCGGACCTCCCGATACCGTCCAGTTCGTCCAGTTCAAGTGGAGGTTACCCGAAGCGAGCGGCGCCTCCGCCTTCAAGAGCGAGGAGGTTGCCGCTGACCGCGGCGACGTGCCTGGGGATTGGGTTTGAGTGCAGGAGAAGGTTCCGAGGCCCTGAGCTAGGACCAGTAGGACAGTGATCAGTGCAGGCAAGTGGGTGGCTTTCGGGTGGGCCGGCAGGATTCCGGGACCCCGCATTCCTATTCTCCCCGGATCCTTTCGCGGGGCCTGGGAGCTCCACCACGCAAGGCAGTCGCGACACGAATCGCCTGCGGCATGGCCTGGGGTTCCGGACGGAGTGCGACACGACTGAATCCCGCCGCGAGAAGCCCGGCGGCCGTGGCCTGGAGGGAGAGCGGCGTGCCACCCGCAGACGTTAGCAGGGCTATCGGTGACGAAACGGGTACTGGGGACGCCACTGGTGAGGGAGGCGTCGGGACGGGCGGGCCCAACCCAGGCGGGGGCGGCGGCGATGTGGAGGGAGGTCCCGACTGTGTGCTCGGAATCGGAACGACAGCGACGAGCGCCGGGGGATACGAAACCCCACGAATGGTTGAGTTACCGTAGGGGTCGAATCGGAATTCCGTCAGGTTTGCCACCACCGAAGAAGACCCGTCCACCATACAAACGACAGTTGTGCACGCGTCGACCGCGACCTGGGCAGGGGGAGGGGTGTTAACTGCCACGTAGAAGGAGGCGGACCACTCGTCCCCCAAGAACAGAACGTCGTTGAGTGGGTTCGTGCTCCAGCTCCAGTCCACGGAGGCCACTCCCCCGGTTTTGACTGTGAAGTTCACGACGCCGGGCGGACAAGTTGACGGTAAACCCCCACGGACGCACGCCGTCACGATGGGTCTTGACAGGTCGACCCCCACCCCCTTCCAAGGGACAAACCGGAACACCGGCCGGTCCAGCCAGTGAGTTGGTCCGTAATGGAGAGTTGAGTTGGACGAGGAATTGTAGTCGAACGGCATTGTGATCACTTCCGCACGTAGGCTTACTCGAGCGTCGATCACCCCCGCAGGACAGTTCGGCACGGTCACGCTGCAGACGCTGGTAGGTGTGACGGAAATAGTGAGCGAGATGTTAGACGGGGCGATTCCGAGGATCCAGGTGTCACCTAGGTTCCCAGTCGAGTAAAGAGGAAACGGAACGCAGCACGCCCAGCCCCCGAAGAGCAGCATTCCGCCTTCCGTTGGGTCAAAAGTGAATCCCGCCAGCTGCCGACCCGCTGGTCCTTGGATTCCCAGGTCGACCCAACTGGTCCCCGTGAATCCCCACGTGACGTTGGATTCGTAGCCGGTCGTCCGGTCGGCGCCACCGAAGAACAAGACGATCCCGTCGATGGGGTCAAATGCGGCGACCGGGTGGAGCTCAAAGGGCGTTCCGACATTCGGAAGTTTCGTCCAGCCATTTCCGGCGAATTCCCAGGTAGCGTTCGAGCCGGCCGTAGGCGACTCCTCCACTAGCAGGACTTTGCCCGCGGTGCCGTCATACGCGAGGGCCCCTTCCGGAACTTCGTACGCCGAAGGTCCCCCGGAACTGAGCAACTCCGTCCACGATCCGCGAGAAAAGCTCCAAGTGTCGTTGTAGCCCCAGCCACCCCAGAGCAGAACGGCCGTGGACGCCGGGTCGAACACCATGAACGTCCCACTCCGAGCTGGGGGGCCAGAAACGTTCAGCTCCGTCCAGGCACCTCTGGAGAACTTCCACGTCTCTCCCGAAGGATAGTGCACCCCGTTCGAGATGTTCTGGAAGAATCCTCCAAACGCCAGAACGTACCCGTCGGTCGAGTCATACGTCATTGCAGGTGAGCAAACGTTGGTAGGGCCCGGAATCGAAAGGTTCGTCCAGACTCCCGCCGAGTAGATCCAGGAGTCTGTCAAGCAACGACCATTTCCGACGTTGGACTTGTTTGCAAAGGTTCCCCCATAGAGGAGAAGGTAACCGTCGGCGGCATCGTACGCCACTCCCGGCTGAGTCCGATTCCCCGGCGTCATCGTCGGAAAGAGCTCCTTCCAATCGGCTCGCAGTGGGGAAATGAGAGGGTTGGGACCAACCGATCTCTCGGGTGTTGGAAGTAGGCATGCTGACTGAACCAGTGGAGTTCTCGAAGAAGGGCAGATCGCTTGGGAGGGTACGTCAATCTTCGCGTCACTCGTCGCGTGGTTCGCCCAGAGTGGGATTCCGCGCAAACTCTGAGTGTTGGCGTTCCAAACGAACTCGGTGGATACTAACACCATGAAGACCAGCGTACAAAGTGCTACAGCTCGAAACACGCTGTGCGCTCTGGGAGCCGAGAGGTGGTGAATTCGCCTACGCTCCGGGATCCGCTTCCAGCGGCCACTCAGCTTGGGTACAGCTTCCCCCTGATCAAGGGGTTGGGCCGGGCGGGTGCCAGACGACGCCAAGGCCGAAAGACTGGGGCGAACCTCCAATGGCATGACCGGCCCCCTTTCAAAGAAGGCCGGGGTTCATTAAACGTACATGCTGCTGTCGTTCCAGTAGGGCTTTCCATTGGGATTCGGCGTATTGAAGTACAGCCACGATCCACCGTTTCCAGTGCCAATCGCTCCCGGCGCCGGGGCTCCCGGAGCGTAGTACCCTGTCGCAGCGGAGCCTCCGAAGAGGGTCACATATCCGTTGGGTCCCGCGTTTTGGTCAAAGGCCATCCCCATCCCCCATTCGGCCGGTGGAGCCCACGTAGTCGGAGCTCCTGTCCAAATTCCGACGTGGTACCGCCAGGTGTCTCCGAGGGGAATCCCGCCGACGGTAGCACCACCGAAGAGGATGACAATTCCGTCCGTCAGGTCGAATGCGATGGCGGCATCGTAGCGGGGAGCCAGTGGGCCCGAGGCACTCACTTGAACCCACCCGGTGGAAAGTGTGAATCGCCAGGTGTCTCCAAAGACCACACCCCCCGCCCCTTGTCCGCCGTAGAGGACGACGTACGCATCCGTCAGGTCAAACGTCATGGCCGGTCCGAATCGCGCCGTCGGAGCGGTCGGAGTGGTGACGAATGTCCAAGCGCCGGTGATGAACGACCACGTGTCGCCGCACGCGGGGGCGGCGGCGCCCGTGCACCCAAAGCCCCCGAATAGGATGACCCGAGAATCGACCACATCCCACGTCATGCCGACGTCGGAGCGGGCCGAAGGCCCCGCGATCGCAAGCTGCGTCCATGTAGCCCCGTTGAAGGTCCAAGTGTCCGCCAGGGTGAGCGGGGGGACGCAAACGACCACGACGGCTTTACAGCCGCCGAAGAGGACGAAATACCCATCCACGGGGTCGAACGACAATCCCGCATCCCACCGAGGGCCCGGGCCGCACCCGGCGCAGAACTCCCTCCATCCGCCGTTCGTGAACAACCAAGTGTCGGACTGCCCCGAGAGGGGTCCACAGGGCCCGATGATGGTGTTCTGGCAGCCCCCAACGAGAAGCACCGTATTCCCTGCCGAATTGGCAGCAAGGCTCGCACCGTACCTCGGGGCGGGCGCTGGGGACTTCGGGATTTGATTGAGGATAGGAGCGGGGTACCAGTTGCCGGCGTAGAAGCCCCAACCAAACTCTCCCATCAGCTTGATGGCCGGCCCAACTCCTCCGAACATCAGGACGTATTGGCCGTCGAGGTCGTAAGTGCTGACGGCATCGTACCGGCCAGGCGGAGACGTCGTTGGAGTGATCTTGTACCAGTTTCCGGCAGCGTACCCCCACGTGTCCGCATACGGGCACGTCGAGCCGCACCCACCGAATAAGACGGCCTCATTGTCGACCTCGTCAAACGACATCGTAGAGCCCCAACGGGCGGCGGGCGGGGCCGTCGTACAGGAGGCGGTCAAACACTGGGTCCAGACACCGCCCACGAACGTCCAAGTGTCCTTGAGCGGACAAGTCGTTCCGCATCCGCCGTAGAGTAGAATGTACGAATCCCGCTCGTCCCAGGTCATTGCGGCCCCGTAACGACCGGGAGGGCCAGATGTGGGCCCCGCCGCCCAAATGTATCCGGCCGCCGGGCTGCCAGTGAGTTCCCACGTATCGTGGAGCGGGCAGGTGGCCGCGCCGCATCCACCGAAGAGCACCGCATAACCGTCCGTTTCATCGTACGCGAATGTCGCGCCTTGCCGAGCGCTCGGCGGCCCGGCCCCCGTCGGAGTCTGAGGGGTCCAGACGCCCGCGGCGTAGGACCACAGGTCGTTGAGGAGGGTCCCCGAGGTCGACAGACCGCCGAAGAGCACGACCGAGTCCGTCCCACCACTCGGCGTAATGTTGGTCATGCTCGCGTTCATCCGTGAACTAGGAGAATTCGCGGCTGTCAGAAGCGGGGTGTTCGACACCCACATGTAGGTCGGTCGGTAGGCAGCGAAATCCCAGGTCGAAGCATTTCCGCAACTGCTCCCGCAGCCCCCGAACAGCACGTCGGTCTTGTCGTTGAAATCGCGTGTCATGGTGGCGCCATACCTAGCAGACGGGAGCGGGGGCGGCCAGAGTTCTCCCGCGAACGCGCGATTCGGCGAGTGCGAAGCCAACCAAGTGTCCCCGATAGATAGTCCAGTATCGGCCGAACCGCCGAACATGACCTCGCCGCCCGAGATCCCCACTAGCGAAGTGTCGTACCGCGGTGGGATCGGGGCGGCGGGCGACGGGCGGAAGAACCCATTGATGAACGCGACGTACCCTGGAGGTGCCATGAGCTGCTGCCAGCCATTCGCGCCGGCTAGCGTGGGGTAGATCCACCAGTCCCCGCCATGGACATCGGTGGCGTTACCGAGAATAGTTCCGTCCGGGCCGGCGCCGCCGTAGATCAGCAAGCCATAGTCCGTCGTCACGGTGTTGTAGAAATACGAGGTCCCGCCCGGGTAGTACCTCGGAGACGGACAGATTCCGGGTCCGGCGCTACAAGAAGTCGCACTCAGCAGCTGCGCCCAAGCCCCCGCAGTCCAGTACCATGTGTCATTAAGCGCACCGTTCGGGCAGCCACCGGAACCCGACGAGCACCCTCCGAAGAGCAAGACTACCGCGGTCCCTGAACTGACCTGCGCCGTCGGGACCGGCAGAGCCGGAGAAACCACGATCTGGGCGTACGCCATCGCCATTCCATAGCGACCCGCTGGCTGGGGCGACGGGGTCAACTGGGTCCAAACCCCTGCGAGGTACTTCCAGGTCTGTTGATACGGACAGGTCGTCCCACATCCCCCGAATAGGAGGACGTAGCCATCCCCCTTGTCGTCGGCGAGTCCGGCGGCGTAGCGGACCGCGGGCTTGGTGGCGGGGTTGACATTGGTCCACGTGCCCACGAGCGCGGCAGGATCAGTGTAGTACCACGTGTCCTGCTTCATGTGCGAGGCCGTGCTGTCGCATCCGGGCACGCTTTGAATCCAACCGGGCGGCGAGACTGTGCACCCGCCAAACAACAGGGTGTAGCTGTCCTCACTGTCGTAGACCATGCTCGCATCGTGACGAGCGGACGGGCAGTTTCCCGCATGCGCACAGTTCAGGGCAGTCGTGACGTTCCACCACGTCCCGGCGACCTCGTTGTACTGCCAGGTATCACCGAAGACGTCACCGGTCGAATTCGCCCCTCCAAATAGCAGTGCCCCCTCGACGGTTCCATTCATGAAGAGGGCGATCGCGGCCCCAAACCGTGCTGCTGGGGATTGCAAGTGCGGGAACACAGGAGGAGGCGGCCCGACCAACGGATGAGGGGAAGTGCGCGGCACGCTCGCGGAAGAACAACTCATCCCGCCGCCGGAAGAAGAGCAGGTCATCGGGAGACCAGCGGCGGGACCTTCGCCTCGGCCAAGGGAGGATATCGCCTGTGCCATCAATGTGGTGCCGGGGCGCGCAGCGGAGCCGAGAACAAGGTGAGACTGTGCCGACGCGTGACCAACCGAGGGCGGAATCGCTCCGGCGGGAACGCAGAGCAGCGTAACGATAAGTACCGACCCTAACGCCCCGGCGAGAGTAGTCCGAACCCTGCGCCGCCAGCTCGACCACCCAACCTGCCTGGCCCTGCTCGTCCCGTCAACCGCGGCCTCCCCCTTCGCCCGCATGCCCTGACCTCTTAGGTCGGGGGCACGCGGACTCACGAGTTCCCGGAAGTCTCCGACTCCTGGGTGTACCCGACCGTGTGATGACGTAACACGCACCACTATATGGACCTGCTGACGACGCGTCCAGTTTTCTATGGTGAACACATGCTGATAACAGGATGTAGATGCGGTTCACGATTTCCGCCGCCTGAGGTCCCGAATGCACGCGAGCAGCTATTTTGGATTGCGACACAATAGAGAAGAGCGGTCCCACACCTCGCTAGCGTACTAGTTGTCTCGAGTATTCGGAGGGGAAACCTGATCGAGCAGCCTCTACTCGCGAGCCTGCGTGTTACCGTGCGCCCTGCGAACTCGAAGGTCCGGAGCCCCTAGCCGGTCGCGGAGCTTCTCGTGGAGGGCGCGGAGCGCGAGGACCTTCTGTTCGAGGTCCTCGAGGATGACGCGGTTCACGCGAGCGCGGAGCTGCGACTCGGTCTCGCCGTTCGCGGCGTAGGAAGCGAACCCGCTGCGGGCCGACTCGAACGACCCCGCGTTGAAGACGAGCTGGCCGGAGGCCCAGGCGCGGCCGGCCTCGGGCGACGGGGAGGCGTCCTCGTCGGCGTGGGCGATCTCGGGCGCGGCGTCGGGACGGCGGGGAAGTTCACTCGCCGGGGTGAATCCAGAGACCTCGGCGAGCTTCACCCTGGGTCTGGCGGACGCTCCTGCGCGATAGCTCCCGAAGTCGGGCGAGTGCTCGCGCAGGTAGACGGGGTAGGGGCGCGGGGCTCCGAAGTCGACGACGTAGCGGATCTCGGGGTCGCGGGGGATCGGCTGGTTGCAGCCGCAGGAGCACTTCCTGGGCCACCGGTTGCCGGTGACGGTCCGGAGGCGGGGCCCGGTCGGCGAGGGCTGTTCGGGTGTGGCGGATTCGATGATGCTGGAGGGCATCGTTTCACCTCGCGGGAGAGGGGTGAAACGATGGAACTCACCTGCAAGCCGTTACATTCGCCCTGATTCATGTCGGCGGTCGATGTCCGAACCCCTCCCGTCGGATCGACTCGAGTTCGACCTCTCATCCGACGCGGCTGGAGAGTCAAAGGCTCAGCGCTCCTCGATTGGACCCATCGTCGGGACGTACGTCGTCGCCGGCGTCGCGATCGTGGCGCTGGGGGTCTTCACCCTTACCGGGTCGATCGTCGGCACGACTCTCGAAGGGTGGGCTGCGATCGTCAGCGGAATCGTAATCGTCGCCGGGGGAACCGTCTACGTTTCCTTGTACCTCGGGAAGGACGAAGTGATTCGCCTCGCCGTCGACGGCCGTGGCCTCACGTTCACCTGGACGAAAGGCGAAGCCACCTCCCTCGCGTGGTCCGACCCGGGGCTGAAGGTGGACCTGAATCACTTGGAAGGGGATCCAACGGAGGTCCTGCCCGCTGACGACCCTCGCAATCAACGGCCCTGGTGGATCGACGTCTGGAAGGCCGGAGCCTCGACCATCGCATTGGAGACGACCCTACCGGAGGGTGCCTACCGTGCCGTCCTCGAGGAGGCAGGTCGAAGGGTGCCGGGGGTCCAGACCACGCCCGCGGCCTACTTCTGGTGGCAACCCTCGCCGAGAGTTCCGGGTGAAGTGCATCACCGGTCGGGTTCGAAGCTCAAGCCCGGTGAGCGCACGAACGGAACTATCACCCGAATCAGAGGGACTTCGGCGCACGACAGATAGGACCAGGAGACCCGAAGAGTTGCCGCGCGCCGGAATCTCCGCCTAACGGATCTCCGGTCCGCGGAGGATCGGCTGATCGCAACCACAAGAGCACCTTCGAGGCCGCAGGTTTCCGGTGACGGTGCGGAGGCGGGGGGCTCCGGAGGCAGGGGCGTCGGTCGGCGTGGGGCCGTCGGCGTTGGCGGGTTCGATGTTGCGGAAAGGCGTCGTTTCACCTCGCGAAGTGCAGGTGAAACGATGCGCGGTCAGGTCCGCGTCGACCGCACACGTGCGAGTGGTGCCCGCGCCCCTCTCGACGAGGCCTCTAAGGTATCGAAACAGGACTCATACCAGCCACGTCTCACCGAGGGAGCCCAGAACCCTCGGGACCTCGCGGAGGGCATGGGATTTGGTCTAGAGAACTCGGTGAATGGAGGGGGATCCTACTCGACTAGTATCGAGGTCGATCCCCCTCGAGGAAGCGGTTCTTCTTTCTCGCCGGACACCCTACCAGCTTTGCTTCACGAAAGCCGCGGCACTGGGTACCACGAGGGCTCTCCCTGGCTTGAGGTAGAAAACCACCTGTCCGCCTTCCTTCACGTTCAGGCTTCTCAGGACGCGTGCGGGCAGGTGAATCTTCCCTCCTCTCGTCACGGTGGCTGTCACAGGCTCATCGGGTTCCATGCGCGCACAATGGAGGGGAGAGGACTAAATACCTACGTGCGAGCCGAAAAGGGCCATTGGGCGATGAGACTCTGTAGTCGGAATAGCGACAAACGCCTTATTAGGGCCACAGGGACTGGTAGTTCCGAAAGTTCCAAAGGTCTGGAACAGGGCATGGCATCATGAGAGGAGTTCGGGGCTCGGTTCCCATCTCGGTGCTGGTCGTGATTTTCGTGGCAATCTTCCTCGCGATCGTGGTCCTGAGGCCCACGATCGACATCTCCGTCAGCTTTCCGCCTTGGTTTCCGTGAAGAGTGAGGGATAATGGCGAGCCGTGCTACGTGGGGAATCGGTGGGGCGATCGTGGGGGCTCTCGCCAATGAGCACCTCAGTGCCGTACCGCGTATCCGACAGGCGTTCCAACAGGGCCGCCTCGCTCGGGACGGAGAGCTTCAGCCGGTCATTGCACGACTTCAACAGGACAACGCCGCGCTGCGCGCTGAAGTCGCTCGTCTTCGGATCGCCGCCGAAGGCGATCGAGTGAAGATCGTTCAGCTCGTCGCTGGCGTCGCGGCGGCGATTCGATCCCGGCTACTCCCTACGGCGGTCGAGGGTGAGCTTCGCAAGGCCCTCCCTCCCGGCACCGGGTGACGGTCGTAAGGGACCTCCCCCGAGGGCTTTGTCTAGCCAGAGCAGGACTAAGCTGATGGCCACTACCACGCACCCCGCAACGTCTCCGGACTGTCCCTCGCTCGCGTTCTGAAGACCCTCTGCAGGAACAATCAGTCCGGGCCGGGGTCCTGGGCGTAGAACGTATATCGTGCCACCGCAGAATTCACTGACGGCGGCGCGAGACGGGCGACGCAGGCGGCCCGCCCGCCGCTCGACGAAGCGGGGGAGCATTTTCGCACCTCTCGAGTGAAAGTGGAACGATGCGCAACCCCGCGCTAAGCCGAAAACCCGTGCGAGACGGCTATCCGTCGGGTTCACCTCATCCTCATCAGTCGCTCCCACAGTTCCACCAATCTAGCGTCTGGCTTGCGAGCCTGTCCGAATTCGAGCGCTGTTTGGCAGAGTTCGCAGGCCCCACAGCTGCACTCCGCACCCCGACCCCCGATCTCAACAATGAGCCGACCGCTGGATTGGAGCCGAATTGCCTCGTACGCCAAGTCATGCACAGGACAAAGAGCCATGCCCAAGGGGAAGGGGGGCTTCGGAGATGGTGTCATGCCGGGTGGTGTTGCGGCCACACTGTAAACAGCCGGGGGAGCCCCTCAGGACTCGGCAGTACTCTCTTCGCCGAAGTGCGAGGAGTCCTCCTACATGCGGCCGAAAACCTCGTCGATCGCGAGGCCCTTGGCGTGACGAAGGATCTTGTCTCTGTTGTCGAGCTCCGCGTGTATCCGACCCCCCGCCTCCTTCAACCTCTAGGACTGTTGTTCGAGCAGGTTCGCCCAACTCTCCCAGCCATCATGAACTTCTGCACCACCTCGCTCCGTTCGGCCATATCGACCGAATCCCGGCACGAGACACATTACCATTTCGAACCCCTCCTGCGTCCAGCGTCTTCTGCCGCCTCCCACGTTCCTCGCGAAGGTGGGAACGTGGCCACCGGTCGGACACTACCCTCCTATGGCGACCGGATGGGATGCCGACTTCGCCCCCATCGGACGAGACCGACGACCAAACCGGCGAGCGTGCTGCCGGCTCCGAGAATCCCGATGATACCCGCGACATTCAGTTCGGTGTTGCTCGCAAGAGTTACACACGTGTGGGGATTCGTCGAGTTCACCCGGCTGCACCGCTGAGAATTCTCGAGCGCGAGGGCGGTGACGCCATCGGCGCGGAGCACGGATCCCAGCCACAACAGGGTCAGCCCGAGCGCGATGAGAAAGACCGGGACGAGCCAGGGCGTTGGTGATCGCACGAGACCCCAACCCGCCCCGCGGCCAAGAGTCTAGCGCCGGCCCCAGCCTGCCTCTTGGATTTGGGGACGTCAGCTGGTCCGTCCATCGTCATCTGGAAAGGGGGGAGTAAAGTAATGGGCTCGATTCAGTCCAAACGAAATGCCCCGCCCCAAGAAGTCCCCGTCCCAGAAGCGTGCGGCGCTAGCAGTCTACCTTCCGCCGAAGCTGCTGAAGAAGCTCCAGAAGGTCGCGGATCGGGAGTATCGGTCGACGTCAGCGCAGGCGCTGCTGTTCATCGAGAGGGCGCTGAAGAAGGACGGCTGACGCGTCGCTATCTTCCCATCTCCGCGACCCGTCGGATTAGGCTCGCGCCACCGACGTGACGGGGCTTCCAGAAGAAGATGTGAACCCCTCCGATCGACGCAAGCCACGCCCCTGGCATGAGCAGCCAGCCTGGCACGAACGAGGCCAGCACGGTTTCGGAGAATCCCGGCACGAAAGTCAGAATCCAGACTAGTGCTCCATCCAGCCGATGATCTTTCGGAGCGTGGCGAGCCAAGAACCCCAACGAGACCAAGATGGCGCCCACGCCCACCATGGTGAGCGAAAGAGAGAGTATCGAACCAGAGAAGAACAAATCAACCACGGGTAAAAATCGCCTGCCGTAGATTTCTAGTAAGATTCCCTGGAGCGCAAGTAGGACACCCCCCAGCGCGACGGCCAACGGCCCCCAGAATGGACCGTGGGCTTGTGAGCCATACTCACGAGGGTGAGGGATGTAAGACTGGCGCGGAGGTTTGGCACTATTCGGAGTGGTCGCCACCGACGGTATCTGCTCCTAGACGAATCGTTTCGAGGCAAAATCGACACTGGGATCGAAGCCGCCCATTCCAGAGAGTTGTGACTGATCGATGCGGTGAGAAGTATTCGATGAGCTCCGGCTCGCTTGATCAACCTCAGTTACGGTCACGACGTTGGCCAGCAGAATCGGAGTCGACGTGAGAGTCACACGGACACCTGGTTCTCTCAATAAAGTTCGTCGGCGACGGATATTTCGATCCCACCGAGTGCGAGGATTTGTGACCCCCCGCTCCCAGACCTCTTTGACGGCTTCAGTAGCCTTGTCGATGGGATTTGTCCTCTCGAACTCGAGTTGAGCTGCGCGGACGGCGGCGTCCATACGGGCAATCTCATTGCTCTCGGCTTGGAGGCGGAGGCTCTGCCGGAACGCTTCCAACTGCCGTGACTGGGCAGCTAACATGTCTCGGAGCGCCGAAACGAGGTTCCCAAGCGCGTCGACTTTGGCTGCCTCCGTCTTGAGTTGCTCTGTCGCGGCGGCGAGCTGCGCCTCGGCGGCCCTGAGTTGACCGCGCTGAATCCACACACCGTAGCCGGCGATTCCGCCGGCTGCTAGACCAGCGATCGCGACGGCCAAGGAGATGGGATCTACCATCTTGTATCGCCCGGGACCTCACCATGAGTGATAAAGTGAGTCGTTCGGCGTCGGGCGCCAACTCCCGCCGAAAGGGCTCGCGAAGTCCCCACGGGGCGCCAAGCGGGAGTACCGGTCCGCGTCCGTGCACGCGCTGATGCTCCACGAAAGGGCGCTTGATCGAGGGCGCGGGTAGCTCGTCGCTTAGCGTTGCGTATTCTGGAGCCGAGCCGGCGGCCATTTTTCAAGCGTCGGCGAGTACAAAATCGCGGTCGTCGATCCACTCCTCGAGTGACCTCGGAGCGCGGTCGATCCAAGTGGGGATAGGGTTTGTCGAGTCTGCCTGAGGTGGAAAGATTCAATATTCCAGCACATATTCTCGGCACTGAGCTACATGTCGGGTTCCGAGACGCTTACCGAAGTCGCGGTTAGGAAGTATCTTTCGAAGTCGGATCTTCAGGCGATACTATCCTCGACCAATCGAGCCACGAGTGGCCCGAAGGAGGATCTTGCCGAGCGCGTACTCTCAGACACCGGCCTCGATCTTCCGGCCCTCTTTGGGAGAGTACCGCTGGAGGATCTGAAGAAGTTGCTGCGTGAGCTCGACATTCCGGGGCCGAAGGAGAAGGGCTTCTTCCAACTCTCGGCGACCGAGGCGCTGAAGGGTGAGCGGGGTCGACTTGTCGATTACATTGTCGAGAAGGCCAAGGAGCAGGGTTACACTTCGAAGCCGGTTGCCTCTAAGTCAGCGGCGGTTCCATCACCGACCCCACCGGTTCCATCGCAAGGACCACCGCGTGCGCCGCCTGAACCGCCAGCCACACCCCCGGTAGCCGTAACCGTAAGAGTTCAAGCCGAGGCGGTGAACGCGAGCTCGGCCCCGCCTTCATTCGAGGCTGTCAATTCGTTCATTCAAGAGTACAGCTTTCCTTTCACTTGGGAAGATGAGACCTACTACGAAGCTGAGTTGTTGGGTGCGCTCCGGACGAGGTTCGGAGAGTCGAACGTCAGTCGTCAGCAGCCCGATGGTGGGAAGCGTTACGACATTGTCGTCAAGGGAGCGGCCAGGATTGAACTGAAACTGCCGAGCGGGACCAATGCAAAAGCTGAACTCGATCGAATGGAGACTCAGGTACAGCGGTACATCGACTCAGGTGGGCTCCGTGTAATCGTAGTCATCTTCATGCATGAGGTGAAGAATCGACAGGACATCTTCGACCGTCGCACCCGAATGCAGCAACGCGGAGCGACAGTGCTCCTGAAGTAAGTCGTACGGTTCAGGACCGCGTCGGGGCCTCCCCCGCTGAGGGATGGCCCCTGCGCCCACTTTCCACGATATTCGAACCCCCGGGGGGTTCGAATTCCCCCCACGACACCCACGCCCGAATCGCCTTCCGACGCAGCAGAAAACGCATGGATTTGAACCAACTTTAGTTCGAATCCCGCCGGGAGCACTTTCCCCAATATTCGGACCGCTGGGCGTGCCGAATCCGTCCCGGCCCATCATGCGGGACGGTCTGAGTTTCCAGCTACTAGGTGATTCTGGAACGCTCTCGATCCTCGCAAAGTTTCGAAGACGCGGGGAGCCATACGTGGTACAGGACCCTGCAGGGAGGTTCCGAGGACAAGGCCCGTTCACCGCAGTGCCATTACCCCCCTAGGTCGGCTCGATTGTACCCCTGCCTCCTCGACCTACTCGGACTCGACTTGGCTCGCGATTGCCACGGGGCGACTACCCGGGACCACAATGATGCACGGTTCGTACTCCATCCGAATTCCCTGAGCGAAACCCGGATGGGTCGGACGTTCGCTAGCATGTGGGCACAGAATGGACGGGTCCGGAGGGGGAGTGGCCAAGTCCACCTCTACCGCATCGCTTCGCTCGTTCCGCACTAGATGCTCAAGTACCGCCGAACCGGTCGTCGTTCACACCGCCGGGGCGAAATACGCATGTCGTCCAGAATCAACGCGGAGCTCCCGCCTCGCCGCTCCACGCGAGTCAGCCGTCGTTCCGTTATCGTGTGGTCCACCGCCATCGCGGCGTCTCTATCAGCCGCTTTCCTGGTCCCGATCGTGCCAACCACCCAGTCAGGCGTGGCTTGGAGCTACGTGAACTGCATCTACTGTCCCGCGCAATCGGGAATCTCAGACGTCTCAGTGCCCATTGGATCCTTGGTCCATCTGACCTGGGCCGAGACACACAACGTGAATGTGCGATTCCTGGTCTACCAGCAATGGCCCGGAGGGCTCGTGTACATGTGGGACAACGCGACGGCGGGCGACCTCGTGTTTCTCGCGGCGGGCGCGGTCTACACCCTATCGATCGGCGAACCACTCGGACCCGGGCCGGGCGTCCCCGTCGGTTTCTCGATGATCCAAGCGAACTGGACTATCCAATACGCGAGCCCACTCATCTGGGTGTGAGGGGAACCTCCGTCGCGCGTGGGGAGGAGGGGAGCGACTGCCCTAGCCCTCGGCGGGTTGCCCGCCGCGGTACCGCTTCTCGATGGCCAGCACGAGCTCATCCCAGTACTCACTCGAATGACGAAGCCAGTCGCTCTTTTTGGGGAACTTCGGAACCAACCACCGTTCGACTATGACCAGGCTGATTCGGGTCTTCTTCGGACCCAGCGGTGTAAGTCTGTAATCGATAGCGTCGAGATCAGTCTCACCGATCGTGTCCTTGTGCCAAGCGTTCGGCGGGCTCAGTCGAACAAGTTCGACCGCCATCCGGGGACTTTCGACTCCGCTGCCGGCGACCTTTACACGAACTAGACGCCGGGGGCCCACAGTTACGACTCGATGCCTCGGTTTGGACTTCTCGAACTTTCGGTCATCCGGCCGGAAGTCGGTGCACCAGTCGTATACGTACCGGAGGGGGGCGTCGACGATCTTAGAGAATCTGCCAACGTGCGTTGCGAAGATCCGCGCTCTTTTCCCCGACATGGGATGTGCCCGGGCCCCATTGGTTCAGTGCTTGATAATCGTTGAACCAGGACCCGTACGACCGACTCGACCCTCAGACCCAAGTGGAGCTTGGGCCAAGTAGTGGGACGTCCCCCCTCACGAAGACCCGATGCCCCCTGCACTGGCTGAGGCGGGTAGGTGGGTTTGATCGAGAGCTACCCGCGTCCCCGAACCGAAGACGCGGGCGAAGGGAATGCCCGAGCCTAAGTGGGAGGCCGCCACCGCGCGAACTTAATGAGGGACGCGCGCGGTCGAGGGGCGACCGCGATGAGCGCGCGCAGTGAAGACAGCTCGCCCACGGCCGTCGCCCACCCCGGGACTCCGACGGATCACCTTGCAAACGAACGCACCTTCCTCGCGTGGGTACGGACAGCCATCACGATCATGGCGCTCGGGTTTGTCGTGGCCAAGTTCGGCCTCCTCATCCGCGAACTTTCCGGTACCTCCCCCGGGGGCCTCGTATCCGCTCCCATATCCGAAGCCACGGGAGTTCTCCTCGTCCTCGCCGGAGCCACTCTCCTAATCCTGTCGTTCGTCCGATTCCGCGTCACCCGGGATGATCTCGTCGCGGGGCGATATCGAGTCCGCACCGGATTGGAGTGGGCTCTCACGCTCACGATGGTGGCCATCGCGGTCGGGCTTGCGGCCTACCTCGTGAGCACGGGTTGAACCTTCACCCGGACCTCCCACGGTCTCCGGAGCGTGATCGTTACTGAACGACCGCGGACGGCGACCGGAGCGTGCGCGAGCCGGCTCGAGCTCCGTGCCGAAACAATGATCGCGCGGGTGGTACCGACGTAGGCGAACCGCGCCCGGACCAACCGAACATCCGACGCCATCGACCGTTCGGGACGGCTCGCCGTTACGTGGAGTCCTTGATCAACGCACCGTACGACGTCTTGCGCTTGATCTTCCCGTTCTCGAGCTCGAAGATGTTGCAGAACTGGACATCGAACTTCCTCCCATCCCTTTTCGTCACGTGAGCGACGCCTTCCACCGCCACGAGATTGCCGTCCTCGATGACTCGCTGGATATCGTCCCGAAGTTCGTCCTCGCCAAAGCTCTGGATGAACGCGGCCCTGCCCCGGGTTCGCACTCCCCCGGGTGGCACCCCGTCCGCCCACTCGACCCACTCAAAGTCGTCGGAGAGTAACTCGGCGGCCTTGGAAGGCTTGGCCGCCATATGAGTCTCGACCAGCTTCTTGTTCAGGCTCATGGCTCCCTTCGATACCGATTCGGAGATATAGGTTCGTGCGGGGAGCGGTGGTGACTCCAGTTCCCCTCTCGGGTGGACCCTTCCCTCGACCCCTTCAAGAAGGGACCCCGCGGTCGATGACGGGTGAGCGAGCGAGGCCGCCCTGCCGTCGGCCCAAGAGAGGCAGAAGAGGCGGGGATCTCGCTGGCTATCCGATGAGAAAGTCGCCTCGTGATATCGCGTTCCGTCGAATCCCGCCCAGCTGCATTCCGAGCATCTCGGGACCGGCGACAGCGAACTCGAGGAATTCGCCTTCTTGTCCACGAGCGAGGACTACGCGCAGGTGCCTGTGCCTCAGGATGCTCCGGATTTCGACGGGTTGGGGGCGCTCGTCGCCGGTGGTTCCGCTTTGTAGTCGCATTCGCATCCCGCGTCGAACTTGTCCCGACACGACGATAACAGACGCGCTCGTTCCAATCCCCGTTATTTCGAACGCGTCCACAACCTTGACACGAGTTTGGCCCAGGACAGGACCGGCCGCCCCCGCCATGGGCGGCGTAGGCGGGAGCGGATCAGGGGCCGGAGGGGGGACGGGCGGAGGTGGAGCGGGCGCCTGAGTCTTCCCCCAGCTCCAGGGCATGACGAAGTCAAAGCGGACCGCTAGTTAACTGCAGTTCGATCGACGAGGACTCGGCCTCCGCAGGGCCCCCTGTCCCAGCTGTCTCCACCATTCTCCGTTCGGCCTGGCGCGAGGGACGGTCAGCCAAGAGTCTCCCCTTGACGGTGGGGCGAGATCGGCGGCGCGGCGAGCCCGCTCGGCGGAACTCGCACCCTACATATCTTCCATGCGATTGGGGGGGAGCAACGGGGCGAACTATGGCTAAGGATCAGAAAGTCCGAATCTTGGTGGGGACCCGCAAGGGAGCTTTCGTCGTCACGAGCGACCTCCGGCGAAGGAATTGGAAGATCGGGCCGCCGGCGCTGGGCTCGAACGATGTCTACCACGTGGCGGCGGACCCGCGACATCCGGGCCATCTCTACGCCGCGGCAAACAGTGAGTTCTGGGGTCCGATGGTCCAGCAATCGCACGACTGGGGAAAGACGTGGAACGAGACCGCCACCCCGATGTCCCCCGTAAGCAAAGAGCGGCCGCATGGCAACGGACCGGTGCCCCCGGGGCCGGTGGTGCACCTCTGGCACATCGAGCCCGGTCCCGCGGACGACCCGGACGTGCTCTACCTTGGAGCCGACCCCCACCTCCTGTTCCGGAGCAACGACCTGGGATCGAGCTGGGAAGGCGTCGAGGGCATCAACCATCACCCGAACCGGAAGGACTGGCAACCCGGCAACGGGGGCCCGTGCTTGCACACGGTCTTACTGGACCCGCGGGATTCCCGCCGCCTCTACGTCGGCATGTCGTCGGTAGGGACCCTTCGCTCGGAGAACGGCGGGCGCAGCTGGACGCCGACCAACAAGAACGTTGAGTGCCCCTTCCTTCCCGAGGAGAAGCGCTTCCCGGAGATCGGGCAATGCGTCCACAAGGTCGCGATCGACTCCGCGAACCCGGACACGTTCTATCGTCAGGACCACGGCGGGATCTACGTCTCCCACGACCGCATGGACTCGTGGACGCGGATCGGGAAGCCGCTTGGAGATGATTTCGGCTTCGGGGTTTCCTCTCCGGCCGCACGCCCCGGCCTCGCGTATTTCGTCCGATTGGACGGCTTTCGGACCACGGCGAAGCAGTTCCAGGTCCAGGAGTGGAACGATAAGACGCGACGCTGGAAGATGCTCGTCCGGCCGAAGGCGTTCCCCGGCCAGTTCAACGTGCTTCGCGAAGGGATCGCCACCGACGCGCTCGACCCTCCCGGGATTTACGTCGGCACGACCACCGGCCAGTTGTTCGTCAGCCCGGACGGGGGGAGGTCCTGGCAGGCCCTACCGTACGTGTTTCCGCAAATCCGGTCCGTGAGCACCGCCGGTCCTAGCGCGAGGTAGACGGCTCCCCCGAGTCCTGGCGATCTGCCATCCGCCTCCTCACGACTCCCAGTGCCTGCAGGAGCCCTCCCCTTCTCGCCGAGAGGGTTGGGATGGCGCTATCTCGATCGTGCCGTGGTGTCCCTGTCTCCCGAGGCAGGCCCGCGCTTCTCCTAGGGGCGAGCCTTGCTCGAGACCCACTCTCCAGCCCTTGAACGCCTCGCGGGCACCCGCCTGAGCGGGGCGCGCCCAACGAATGAACCGACTCGATTCCCCGAGCACCGCGACTCTGGATCCAGGAACGGCCAATTTGTGAACCCTCGGCATTATAGCCCTACAGCCGCTTGAAAGACGGTTCAGGCAGCCGAGATGGACGGCAAGATCGCCCTCCTGACCGGAGGGACCTCAGGGATCGGAAAGGCGATTGCCCTCGGGCTCGCCGCCCAAGGGTTGCACGTGGTACTGTTGGTCCGCAACCCGGAACGAGCCAAGGCCGTATCGACCGAAGCGCGACTCAGGAACGCGGCGGCGATAGTGGACTGGATTGAGGCCGACCTAGCTTCGTTAGCCTCGGTTCGCCAGGCCGCGGGCGCGTTCTTGGAGAAGTCTCCCCGGCTTGATGTGTTCGTTGGAGCCGCCGGCGTGTTCCACAAGGCGCGAAAGGAAACGGTCGATGGCGTCGAGGCCACGTTTGCAGTGAACTACCTCTCCCATTTCCTACTCGCGAACCTACTCGAGCCGGCGCTACGACGCGCCGCTCCGAGTCGGGTCATCTTGGTGGCTGCGCGGTACGGCGGCACCCGGATAGACTTTGACGACCTGATGGTGAAGCGCCGAAAGTTCTCCGTGATGAACTCAGTGCCCGCCACCAAGCTCGCCGAGGTTCTCCTGGCGCAGGAACTGGCAGGGCGCTGGGCGTCGACCGGCATCTCAGTAAACGCCGTTCATCCCGGCCTCGTGGCGCACACCCACCTCCTCGACGAGGTGGGCGGCCTTTGGCGGTGGATCACCAACACGTTTGGCGGAACGCCGGAGAAGGGCGCGGATACGGCCCTCTGGTTGGCCACGGCACCTGAGGCCGCTGGCATCACCGGGAAGCTTCTGGCTAAACGACGGGAACTTCCGACGCCCGGCCAGGGGTCCGATGACGGCGCACGGGAGCGTCTCTGGACGGAGAGCGGGCGCATGTCAGGGATCGACTTCGGGGGTTCACCGCCCCCGCCAGTCCCATAACACCCACCGCTTCCGTCGGCAACCTTGCCAGCGTCGCGACAATCTGCGCGGAACTGCGTCGCTGTTGTCAACGAGCAGCGCTGCGTACCGCGCGGACGAAGCCCGTAGAGCGACGGCCCCCTACAGCCGCTCCGCCACCAAGGGGCCCGGGGACGTGGTTCCGTGCCAGACGCCCGGCACGGCAGCGGCCGGGAGATGGCCCGGCCGATACGTCCACTCTGGGATAGTGTCGGACTAGACTCCGACGCGATCCCGCACGGCCTGCCATCGGGCGGGTTCGACCTTGGCGGCGCAGAGGCTGACCACACCCTGGACGAGCGGCGGAGGGGCGCCCTTCTGGAGTCCCGAGATCAGCTCCGAGAGCTCGTGCACATTGATCGAGGGCAACATCCAGCCCAGGATGGCGAAGAGTCGCTCCGGGGGCATCCCCCCCATGATCTTCCCCCGCATCTCGGCCATCTGCTCGTTGGTGAACTTCTTTCGCATGAGCGGGACGAGCTCGTTGTCCTCCCGGTTCATGTGGGTGATGTAGGCCGCGAACAGGTCGTTCGCGGACTGGTTCAGCCGTACACCGGCATGTAGGCGTGCCTCCGCTTCTTTCATCGCCAGCAACTCGTGCGCGGACTTCCCCAGCGCCAGCTCTCGGCGCGTGAGCTCGTGGTGATCGTTTACGAGCGTGGTGATGAGCGAACCGTCGAACTTCGTTACCGAGGGGAAGATGACGGACTCTTCGTCCTCTGCGTGGTGGTGCAGGACGCAAACGATGCATCCGGCCGAACGCGCGACGGCGAAGTCGTGCTCCAGGTCGGTCACGAGCGCGCTCGTCGCTGCCAGGTCCGTAAAGTCGTTCGTCTGGAGGCGGGTACCCAACTGGTAGATCATCGAGCGCAGACCCTTGTGAATCGAGGTGAACAGATCCTCCGTTGCTTCCATAGTTCCGAACGCGTCCAGAGCGTACCGCGGCTCGAACCCGGGTTCTATACTTGTGGGATTGGTTCGTACCTGCCTCGCTCGACAGGGCGCGGTCGGGGGAGTACCGCGGGGCGTCCCCCATCGAAGTGGATGACCTCCTCCGACGGTCGCCCTCCATCCGGTCGAGCCTCGATTGGTCGCTAGGTGAAGAGATCCTCGAGGGGATTGTTCATTTCTCGGATCTCTCGGATCTTTACCCCTTGGGTTTCGAGTTCGCGGATGAGCCCCGGGACTTCCTCCGGTCCCGACAGCTCGCGCCGGAAGTGATCGCCTTCGCGGGTCCAGCCCTCGGGAGACTTCGAGGAAGGAAGGATGCGAACCCCCACGACGAAATGCGCCCCTCGCAGGTCCTCGATCCGGTCGAACAGGGCGATCCGTCCCGCCTTGATGGCGATCACGTACTGGCCGATCTCCCGGGCTTCGAACAGATTGTGCGAAGAGTAGAGCACGACCTTCTCCTTGCCGATCTGGAGGATCAGGGACCGGATCTCCCGGGCGGCCTTCGGGTCGAGGCTACTCGTCGGCTCATCGAGCAGGTACACCGCCCGTTCTCGCAGAAAGATTCGCGCGATGGAGACGCGCTTCTTCTGCCCGGCGCTGAGCTTTCCAAGGTACTGCCCGCTCAGCTCGCGAATTTCGAGGAGGTCCAGGACGCGGTCGACGTCCGCCGGGCCGGCCCGCTCCACGCGGGCGTAGAACTCGAGCGCTTCGCGGACCTTGAGGCCGTCGGGCATGCCGTCCATGTGCGAGAGATAGTGGAGCCGGTCGTGCGCGTGCTGGCGGTCGGCCGGGGCGCCCCCGATGAGGACTTCGCCCTGGGTCGGACGGAGGATGCCGGCGAGCGTACGGAAGAGGGTCGTCTTCCCGGCTCCGTTGGGGCCGAGGACCACGTAGACGGCTGGTTCGACTATCGTGAACGATACGTCTCGGAGGACCGGATTGCCGAGATATCCGGCGTCCACGGAGCGGCAGGAGATACGGGCTCCGTCGCTTGAGCCCAGCGAACCTTGCGATAGTGGTTCGGATCCCATACCCCCTGACTTCCCCGCTACATGGGCGACAAGAGTCGTTCGAGCGGCATCAATCGCCGGATGAGATTCAACAGCAGGAGGACCACCGCCCCGATCACGCACGGAGCGGCCACAAGCACGAGGAGAATCGCGGTGCCTGTCACCCCGTTCAGCGCCGCGACCGCGATCACGGCGATCATGAGCACGGAGGGAGCGATTCCGACGATCGGCATGAGCCCGACCGGGCTGTTCATGCCCGCCCGCGGAGAGGAGAGCGAGGTCCAGTACATCCCAACCGTGGAGGCGAACGCCACCGAGGCGTACGTCATGGGAATGGAGTAGAGGCCCAAGAGTTCCCCCAATTCTACGGAAATGGAGTTGCCGCGGGCGACAAAGCCGCCCAGCGCCACAGCAATCGCGGTGCTCATCACGACGGTCGCAAGGAGGAGGCTAGCCACGACATAGTTGAGGAACAACCGGCGCGGAGGAACCCCGTACGCGAGAAGGTACTCCAGCACTCCCTTGACCCGGTCGTTGGAGAAGACCAGCATGCCTCCCATCCCCCCGATGACGGCGAAGATGGGGAGAATGAGGGGCAGTGCGGAAGCGAACGCATCGGCGCCCGCCGAAGCGAGGCTCACCCCAAACACGACGGAATAGCCGAGACTGACGAGGAGGAATACCCGGCCGATGACGAAGGATCGGCGGACGGTGATCCCCATCAATGACGGGGGTCCGGGGGCGTCGGAAGTGCCTTCCATCCAGTCGGCACTACGTGGGCGGCCAGTAAAGAGATTGACCTCGGCCGGAGGTCATCCGAGTTCCGGGGGCCGGTGGGCTATCCGTGGAATGCCTCTTCGAAGGGCAACCAATGGGGAGTTTGCGAGGCCACTCCCGAAGTCGGAAACGGGCCGCTCGGTGATTTCACCGAGGGTTCCCCGAATCCTCGCCGGGTGCAAGCGCTGAGAAGTCGACCGTGCACCCTGGATGCTCCCGATACGTTCTGAGCCTCCATCCGCCGCGACCGGGGATCCCCCAACCTCCGGTGCTACAGTCCCGGTGGAAAGGGTTGCCGGACTCGGGGCGTGACCGCCCATTGTATTCCAAGAACCAGGGCCGCGATGCCAAACGCCACCCCGAACAGGAGAAAGACGATTGAAATTGCACAGACCGGGGCGCCCAAGCAACCGGGCCCGTTGAACTGGACGCTCTTCACGAGAAAGAACAGCGCGAAGACCCCGAAGCCGGCTGCGAGGAACGGATGTGTCCGACTGCGGAAGAGGAGCCCCGAGGCCCAGAGCATGGCTGGATTGAGCGGTTTCGTACCCCATTAGACTTGGGTCCGGGACGGAAGGGAGGGTCGGGCCACCGCCTACTCCCGCTACGTCCTGAAGCCGCTCCCCGACCCGATCTTTGAGGGCCCGTCAGCTTCCACCAACGGACGCAATTCAGCTACCACCTGAAACGCTCGCTTCCGCGCCTCGTTCAAGTCGGTGAGCCGCTACGGGCGGAGTGACTCGTCGGTCCAGCCCCCGTCGAGGCGCGACTGAATCGCGGCCGCGAACCGTTCGGGGGCCCCCCGATTGCTCCGGAAGAAGAGTTCGGGCTCGATGACCTCGAGCTCCCCCAGCAACCAGCCCTTCTCTCCCGCCGGGAGGAAATCGAGCCGGGCGTAGAGCGGGACGGGGTCGATGTAGGCCACGATCTTCGCGGCCTGCGCAAGCTCGACGGGAGAGGGGGTAAACGGTTCGTACCGACGCGGATTCACCTCGAGGACGTTCGGGTAGCGCGTAGCGTGGGAGAATCTCCCGTCGATGAATACCAGCGACCGCTCCCCCCGGTCGAGGGTTCGCGCTAGGAACGGTTGAATCAACACGTCGCCCAGTCCCAGCAACCGCTCGAGGTCGGACTGGGCGTCGTCGGGTCGCCCTGGGGAAAGCCGGATGAGGTTAGACGCGTTGGCCCCGACGGCGGGCTTCATCACCGCTTCGGGCCACCCTCGCCGCTGGAGGAGACGGTCCAGTCGGGATTGGCTGCCCTGGCGTAGCAGCTCCGTGGGGACGACCCCGAGGCCCGCGTCGGCAAGCTCCAAGAGGTAGCTCTTGTGGGAGTTCCAACGCACCATGGACGGGGGGTTCCAGACCCCGGTCAATTGGCCGACCCGGTCGACCCAAGCGAGGAACTCGTCGATCCGGGGGGGATAGTCCCACGTCGACCGAAGGACCACAAGGTCGAACGATCCCCAATCGACCTCGGAGGAATCCCAGATGGCCGGAACCGCCTCGACCCCGTGCCGGAGCAGCGCGTCGATCACCAGACGATCATCAGGGGTAGCCTCGGGGAAACCCGAAAAAGTGGCGAAGGCAATACGGGGATTCTTCGTGGATCTCGCCGGCTCGGGCTTGGTTGAACGCCGGTTCACTCGACCAGTGGCACGCGGTGTGGAGGGCGATCTGGTCATCTCGGGGTCCCGGAACGACGGCGGGACTCGGGAGCGGTTCACAAGGTTGACGGGGGGGCTTGTCCCGCCCCCGGGAAGTGCGTTCGCCCAGGGGGACCGAACGCTAGTCCGCGCTTCCCCTTCCCGCCCTCGTGCCAGAGGGTCCCGCCTCGCTGACGCCCGAGGAGCGGCGCTGGTCTCACGAAAAGTTCGAGCGACTCGCCAGAGAAAAGAATCAGCTGGCGTCCGGCCGGACGACCTACTATGCCGCCATGGGTACCGTGCTCATCACCGGGCTCGTGGTCACGGTCTCGAATTTCCTCAGCCAACCCCAGCTCCTCATCGTCGTCCCGACCTTCCTCGCGCTCCTCGGAATACTAATCTCGGTCGTCTGGACGGTCCTCCTTCACCGGACCAACGATGCCAAGAACCTTTGGCGGGAGGCAGCGGTTCGCCTCGAACCGCATCAGGCCCCCGTTGGACGGGGAATGGGTGGTTCCGTTGACCCTTTGATCGGAGGCGACCCTTCCCGTCGATCTCTTCCGCCCGTTTCAGGCCCACCAGGTCCGGTCCAGTCAGCAGAGCGGGATTTCGTGGATGGACCGGGTGAATCCGGATGCGCGGACGGAAGTGCTCCCCATCGCCTTCGTCATGATCTGGGTAGCCGTGCTGGCCGCGAGCTGGATTAGGTTTCTGGTCATTCGCTAGACCGGTCGGTCTCCCAACCCGGGGCACGGGCTCCGAGTCACCCCACGTTCACCGGACCGGAGTGCGCCTACACCCCTAGTTTCGCGGCGAGGCGCCCCTTCCGAATCGCCTTCACGAGGGTCTTGTGGTCCCGGGCACACTGGTCGGCATAGGTCTCTGCGAACCGGGCAATCGCCCGGTCAAAGCTGTCGTTCTCCCCCAGGTAGCCACTGAGCTGGGCGGGGTCCCCGGTCCGCGCGTGGGCCCGGGCGAGCGCCGACGCGCAGAGCTCGACGTGCGCCCCGAACGCCTTCGGGGCCTGCGCACTCACGTCGCTCGAGACCTTCATGTCCCGGAGTTGTCGAATGTAGAAGTCCCGCGAACGCAACCGGCTCCAGCCAAGGAAGACATCGCTCGCCTCCTGGATCAGATGCTGGCCGGTGACCACGCGCTGGGCGTGGTTGGGGAACTTGCTCGCCCCGAGGTACGGCTCGAGGACCGACGCCGTCGCCTGTTTGAGCTGGAGAAAGAGCGGGTCCTCGAGGTCGCGGTCCCCCATCAACAACAGGACCGAGCACACCGTCCCCACGCTGCCTACGCCGACGACCTTCTGTGCGACGTCCACTACCCGATATCGGTCGAGGAGCATCCGGCGCTCCTCGGGCAGGGAATCCAAGTACCGCTCGAAGAACGCGACCGACTCGAGCTCACGACCCGGATCCCCGTAGTGCGTGATCAGCGGGGGGGCGTCCCGGATCCGGTAGTGCCCGCGTACGGCTTTGGTGAGCTTCGGGAACACCTGAAGACCCGTCCGGAGGCGCGCCCGGGTCTGCGCCTGGTCCATCCACTCCCGCGCACGTCGAGGGATGGCCGCACCGGCGTGTTCGGCGTCGAGGTGGGCGTACCAGATATCGAGATAGCGCATCCTCCCAAACCGTAGGATGTCTTCCCGATACCGCCGAGCCGTGGCGCGGGCCAACTTTCGGCAGAGGGAAGCGGAGAACCCGCTTTCGCGCCCGGCGACCACCACGCTGGTGACGAGGCGCTTCACATCCCATTCCCAGGGACCGGGAAGCGTTTCGTCGAAGTCGTTCGCGTCGAACACCTGGGCGCGTTCGGGGGTGGCGAACATTCCAAAATTGGCCACGTGCGCGTCGCCGCACAGCTGCACGGTGAGGCCCGTCGTGGGCGACTCCGCCAAGTCACGGGCCATCACGCCCGCGGCCCCGCGGAAAAAGGAGAACGGCGAGCGGGCCATCCGCCCGTAGCGGATCGGGAGCAAGGTACGGGTCCGGTGGCGGTCCGCCGTGATCAAGAGGTCTACCGGGTCTGGCCGGTCTCGAGGGGGGGACCACTCCCCCTGCCGGGAACGACGCACACGCTGGCGCAGCGACTTTCCCCGACGATAGCGAACAGAACGAGTTTCCAGCCTCACGATCCACCTGAGTATACGCCCCTTTGGCCTTCTCCCATTCGGCCGGCCAAACTCCTGCTCCCACCCACCGCGGTACGGGGGAAACTGACTGGGACCGACATAGCTACGGGCTCCTCCCACGCCCTCTCGGTGCGGCCGCAGCCGCCGCCAAACCCCGCCTCAACTCCGTCAGCGGACGCGGTCGGCGGGTCACCACCAGCTTTTCGGAATCGGCGGCGCTCAGCGATCCGGTCAACGCTCGTGCACGGCCGATGGCGAGCCGTTTACGGCGGCGACTTCGGTTCCTTCGGTGGGAGATTCGCCTTGGCCATAGTCTCGTTCAACTGGCGGAGTCGGCGGGAGAGCATTGCGGCCGTCGCAATCATGCCCGCGGCCAAGGCCACCATCGAGGCGAGGAAGACGATGGCGACGATCAACCCGACCTGAAGGAGCCCGCTCGGGAGGGAGAAGCCATTGCTGCCGTTCCCGTTGTTGTTCCCGCTCCCGCCATTGTTCCCGTTCCCGCCGGTACCGCCATTCGAGTTGACGGTCAAGAACCCCGTTGCCGACGCGGTCTGGCGGGGCGAGGAGCTATCGAGGACGGCCAGGGAGATCGAGTAGCTCCCCGAGGAGGACGGATGGCAGAGGAACGTGAACTGAGTACTGGGACTCGTCACCGGCACGCTGGGGGGCGCGCAGCCGGGAGGAGTGGTGTTGAACCAGAGGTAGTAAGGCGCGGTCCCCCCGTTGAGCAGTACGGACCCGTTGGATTGGGATCCGAGCGAAATCGTCCCCGGCTGAAAGGTGAACCCAGTAACGCTCAGCGGCGGCGGTGGAGCCACGGCGATCGTTGCAGGAGCGATCGACCCTCCCCGCACGGGCCCCGCGAGTCCCGAGAGCGACGCGACGAAGAGGAGCGTCGTCGCGAAAACGATCGGGAAGAGTGGCTTCGCCTTCAGCCGACTCGAAGGAAGTCGCAACACAACAAAAACTGGAGGGTGGCGGTATTTCAATGTTCGGAAAGCCCGATTTCACCTGCCGCCTACCCCCCCATGCCGGCGGTCCAAGACCGCGCCGTGCCTCGGGGGAACCCAGGTTCGTCGTGGCATGGCTTGGGGCGGCGACCAGTTTTCCGCCCGGGTGGCCTGGCCGGCTGATGGTGCCCGGGCCCGTCTCGATGTACTTCGATGCGGGTTGCGGTCCCTGCGCTTTCTGGGCCCACCTGACCCGAGGGTTACGGCCGGGACGCCTCGACGCGTTTGCCCTCGAGTCCCCGGAAGCCGACCATACCCTCGTCGGCCTTCCGCCCGAAATCCGGCACGGCTACTTTCACATCCTGGAGGGGGGCCGACTCTGGACCGGGCCAGATGCGATGCCGGTGTGGGTAGGCCTAATCGGGGGTCCCAACGCTCGCCGCATCGCAGAACAGGTCGGACCGGTCAATCACTCCTTACGGTTCGTCTACAACCTGTTCTGGGAGTATCGTCGAACCCGTGGATGCGCCGCCGATTCGATTTCCCACGCGTGACCCGCGCGCCACGCTCGTGGCGGGGCTGTTGGGCGGCGTGCTGGGCACGTCAGTGATGATCGTGCTCGGCGTCGTGAGCGAGTGGGCGTCCGGAGTACCCCCCCGCCAGCTGGGGATGATACTGGAACTTGGATTTGGTGGGCCCCTGTCCACCTTGGGCTCGTTCGGTCCCGCGACCGTCCTCCCCCTCCACTACGTGCACGGAGCGCTCCTGGGGGTGCTCCTGAGCGTCCTGATCATGGCGACGAGTCGGACGCGATTCGCCGACCGACTCCCGGATTGGGTAACGGGTCTCGCCTTCGGCGCGGTCATCTCGCCCGTCGTCCTGGCCCTGCTCGTGGCCTCGGTCACCCTCTTCCTCACGCCAGGGTTGGTGGGCCTGGTCTTTCTCTTGCACCTCGGCTTCGGAGGCACGGTGGGAGGGGTGGTCCAAGGGCTGCGGGGCCCGTGCATCGGCCAAGGTCCTCGTTGAACCCGGACCGCCGTAACCGAGTCGGGCGCGGAATGGAAAGGACCGGACCCAGGGGGTGGCGGAAATCGGGGCGGGGTTCAGGGGGAGGCTCGAGCCGGGTGCAACCCAAGATAGCGTCGGCCCAACCCCCAGCCGATCATGCCCCCGAGGACGCCGCCCACCAGCGCGCCGAGGACGAGGTCTTCGAGTGCCGAAAGGAGCACGCTCAAATCGAGAAAGTCGAGCTGCTGCGCCAACAGCACCACCACAAGTCCTAGTACTATCCCGCACCCGGCGCCGTGAAGCGCAGAGCTCATGGGTCCTCCTCCGACGCCGGCAACCCGGTTTCCTTGGCCACCGGAGGCGCCTCGGCTCCTCCTCCTGGAGTCGCGGGACGGACGGTCGGAGTAGCGGAGGGAACGACGGCGCTTTCCCGCCCCGAGCGCGCGAGGGAGTACCCTTCCACCGCCCCAATGATCAGGAGCAGGAGGGGGATGACCGCCCCCACCGCCGCGAGGGCGGTGACGCGGAGGAAGAACTGTTCGTTCCACATGGTGGTACCGTTCGGCGCGATCAGGCTGGCGACCATCGTGTAGCTCCCGGCCACGAGATAGTGAAGGAGGCCCGGATCCCACGCCATGTCGAAGGAGCCGTTGACCGCGAGCTGAGGCCCCGAGTCGACCACGTCCCGCGTTGTGAGCGCGGTCCCGAAGTAGACGAATTGGAGCCGTGCCACACTGATGTTGAACTTGGGGACGAACCCTCCCTGGCCGGCAATCCCGATGGAGCTCCAGGTGTACCGCACGTCCACGACCGAGGCAAATCCGGTCCCGATCGCAGAGGACATCGTGCTCGCCGTACTCGTTTCGATCCCATTCCAGGTCACGTCGCCCAGGAGGCTGCCGTCGACGGTGCCGACGAGGTCGCCGGCGCTCGACGAAACGTGGACGGGGGAGGGGGGAGGAGATGCGGGGTCTTCACCGGCCGCTAGCGATGTCAGGAAGAGTACCCCCAAGATGGCAGCCGCCGCCCAACGGATCCGGCGAGTCGCGTCCTTCATCGCCGCGACCGGTTATGGAGTCCGTGCCTAATGAACCAACATCCTCCATCGGGCCGGCTCATCCTCGGCCGGAATGCCCGTCGTCGACTCTCGCCACTTCGCCCCAATTCGCCGCACGTTCGCCCTGAGCGGCGAGCACGGAGCTTGGACCTCCGCCGGAATCCTCCCGCGCTGGCAGCGTCGGGCGCGCCTTCGGCCGCTTAGCGAGCGAGGTGGTCGACGATGTACGGCAACAGGCCTCCGGAGCGATAGTACTCGAGCTCCGGCTCCCGGTCGATCCGCGAACGGACCCGGAACCGGGTTTCCTTCCCCGCGGGGTCCCGTGCAACTACCTCGAGTTCCACCCTGGGGGTGAACTGGGTGCCCGGAGCCAGGCGCAGCGAGAACGTCTCTGACCCTCGCAGACCGAGCGAGGCCGCACTCTCTCCGGGGAGGAACTCGAGCGGCAGCACCCCCATCCCGACGAGGTTGCTGCGATGGATGCGTTCAAAGCTCTCGGCGATGACGGCGCTCACACCCAGGAGCCGGGGGCCCTTTGCGGCCCAGTCGCGCGAGCTCCCCTGACCGTAGCTCTTCCCCGCGAGGACGATCAGCGGGACCCGTTCGCGACGATACTGCTCCGCCGCCTCGAAGATGGGCCTCCGTTCTCCTCCCGGGAAATGGGTCGTGAATCCACCCTCCTGGGGGGCGACCAATCGATTCTTCAGCCGCACGTTCGCGAACGTCCCCCGGATCATCACCTCATGATTGCCCCGGCGGGTGCCGTAGGTGTTGAACTCCTCCGGAGCGACCCCGTGGGCGATCAGGTAAGCTCCCGCCGGACTGTCGGCGGGAATCTCCCCCGCGGGGGAGATATGGTCGGTCGAAACCCGGTCACCGAGGACCGCCAGCACGCGGGCCCCCTCCAGGACGATGTCGCCCTGGGGAAGCGCGGGGGCCGGGAGGTCGAAGTAGGGGGGCTCGCGCAGGTAGGTCGAAGCGGCGTCCCATGGGTAGACCTTACCGGGGGGGACCGCCATGCCGTTCCAGTGTGGGCCCCCGTCCAGAATGGAGGCGTACTTCTCCCGGAACATCGCGGGTTCGAGGGAACGGTCCACAATGCCCCGAATCTCTTCCGCACTGGGCCACAGCTCGCGGAGGAGCACCGGTTGTCCTTTCGCGTCGATGCCCAGGGGATCGCGGGTCAGATCCAGGTCCATGCGTCCCGCGAGCCCGTACGCCACGACCAGCATCGGAGACATGAGGAAGTTCGCCCGCACGAGATTGTGGATCCGGGCCTCGAAGTTCCGGTTCCCGCTCAGCACGGCCGACACGTAGAGGTCCCGTCGCTTGACCGCCTCCTCGACGGGCGGAGGGAGCGGGCCCGAGTTCCCGATGCACGTCGTGCACCCGAACCCGACCACCGCGAACCCCATGGCCTCGAGGGGAGCCAAGAGACCGGCCCGGCCGAGATAGTCGGTGACGACCTTCGAGCCCGGGGCGAGCGAGGTCTTGACGTGCGGGGGGACCTTGAGTCCGCGCTCGTGCGCCCGTTTCGCGATGAGACCGGCGCCCACCATGACGGAGGGGTTGGACGTGTTCGTGCAACTCGTGATGGCGGCGATAACGACCGACCCGTCAGCGACGGTGGTGGCGGCGAGCGTTCCCCCGGAAGGACCGGTATGCGCGATCCCCTGCAGCGGGTCGTCGGCGGGATAGGTGTGCCCGCCGTTGGGCGGCGGTATGGGTGGGTGCGACTTCCGATAGCTCTCCAGGGATCGTCGGAACGTGGGGGCGGCCTCCGACAGGGCAACGCTCTCCTCCGGGTTCCCCGGGCCGGCGATGGTCGGGACTATGGACCCGAGGTCGACCTCGAGTTGCTCGTCGTAGTCCATGGGCCGGTGGTCGTTCCAAAGTCCCTCCTGCTTCGCGTAGGCCTCGACGAGCGCCACCTCCTCCTCGGCACGGTTCGTCCCACGGAGGTACGCGAGCGTGGCCTCGTCGACGGGGAAGAGGGCGGACGTGGCCCCATATTCGGGGCACATGTTGGAAATGGTCGCCCGGTCGGGCACCGAGAGGGCGGAAAGCCCGGGGCCGAAGAACTCGACGAACTTGTCGACCACGCCATGCTCCCGGAGCTTCCGGGTCACGGTCAATACGAGGTCGGTTGCGGTGGTTCCCTCGGGTAGTCGACCCGAAAGACGGACACCCACGACCTTCGGCGTGGGGAGGAAGTACGGCTCGCCGAGCATCGCCGCCTCCGCTTCGATCCCGCCCACACCCCAGCCGAGAACGCCGAGGCCGTTGACCATCGTCGTGTGTGAGTCGGTCCCGAGGAGCGTGTCCGGAAATGCGATCGGCTTCCCCGCGCGCTCGCCGCGCGTCACGACGCTCGCGAGGTACTCCAGGTTCACCTGATGGACGATGCCATTCCCGGGCGGGATGACCCGGACCCGGTCGAAGGCGGACTGGGACCAGCGAAGAAGCCCGTAGCGCTCTCCGTTCCGGGCGTACTCGCGGTCCAGGTTCACGAAGAGGGAGCGGGAGGAGCCGTAGCTGTCGACCTGGACGGAGTGGTCGACGACGAGGTCAACGGGGACTTTCGGATTGATCCGGCTCGGGTCGAGCTTGCGCCGCTCCGCCGCGGAGCGCAGCGCCGTCAGATCCACGATGACCGGGACGCCGGTGAAGTCCTGGAGGAGGATCCGCTCCGGGTGAAACGGAAGTTCGACGTCGTGGAGGGGCTCCCCGTGCGCCAATCGAAGCAGGAGCTCGGGGGCAACGTGGTCCTCCCCCCCGTGACGGAGCATGTTCTCGAGGAGGATGCGGATCGTCCGGGGCCGTCGGGAAAGCCGGGCCGGGTCCACGGAGGGGAGGTGAGAGGCAGAGTAGACGCGAAGCAGGAGGTTTCCGCTTTCCAGCCGGTCGGTAACGCCGTAGGGGTCTTGGGAATCCATCGCAGGAGGCGCGTCGGGTCCGACGCGAGGCTGGGTCGAACTCGACCCGGCTTATGGCAGTTCGCCACTCAGCGGCCGAGCCGACCGGTTCATAGCCCGGGGGCGGCTCGGGGGCGTGACCTCAACCATGTCTCCCTCAAAGACCGCTCCCAAAGGCCGACGCTTGAGCCGTGCGCCCCGTGCCCCTCCCCATGAGGCGGAGACCGGGTCCCCGCCCGTGACGGCACCGCGGCGAGCGTCAATGGTACAAGATCAGGCCGACGACCTGAGTGACGTTTTCGAAGAGTCTCTTCGCCACCTGGTTCTCAGCGGCAATCCCGCGGGTTGGACGGTCGGGCCTGTGCGGGATTTGCCGCTATCCGCCCTCGTGGCAGGTACCCTCGGCTGGGCCGCGTCCATTGTGGCCCTCGATACCGCGCGCCCCGAGCCCGACTCGCAACCGGTTGGGGAGGTGCTGCTGCTGATGCTCCCGCGCGCGACGAGCGCTCGACGTCGGCCGAAGGAGCTCCCGGTGAACGGCGCCGAGTGGTCGGAATTTGCGGTTGTAGAGTACCATGACGGTCCCCCGCGGTTCCTCCTCCTGGCGCGGGCCGCCCGCCCCATCGTCGCCGAGCCGCTTCGCACGTGGACCCACGAGCTCTATTCGCATCTCCTGGAAGAGGTCGGCTAGGGCCGCCCAAATTGCCAAGGCTTCTTACGGCGAGGGACGTAGGCAACCCCGTGCCTTCGAGCAGCTCCGGCGTCGGTCCCGTGCTGGACGCCCTCACCGAGACCGGAGCGATCGGGTCCACCCGTCGGCAGATCGCGGACCGGATTCACGGTAGCGAGGAGACCGTGGGCCGATGGCTCACCGAGCTCGAACGCGACGGGCGCGCGCTACGGATCGGCCGGGGACTCTGGATCCTGCGGGCCTTCGAGTCTCTGAACGACCGGCACGATTTCCTCGAGCCGGGATTCTACACGGAACGCTTCGAAGCCGAGTTCGGCCTCAGGGTCGGCCGCTACGCGGGCCCGATCACCTTCTCGCCCAACGAGGAGCTCCCCGTCCATCGCTGGTGGCCGTACGTCCAGGGGTACTCTGCGGAGTTCGTCGAAGAGCTCCTGCGGCGGAGCGGACTTTCCCCGGGGGCCGGCGTGCTCGACCCGTTCGCCGGCAGCGGGACGACCCTCGTCGTGGCCCGACAGCAGGGCTGCGCCGCAGTGGGGACCGAGCTCCTGGCGCCCGCCGCGCTGGCGGGCCGGGTCAAAACCGCCTTCGAGACCTCGCCAGATGCGCTCCGCACCACGGCCCGAACCGTCGTTCACCGCGCCCGACAACGTCGACCGGGTCCGCCGCCGTTCCTCCGCGAGACTCGCCAGCACTTTTCGTCCGCCACGCTCGCCGACCTCACCCGCCTGCGCGACGCCCTTCCCGGCGCCCCCGCCCCGGTCCGGGATTCCCTTCGGATCGCTTTCGGGCGGATTCTGATACCCGTGAGTCGTCTTCGACGCTCCCCGTGCCTCGGGTACCGACCGGGGGACTCTGTCCCGGACGGCGAGGTTTTCGAGAGGTTCCTCGGGGCGGTGGCCGACATGGCCCACGACCTCCGACTCCTGCAGGCGACCCGCGCCCAATGGGGACCCCCCGCGCGTATCTTCGAGACCGATGCCCGGAACCTCCCGCTCCGCGACGGCTCCGTCGATCTCGCCGTCACGAGCCCTCCCTACGTCAATGGAATGGACTATGTGATGAACTACAAGCTCGACCTCGCCTGGCTCGGCTTTGCGCACAGCTACGCCGACCTGCGGCAGCTGAGGGCCTCGCTCGTCGCCTGCGACAACCTGCCGAGAGACGAAGTGAGCGCCTACCGTGCGGTCGAAAAGGCTCCCGACTCCTGGCTACCCGCCATCCTTCGCCAGATCCAGGAGAACGTCGCCCGGAAGGGGAGTTATCGCCGCGACGATATGCATGGCGTAGTCCACCGCTACTTTTCTGACCTGGTCCCGGTGCTCCGCGGCGTGTACCGGGCGCTCAAGCCCGGCGGTCGGTTCGTCCTCGTGGTCGGAGATTCCCTGCTCGCCGGCACGTACGTGCCGGGGGACCTCCTCCTCGCTCGCATGGGGGCGGCGCAGGGGTTCGAGGTCGCCTCGGTCGAGGTCGCCCGAAGCCGTCGGTCGGGTCAACGTCGGAGCTTCCTCCTCCGGGAGTCCATCGTGACGCTCGAGAAGCCCCGACGCCCTGCGCCGTCCCCCGCCCGCGCTCGCCGCCTCGATGGATAGCTCTAAACCCCCCCACCCAGCTTTCCTAACCGTCGCGATGTTCTGTCCGTTGTGTGGCCGTGCCATGTCGAGCCCTCCTCGAGTGGCGGTGGCGTTCCCGATGCACGTCTGCGCGACCGACGGCGTCGTCTATGACCAGCACCGGGCCCAGTGGTACGGGCTCCCTCCGATCGAGGAGCGTCTTTGCTGCCCGGCCTGCGGTGCGCGGATGGAGCAGGAGCCGAAGGAGCCACCGGCACGCGTCTTCTTCTGCTACCAGTGCGGCACGACGTACGATAAGGCCCGGGGGGCCTGGTATGGCCTCGCCTACCACGCGGCGCCCGCCCCCTAGCCTCGTTTCCACTGGACGAAAACGCTTACCTGACCTCGTGCGGCGATACTCCAGTCCGGAGCCGACCCATGTCCGATACCGAAGGCGCCCCCCGGTACGTCGAGCCGCTCTTGGGCATCGTCTTTGACCTCGATGGAACCCTCGTCCTGAGCTACCATGATTTCGGCCGCATGCGAGGGGAGGTCATCCGGATCGCCGAGCGCCACGGGGTCCCGCCCGGCCATCTGCACCCCTCGGAGCCGATCGCCCGCATCCTCGACGCCGCGCGGAGCGAACTCACCGCCGCCGGGATCCCGGACGGTTCCATCTTCCGGATGGAGGCCGAGGTCCAGAAGACCATCGATGCGATCGAGCTCGAGGCGCTCCCGCGCACCGTGCCCCGACCGGGGGCCGCGCGGCTTCTCCGCACGCTGACCGACAAGGGCTACCGGGTCGGGCTGCTCACGCGGAGCTCGGAAGTGTTCTGCCGGGCCGCGCTCCAAAAGACGGAGCTTCTCCCCTACTTCGGCTACCTTCGCACCCGCAGTGCGGAAGGGCCCGCGAAACCCTCCCCCGAGGCGTTGCTCCTCCTGTTGAAGGAGATGGAAGTCCCGCGGGACCGGGCGCTGTTCGTCGGCGACCACCAGATGGATGCGGAGTGCGCCATCGGGGCCCGTGTCCTCTTCTACGGTCTTCTGGACGAACCGCTCGTGGAGGGCGGCATGTCGCTCGAGAAGTTCCAGAACGCCGGTGCCTCCGCCGTGGCCCACTCCCTGGACGAGCTCGGGGAAATGCTCGGGTTTCCCCGCGCGGCCGCGGCGATCCCCCACTGACGTTCCCGGTCAGAGATAGTAGCCGTAGGCGTGGATCACCGCGCGCTCCGCTGAGGCCCACGCCTCCGGTATCTGGTTCCAGCCGGTCTTGAGGTCGCCGATGACGTACAGTCCGGGGATGACCCCGCCGGCCTCGGGCGCCAGGGCACGGCAATCTTCGTCGACGACGACGTACCCTTCCGGGTCGAAGGCGCACCCCAACGAACGCGGGATGGTCGAGTGCATGTCGTACCAGCCGAGCCCCGAGAACCCACGGTCGTACTCGCGGTGACTGCCATCCTCGAAGCGCACGAAGAACCGCTTTTCCCGTATCCCGTCATAACCGGCGATTCGGTCGGAGCGGTGGGTGACGCCCTTCTCCGCCAAGGCGGACTCGAGGCTGCGCCGCTCCTCGGGCGCGGACGCGGCGAGGAACGGCTCTCCGTTCGTCAGGATCTCAAGGGACTTGGGGCTGAAATGGAGGAGGTCGAGGGCCAGGCGCGCGGTGTACGCGTCGTGCCCGAGGACCGCGATGGACCGCCCCGGCATGTCATGACCGTCACAGAAGAGACAGAAGTCCACGATCGCCATGTTGGCCCACGGAAAGACGGCGTCGATCTTCCCGGCGATCTGGGGCATCCGGTCGACGACCCCGAGCGCGAGCACGAGGACACGAGAGCGCACGGTCTTCACCTGGCGAAGCCACTCGAACTCGACCTCGAACCCGTCGACGGTGCGCTGGGCCCGGGTGAGCGTGGCCGGAGTGACGTACGTCACGCGTTCACTCTCTCCTCGGAGCGCGGCGATCTGCTGGTCGAGGAGCTTGTGGCCCGAGATTCCCTCGGGGAATCCGGGGATGTTGTCCATCTTTGGCGCATAGTAGGAACGGCTGTACTTGGGTCCGCGGTCGATCAGCAGCGCGGAGTGGTGGAGCAGCCCGGCCTTTAGCGCGGCGTGGAGCCCCGCATGGCCGCCCCCGGCGACCACGAAGTCGTACTGGTCCCGAAGCCGCGGAAACCCGGCCACACGCGGACTAGGGGTCGCCGCATTTGAGCCCTCGTCGGGCCCCCGGGGTGCGTCGCGGGCGACGTTTCGCGCGCACGACGCCGGTGCGCGGACGTAAAGGTTAAGCCCGTCGCGCCTCCTCGAATCGCTTGGGTTCCTCACCGCCGTGCCGCGGCACCCGGATCGGGCCGAGCTTGCGGGGACCCTATTTCTGGAAGATGGGTCCCGCTTCGAGGGTCGGGGCTTCGGGGCTGCAACCTCCCGGGTCGGCGAGGTCGTGTTCACCACCGGAATGGTGGGCTATCCCGAGTCGCTGACCGACCCTTCGTACCGCGGCCAGATCCTGACGTTCACCTATCCCCTCCTCGGCAACTACGGGGTCCCCGCCGTGGGGGCCCGCGACGGGTTCGGTCTACCCGCGCATGTCGAATCGAAGGAAGTGCAGGTACGCGGGGTGGTGGTCCGCGGACTTACGCACCCCAACCACTGGCAGTCGGAGCGCACTCTCGAGCGGTGGCTCGCCGACTCCGGAGTTCCCGGTGTGGTGGGGGTCGACACCCGCCGGCTGACCGAGCACCTCCGCGCTCACGGCGTGGTCCGAGGGATCCTCGATGTCGGTCCGAGCGACGACCGACCCACCACCCCCGAGCTGCGTCGTCGGCTCCACGCCGCTCCGAAGTACGGGGACGAGAACTTCATGCCGGAGGTCTCCCCCTCGGAACCCCAGCTTCTCGCGGTCGACGGCGCCCCGCTGGTCGCCGTCCTCGACTGCGGCATCAAGGCGAGCATTCTGCGGGCGCTCCTTGACCGCCGGCTCTCCATCCTCCGGCTGCCCTTCGACCACGAGGTACCGGCCCGCTATGAGGGAAGGCCCGTCCGGGGCCTCCTGGTCGGGAATGGTCCGGGAGACCCCGCCCTCCTCGCCCCTACGATCGAGGAGCTGGGCCGTCCCTCGAACCGCTCGCTCCCGACGCTCGGGATCTGCCTCGGCCACCAGCTGTTGGCCCTCTCCCGCGGCGGCTCGACGTTCAAGCTCAAGTACGGTCACCGCGGACAGAACAAGACCGTCTGCTTTCCCGATGGACGAGCGCTTATCGTGAGCGAGAACCACGGCTACGCGGTAGACCCCGGTTCGCTTACGAAGACCGGCCTCAAGGCGTGGGCGTCCAATCCGGACGATGAGACGCTCGAGGGCCTGCGAGACGCCCGTGGCCGGCTTCTCGCGCTGCAGGGGCACCCGGAGGGCCACCCCGGTCCCCAGGAGGCCGGCTTCGTGTTCGACCTTTTCGCCGGCAAGGTGCGGAGGGCCGCCTGACGATGCCCGACCGGCCGCAGAAGGTCCTGGTACTCGGCTCCGGGGCGCTCAAGATCGGAGAGGCCGGGGAGTTCGACTACTCCGGTAGCCAGTGCCTGAAGGCTCTAGCGGAGGAAGGGGTCTACGCGGTCGTCGTTAACCCGAACATCGCCACGCTCCAGACCGACCCCTCCACCAACGGCCGGGTCTATTTCCAGCCGCTCACGGCCGACTTCGTCGAGCCGATCCTGGACGCGGAGCGGCCCGAGGGGGTGCTCCTCTCCTTCGGGGGGCAGACGGCCCTCAACTGCGGCATCGCGCTTGCGGAGCGGGGGGCGTTCCGACGGGTGGGAGCCCACGTCCTCGGCACCCCCCTCTGGGGCATCCGCGCGACCGAGGACCGGGCGAAGTTCGTCGCGGCGATGGCCCGCGCCAAGGTCCCGACGCTCCCGAGCCGGGCTGTCTACTCGATCGACGACGCCTTCGCGGCCGCTGAGACGCTCGGCTACCCGGTGATGGTGCGGGTCGCGTTCACGCTTGGAGGGAAAGGGGGTGGGGTCGCCCATGACCGCGCGGAGCTTCGCGAGGTCGCGGCGCGGGGACTGCGTCAGAGCCCGGTCGGGCAGATCCTGCTCGAACGGTACGTGGGGGCCTTCAAACAGATCGAGTACGAGGTGGTCCGCGACCGCAAGGGGAACGGGCTCACCGTCTGCAACATGGAGAACGTCCTCTCCATGCGGGTCCATACCGGCGACAACATCGTCATCGCCCCCAGCCAGACGCTCACGGACGCCGAGTACCAACGCCTGCGCCAGGCCGCGCTGCGCGCCGCCGACGCCGTGGGGATTGTCGGCGAGTGCAACATCCAGTTCTGCCTCAACCCCGAAAGCGAGGAGTACTACGCGATCGAGATCAACGCCCGCCTCTCCCGCTCGAGCGCGCTCGCGAGCAAGGCGACGGGCTATCCGCTCGCGTACGTCGCCGCGAAGCTCGCGCTCGGCTACACCCTCCCCGAGCTCAAGAACCGGGTGACCGGCGTCACGACGGCCTGCTTCGAGCCGGCGCTCGACTACGTCGTGGTCAAGCTCCCCCGCTGGGACCTCGACAAGTTCGTGCACGCCGACCGCGCGCTCGGGCCGTCCATGAAGAGCGTCGGCGAGGTGATGGGCATTGGCGCCTCGTTCCCTGAGGCGCTCCTCAAGGCCGTGCGGATGAGCGACCCGCGGGCCGAACTGGTCCCCCCGACGGAGTGCCGACCCCTCGCCGAGTTGATGCCGACGCTCGGCCGGCCCGAGCCTGACATCCTCTCGCGGGTGTTGGAGGCCCTGCGGGCGGGCGCCGATCCCGCCGAGATCGCGCGCATCGCCTACATCGACCGCTGGTTCGTCGATGCGCTCTCCGAGGTGGAGTCGACGCACCGGGAGCTCGGGGCGCTCGCGGGGGGGACGCTTCCCATGCCGCTCCTTCGCCGGGCGAAGGAGCTCGGGTTCTCCGACCGGGCCATCGCGCGCTCGGTCCGCCTGGATGAGGAGGAGGTCCGACGCACCCGCATCGCCGCGGGGATCCGGCCGCGGTTCCGGATGATCGACACCCTCGCCGGGGAGTGGCCGAGCGCGACCAACTACCTCTACCTCACGTACCGGGCCGACGCGGACGATGTGAAACCGACTCCGCCGGGGAGCGTGCTGGTCCTGGGGGCCGGGCCGTACCGGATCGGTTCGAGCGTGGAGTTCGACTGGTCGACGATGAACCTCGTGGACGGGCTCAAGGCGGAGGGGATCCCCTCGGTGGCGCTCCTCAACTCGAACCCCGAGACGGTGTCGACGGACTACGACCGCTCGGACCGGCTCTTCTTTGAGGAGATCACGCTCGAGCGGGTGCGGGACCTGGTCGACTTCAATCACTTCCGCGGCGTCGTGACGTGCGTCGGGAGCCAGCTCGCCCAGAATCTCACGCCGCTCCTCGCGATGTGCGGGATCCCGGTCCTGGGCACGACGCCCGAATCGATCGACACGGCCGAGGACCGCGCCCGATTCTCCCGGCTGCTCGAGGAGCTTCAGATCCCGCAGCCCGCCTGGCGCGAGTTCACGACGATGGAAGCCGCGGCCTCCTTCGCCGACGAGGTCGGCTACCCCGTGCTCGTGCGGCCGTCCTACGTGTTGAGCGGCCAGGCGATGCGGGTCATCCACGGCCAGCGTGACCTTGCGCGCTTTCTCACCGAAGCCGCCCGGCTCTCTCCGGAACACCCCGTCGTCATCACGAAGTTCATTGAAGGCGCCGACGAGGTCGAGCTCGATGCCATCTCCGACGGGACGCGCGTCCTCGTGGGCGGCATCCTGGAGCACGTCGAGCAGGCCGGGGTCCACTCGGGCGACGCCATCTTCTGCCTCCCGCCCCGCCACACCGACCTCCGGGTGCAGGAGCAGCTCGTCGAGGCCGCGGGGCGGCTCGCCCGCGCGCTCGACATCAAGGGCCCGTTCAACGTCCAGTTCCTCGTGAAGGACAAGGCGTACCAGATCATCGAGCTCAACCTCCGGGCAAGCCGCTCCCTGCCGTTCCTGACCAAGGCCACGGGGGTGCCGCTCCTTCGGGAGGCGGCCCGGGCGATGCTCGGCCGCCCGCTGACCCGAGAAGGGCTCGCTCCGCTGCCCCCGCACCGTTGGGGGGTCAAGGTGCCCCAATTCTCGTTCCTCCAGTTGACGGGTTCCGACCCCCTCCTCGGCGTCGAGATGCAGTCGACGGGGGAGGTCGCCTGCTTCGGCCCGACGTTCTCGGACGCCCTGGTGAAAGCCCTGGTCGCGACGGGGGTCCGTCTCGTCCCGGAGGGCGGCACCGTCTTCCTCTCGGTCGGCGGGACTCGATTCAAGGAAGAGCTCCTCCCGACGGCGATCCGCCTGGCCGAGCTCGGCTACGGACTCGCCGCGACGGAGGACACCGCCGCGTTCCTGGGCGCCCGCGGGGTTCGCGGCGTCCGGGTGCTGCACAAGGTGAGCGAGCCGGACCGCCATCCGAACGTCCTCGAGACCCTGGACCGCGGCGGGATCGACCTCCTCCTCAACGTCCCCTCCTCCCTGACGCAGGAGAAGCTCGAACGCATGCTCGAGGACGAGTACATCCTGCGGCGGCGGGCGATCGAGCTGGGGCTCCCCCTGTTCACGAGCCTCGAGGCGTTCCAGGCGTACATCGAGGGGCTGGCCTGGCTCCGCGACCATCCGCTCACGGTCGACGCCCTCTACGGGTCGGCCGAACCGCCGGGGCGTCCCGCAGGGACCCCCCGACCGCGCGCTGTCCCCCTCGTGGCCCGCCGGCGGGCCGTCCCCCGCCGGCGCCGCAAGGGCTGAGCGGTCGGGCCTAGAACGCGAACTTCGTGACCGAGTACTCGGGCACGAGGGTACTGGTGTCGAGGACCTCGGGGATCCCGCGGATCCGTCCCGTCACAAAGTCGAGCACCTGGCGCTTCCCGCCCGTGGGTCCGGGGAATTCCAGGACGACGAAGACGTCCCAGTCACCCGTGAGGAGATGGAGCTCTTTCACTTCCTTGAGGCCCAGGAGGACGAGCCGGATGCGGTCGAGGTCGCCGCCGCGGACCTTGATGTAGGTGAACGCTCGGGTCGCCCCCATCTCCGTCGGCATAAGCTCGCAAAGATGCTCCTCGGTGAACGCCTCCGCCCCCTCGAGGCGCTGGTCCTCGGGGCCGATGAGTACGGGGAAGTTCTGGACGGAACGCAGCCGCTCCGTGACGATCCGCTCGAGGCGGCTGATCTTCGCCACGTCGATCGCTTTTACCGTGTAGCCCCGGCGCATGGCGATCTCCTCGGTGAGGGCCACGCACCGCGCCTGGTCGTCGGAAAGGAAGAACGCCTCCTCCCCGGCGTGGGAGGCGCTCGGGTCCCGCGTCGCGGGCCGGGCGACGTCGGCCGCCGGATTGTCCCCGGGCGCGATGACCGAGGAGGGGCGGAAAAAGCTCGTGATGACCTTCTTACTCTGAACGTAGAGGGTGAGTTCCCGGTTCTTCTCGTCGGCCATGGAGCACTCTCCGATGGGGGGGCTCTATTTAAACCGTGATTTCCCCGGACGACACCGGCCCAACCCCGGTCCGTGGGACCGGGGGTGGGAAGGGAAAGGGTTCGCGCGCGATCCGGCCCGCAGGCGCGGATCAGTAGCGCTTGTAGCTCTCGGAGCGCTCGCGGCCACCGCCGCCCGAGCCGCCGCCACCGCCGCCGCCGCCACCATACGAGCGACCGCCGCCGCCGTAGCCGCCGCCCTGGCGGTCGCGGTAGCCGCCGCCCCCGAAGGAGCGCCGCTCGGACTCGAATTCCTGCTGGCTCATGTCGAGCGTCTGGTTGACGTCCCCGATCGGCTGGTCCGACTTCGTCAGGTTGCCGTACCGTCCGACGTTGAGGCGCATGTGGCCCCGCACGAGGGACACATAGCCGTTGTCGACCAGGATGATGTCGTCCTTGGCGATCGAGCCGATCTGCTCGTTCCACAGGGAAAGCGTGATCACCGCGGTGTCGTCGCCGATGACGGCCTCCGCCACCTTGCGGGGGTCGCCGTACTTTCCCATGACCTCCTTCGCCTCGCCCACGTTGATGACTTTCGCGTGGACGTTCACTTGCTTCGAGCTCGGGGTCAGGTCTCTCACTTTGGTCAGGGTCTTCTCCATGTCGTTTCCTCTTTCGCGTTTCGCTTTGTCGTTCGATTCGATGTCGACTCCAAGACGGCTTACGGGCTCTCTCGCGTCAAAAACAAGTCTGACGGCGGGCGCACCTACCGGGTCGGGGTCTCGATCTCTTCGGGGTCTCCGATTTGGGCCCCCTATTTAACGACTCGTCCCCCCCGCCACGGAGTCGCATGGGAGGGGCTTCGCGTGGGGCGGCAGGCTTTTGGCGCGAGCCTCCGTGGCGAACCCGATTCCGGGTACCGTGAGCCAGAGGTTCGACATCGGGGTACACTACTTCCTAAAGGGGGAGTACGAGCGGGCGGTCACCGCGTTCCAGGAGGTCCTTCGGGACGAGCCTGCGAACGCCCGCGCCTGGTCGTACATGGGCATCGCCTCCGCCCACTTGGGCCGCTCGGGGGACGCGGAGAGGGCCCTCTCGAAGTCAATCGAGCTGTCCCCGCAAAACGGGGAGGCCTGGTTCCATCTGGGACTCGCCCGATCGCTCCGATCCGAATGGCCCGAGGCGGCGTCGGCGTATCGCCACGCGGTCGCCCTCCAGCCTGAAGACATGGTCGCCTGGCACCGGCTCGGCGTCGCCCTGGCGGAGTCCGGGGACGAGGAAGCGGCGAGCGTCGCCTTCGAGCGCGCCCTGGTCCTCTCCCGGGAGACCGGTGTCCCTCCGCTCGAAGAGCCGTTCCGGGATTCCCCCGAACATGGCCACCTGGGCGAACCGACGGAGAAGGAGGGGGGCCGGGAGGCGCAGAGCTGGATCGACCTCGCGCTTTCGCTGCTCAGCCTCGGAGAGGAGGAGGAGGCGCTCGCCGCGTACGACCGCGCCTTTACGCTCGACCCGGACCGGGCAGGTCGGTCGCTCTTCAAACCGATGCTTCGGCTCCTGACGGCCGCCGCCGGCCAACCCCTCGAGGACGAACCGGCCGACGACGAGGGCCCCCGACCGCCGCCTCGTCCCAGCCGCGGGCCGAGCGACCGTCCGCCCCGCCCCGAAGTCGCCTAGCGGCCCTTCGCGTCCGCGGGGGGCCGCTCGACGATCACCGACTCGGCCCACGATTTCACCTTCTCGCGGCGCTCGGCATGCTCCTCAAGGAACCCCTGGACCCGGTCGATCAGCATCCCCTTGCATTCGCCGCAGAGGAGGGTGCCGCGCCGGCAGCCGTCCGTGATCTGCTGGAACTCCTTCTCGTCGGGGGCGAATTTCGAGCGCCACGCCGCCCAGATGGAGCAGATCTCGGGGGTCGCGCCCAGCCGTCGCTGCTCCTCCACCGTCGCCCGGCCCCCCGTGAACGCGTGGCGGATCTTGCGGGTCACCTCTTTCGGCGAATCGTTGAGGAAGAGGGCGTTCTCCGGGACGTCCCCCGTCGTGGACATCACCCGGTCCTGGCCGAGGAGGCCGGGGAGCATCTTGCTGTGAAGCAGGGCCGGCTTGGGATACCCCAGGGCCTCGGCAATGTCCCGCGTGATGCGGAAGTGCGGGTCCTGGTCGATCCCGCAGGGGATGAGGCAGGGCACCGGCCGACCGCTGACCCAGGACGGGTAGAAGCTCGGCGCCGTCTGAAGGGCCGTATAGAAGACAAGCCCGATGTTCGTGCTCGGCGGGAAGCCGAACACCGCCTTCGCGGTGGAGTAGGGGATCTTCTTCGCGGCCTCGGCGGCGAGAGGGTAGAGGGCCGCGATCGAGCGGCTATCGAAGAAGACGTGGGTCCCTTCGGGGTCGAACCCCACCGCGAGCAGGTCGTAGAGGTTCTCGAGGCCCCAGCGGCGGGTTTCGGCGCGGCTGAGCTTCGGCCGCAGCCAGAACTTCTCGTCGTCGGTGATCTGGATGTACATCGGGACGTGGAACTTCTTCTGGAGCCAGGCGCAGAGGTCGAACGGGACGAGGTGGGAGGTATGGAGCGGCCCGCTCGGACCGCGGCCGGAGTAGAGAAAGAAGGGAGTGCCCCGTTCGTACTGGTCGAGGATCGCCCCCAGGTCCCGGTGGGAGTAGTAGATCTCCCGCGACAGCAACGGATGGAGCTCGCCCCCGGCCGCTGTGCGCAGTCGGGCCAGGAGGTCCGCGGTGATCTCCTGGGTACCGAACTGCTCGCGAAGGCGGTCGTAATCGATGCGCCCACGCACTTCGTAGGGAGTAACGACGAACTCCGGCTTCTCCGGCACCGGTCACCCCTCGGGGAACGTGATCTTGGCCAGGAGCTGCTCCCGCTCGGTCGGCGGCACCCCGGCGCTCGCGAGCGCCTCGGCCACGCAGGAGCGGCTGTGGTTGTGGTAGACCGTGTTGCCGCACCCCGGACAGGTCGTCCAGCCTTCGATCAGGCGGCGCAGGCCGTCCCGGCTCTGGGAGGAATCGCGCCGGGCGAACCGGTCGACGATGACGGCGGCCCCGCTCGAGCTTTCGAGGTTCGTCAGCGGTACGCGCACGGAGGTGTTACAGACGGGACACCGCGCGGGGGCCCGGCACGTACATCGCATGAACGACGCCCCACCGTCCCCCGTGATAAAAGCGCTTCAATACAATTGGCCTTTATCCCTTCGGCTCGATTCCGCCCTGTGCAGCCGCTGACCCCGCAGGGAGAGGCCTGGAGCCTCCACGAGACGTTCCTCGAGGTGCTGCGCCGCCTCAACCAGGCGGCGGAGGAGGGGTTCGAGATCCACGGGCTCGAGTACCCCGAGATCGAGCGGGCGATGGCGCACTTCTGGGTGACCCACGAAGGGATCGACCTCACCGAGGCGCTCAATCTCCTCATCGAGAACGGCCTCATCGGCGCGGTGGACGACCCCCAGTACTCGTGGGTGCGGAGCCGGACGGTGGGGCGTCGCTTCGTCATCACCCCGCTCGGGAAGAGCTACCTCCTCCGCCAGCTCGTCGAGTCCGGCCGGATCCGCTGAGCCCCCGTCGTGGTCGGGCCCGGCCGGGGGCCGGAGGACGGAATCGACGGGTCACGAAGGGTCTCATCGCCCCGCGGAAGGAACGGGCCGGTGCCTCGCAGTTTATCTACCCCCTCCCCCCGTGTATTCCGGTCGATGGCGCTCGCGCGAGAGTCCGCCTCGACCGACCCCGTCCGCGCGACCTTGGTCGCGATCTTGAAACAGCTGAACCAGGCCGAATCGGTCCACGAAGGAAAGGCGGCCGAGCAGGCGATGGAGCTCCCCGAGCTCGAGCGCCGGCTCTCCGACTTCTGGGCCGTGGATGAGGGGACCGTCAAGGTCGCCCTCGCGCTCGGCCTCCTCCTGCGGAACGGCCTCGTCGCCGCCCAGGGCCAGGGGGACTTTTCCTGGCAGCGCCAACGGTCGGCCCGGCAGCTCTATCAGATCACGGCCGAGGGGAAGAAGTTCCTCGTGGAGACCATCAAGACCAACGACCGGATCGGCTGATTCCCCCTCGCGCGGCCTAGAGTTAAGTACACATCGCGGGTGGTTCCGCCGTGTCGCGCATCCACTCCCGACGCAAGGGTCGCGCCGGTTCCCACCGGCCGTACCCGCTCACCGCCCCCACCTGGGGGACGATGAGCCGGGAGGAGGTCGTCGAGGAGGCCGTGAAGCTCGCGAAAGGCGGGTCGACCTCCGCCCACGTGGGCACGGTCCTGCGGGACAGCCTGGGCGTCCCCTCGGTGCGGGCCGTCACCGGCGAACGCCTCACGAAGCTCCTGGCCGCCAAGGGGGTCAAGTCGGAGCTGCCCGAGGACCTCCAGGCGCTCCTGAAGCGGGTCGTCCACCTGCAGCGGCATCTCGAGACCCACCCAAAGGACCTCTCGAACCGCCGGGGCCTCACCCTCATGGAGTCGCGCATCCGCCGCCTCGCCCGCTACTACCGGCAGCGCCGGCTCCTGCCGACCAACTGGAGCTACACCTCTGCGACCGCGGTGCTCCAGGTGGAGTGATGCCCTCGGGCCCCGAGCATTTCGTCGACGAGCCGGCGTACTCGAGCGAATTCACGCGGGCCCGCGAGGTTCTCCTCGCCCACCCGGGCCGCTGGCACCTCATCTACCATTACGACGGCGACGGGATCGCGAGCGCCTCCTCGGCGATGCGGGCGTTGCTTCGACTCGGCTACGGCGTCCAGGCGACCCCCCTCGTCGGGGTCGAGCGGAGCCGGATGGCCGACCTCTTGCGGGGATTCCCCGGGCCCACGCTCATCGTGGACACCGGCGCGACCTGGCTCGACCTGTACGCCGAGCAGCCCCACCCCGTCATCGTGCTGGACCATCACCAGTATCCGGGGGTCCCCCAGCCGCCGGAGCTCCCGCCCCACGTGGCGTTCGTGAACCCCCTCGATTGGGGCGTCGACGGGATGAGCGAACTGTGCGCGGCGACGCTCACCTGGCTCTACACGATCTTCCTGGACCCGAAGAACTGGGACAACGCGCCGTGGGGGCTTTCGGGCGCCATCGCGGACCGCCAGCACCAGGGGGGGTTCCGCGGGCTCAATGCCCGGCTCCTGAAGGAAGCGACCGACCGCTCCCTGGTCGTGCCGCGTCGCTCCCTCGGGCTCTTCGGGGCGAGCGTCGGGGAAGGGGTGACGCGGAGCATTGACCCCTACTTCCGCGGGCTCTCCAGCCGCCCCGGTGATACCGAGAGCTTCCTGCGGATGATGGCCGTCGATCCGAAGAAGCCGATCACGAGCCTCGAGCCCGAGGAGGAGAAACGCCTCGCCTCGTCGCTCCTCGAACGGCTCGCAGCCCAGGGCACCCGGCCGGAGTTCTGCGAGATGCTGACCCAGGAGCTCCTCTGGCTGCCGTCGCTCGGGCTCAGCGCGACGGAACTGTCCAACTACCAGAACGCCGCCGGTCGGATCGGAGAGCCCGGCGTGGGGATCGCCCTCGCCCTCGGGGACCCGAAGGCGCTCGCCCGCGCCCGGGAGGCCGAGGAGTCGTGGCGGGAGGGGATCCTGAAGGGGCTCCGCCGCATCGAGGACGAGGGGGTCCACACCCTGGCGGCCCTCCAGTGGTTCGAGAGCCCCGAGGCCGCGCTCGCGGGGACGCAAGCGGGGTTCGCGATGAACTACCTCCTCGACCCCCGCCGCCCGGTCTTCGCCTGCTCGAAGGTGGAGCGTCTCCTTCGGGTCTCCGCTCGCGGCACGCTCCACCTCGTCGACCAGGGGCTGGACCTCGCGGCCGCCTGCCGCCTCTCCGCGGCCGCGGTCGAGGGGGAAGGCGGCGGCCACAAGGTCGCCGCCGGCGCGAGCCTCCCGGCCGACCGGTGGGAGCCGTTTCTGGCGGAGGCGAACCGACTTATCGAAGCGCAGCTCCCCCATCTTCGGGAAGGAAACGCATGAGCACGCCCCCGCCGGCCGCGCCGCCCACGACCGACCCGGATCGGGTCCGCGACCAGCCCGTGGAGCGGGAGATGCACCACTCCTACATCGACTACGCGATGAGCGTCATCGTCGGTCGGGCGCTCCCCCTCGCGCGCGACGGGTTGAAGCCGGTCCACCGGCGGATCCTCTGGGCGATGTGGGACGGCGGCGTCACCCACGACAAGGCCTACCGCAAGTCCGCGCGGACGGTCGGCGACGTCCTGGGGAAGTACCATCCCCACGGCGAGCTCGCCGTCTACGACGCCCTCGTCCGCATGGCGCAGCCGTTCAGCCTCCGCTATCCGTTCATCGACGGCCAGGGGAATTTCGGCTCCATCGACGGCGACTCCCCCGCCGCGATGCGCTACACCGAGGCCCGGTTGAGCGCGCTGGCCGAAGAGATGCTCCTCGACATCGAGAAGGATACCGTCCCCTGGGGCGACAACTTCGACGGCTCGCTCAAGGAACCCCTCCTGATGCCGGGGAAGGTCCCGAATCTGATCCTGAACGGGTCCGCGGGGATCGCGGTCGGCATGGCCACCAACATGGCGCCCCACAACCTCACCGAGACGGTGGATGCGCTCCTTTTGCTCCTCCAGAATCCGGCCGCGACGCTGGACGAGATCTTGGCGGTCCTCCCCGGCCCCGACTTCCCCACCGGAGGGCTCCTCGCCTCGGAAGGAATCCGCGAGGCGTACGCGACCGGCCGCGGCATGCTGCGGGTGCGAGGGGCGGCGAAGATCCGGGAACGGGACGGGAAGGACGAGATCGTCATCACCGAGATCCCGTACGAGGTCAACAAGACCTCGCTGCTCGAGCTCATCGCCGACCTTGTGAAGTCGAAACGCCTCGACGGGATCACGGACCTGAGGGACGAATCGGACCGGGACGGGACCTCCATCGTCCTCGAGCTCAGGCGGGATGCGCCGGCCGAGATCGTCCTCAACCGGATCTATGAGCACACGCCGCTCGAGACCTCGTTCGGCGTGATCAACCTCTGCCTTGTCGAGGGCCACCCCCGCGTCCTCCCCATCAAGGACCTCCTGGAGGTCCACCTGGCCCACCGGCGCGAGATCCTTACGCTCCGCACCAAGTTCGACCTCGCCCGGGCCGAGGAGCGGCTCCACCTCCTCGAGGGATTCCTCACCGCCATCGACCACATCGACGAGGTGATTCGCATCATCCGCCGCTCGAAGGACGTCCCCGCCGCCGAGTCGTCGCTCATGGGGAAGTTCCTCCTCTCCTCCGAGCAGGCGAAGGCGATCCTCGACATGCGTCTCGCCCGCCTGACGGCGCTCGAGCGCGAGTCGGTCCTCAAGGAGAAGCAGGAGAAGGAGGCGCTCATCCATCGCCTCAAGGCGATCCTCGGGAGCCCGAAGGAGCTCGATGGGCTCATTGTCGAGGAGCTCACCGACCTGAAGAAGCGGTTCGGGGACCCCCGCCGGACGCAGATCGTCCCCGGCTTTACCGCCCGCACCCTCGAGGACCTGATCCCCGACATGGAGGTGGTCGTCCTCGTCACCCGGGACGGCTACATCAAGCGCCTGCCGCTCGACCAGTACCGCCGCCAGCGCCGCGGCGGCCGCGGGCTCATCCAGATGGAGACGAAGGAGGAGGACTTCGTCATCCGCACGTTCCTGACCCGGACGCACGACAACGTGCTGTTCTTCACGACGCTGGGCCGGGTGTACCGGCTCAAGGCGTACGAGCTCCCCGAGGGGAGCCGCCACTCCAAGGGGAAGGCCGTCATCAATCTCCTCCCGAAGCTCAAGGACGGCGAGAAGGTGCAGACCCTCCTCGCGCTGCGCGACCTCGCGGGGGAGGGCGCGCTCCTCTTCGCGACGCGGAAGGGGTACGTCAAACGCACGACGCTCGACCAGTTCCAGAACATCCGCACGAACGGCATCCAGGCCGTCCTCCTCGAGCCGGACGACTCCCTCGTCAACGTCGCCGTGGTGACGGACGAGCGGACGCAGCTCCTCCTCGCGACGCGCGGCGGCCAGCTCGTCCGTTGCCCGCTCAAGGAGGTGCGGCCGATGGGCCGGTCGACCTACGGTGTCATCGGCGTCCGATTGAGCGGCGAGAAGGACGACCAGGTCGTCACCATGGCCGTCGCGACCTCCGAGTACCCCGACCTCCTCACGATCACCTCGACCGGGTTCGGGAAGCGGAGCCCTATCAAGGACTACCGCGAGACCCGCCGGGGCGCGAAGGGGGTCCGCACCATCCGCACGGGCGGTCGCAACGGCGTCGTGGTGGCGGTGCTCCCGACGCGCGACGACGCTGAGGTCCTCGTCACGACGCAGGGCGGCATCACCATCCGCATGCCGGTCCGGGGGATCCGCTCCCAGGGGCGGAACACGATGGGCGTGAGGGTCATCCGGCTCGACGAGGGCGACCAGGTCCGCGACGCGGTGGTGCTCTCGGGCGGCATCGAGGAGAGCGACGCCAAGCCCGCCGACGGAGAGGGGCCGGCCGCCCCCCCCACGGCCGGCGACGCGCCGGGCCCGGTGCCGAGCGAGGCGGAGCCGGACGACGAGGAGGTCCCGGATGTGGGCCCGTCGGCGGACGGCACGTAGTCGGCGGGTCCTCCGCTGCCCGCACTGCCGGTCGGACCGTCTCATCCTCGAAGGCGCGCTCATTACGGGCCAGGTCTACCACTGCCTCGCCTGCGACTACGTGGGCTCCCTCGTCCTTGAGGAGGACGAACCCGCGGACGGCGCCGCCCGGACCGCCTAGGGCTCCTCGAGCTCGGCCCAGCGACCCTCAGCGCTCTGCCGTCCGCCGAGCGTGCGCACGGCATCGGCGACCGCGAGCGCTCGGACCGTGGGTCGGACGTCATGGGTCCGTACGATGTGGACGCCGTGGAGCGACGCGACCACCGCCGCGGCGATCCCGGCCTCCAGCCGGTCCTGGACGGGCGCTCCGCCGGTGAGCGCGCCGAGGAACGCCTTCCGGGAGGCGCCCACCACGACGGGCGGGCCGAGCGAGCGGAACTCCCCGAGGTGGGTCAGAAGCTCGACGTTCTGCTCGGCCGATTTCCCGAAGCCGAGCCCGGGGTCGATCAGGAGCTGCTCGGGGTGGATCCCGGCCGCGCGGGCCAACTCGCACGCCGCGGCGAGCTGGTCAAACACTTCGCCCCGCAGGTCCCCGTAGTGCGTGTCGTTCTGCATCGTCGCGGGCGTCCCCCGCATGTGCATGACCACGACCGGCGCCTCGGTATGCGCCAGGAGCTCGCGCATCGCGGGCTCGCGCAGCCCGCCGACGTCGTTGACAAGGTCGGCGCCCGCGTCGAGCGCCCGGCGGGCCACCTCCGCGGACCGCGTATCGACGGAGATCGGCACCTGGATCGTCCCGTAGAGCCGCTCCAGGACCGGCCCGATCCGCGCCCACTCCTCCTCCGGAGTGACCGGAACGGCGTTGGGCCGCGTCGACTCCCCGCCGATGTCGATCAGGTCCGCCCCCTCGCCCACCATGGCGCGGGCGCGTTCCGCCGCGGCGTTCGGGTCCTGGAACACTCCCCCGTCGCTGAAGGAATCCGGCGTCACGTTCAGGACGCCCATCACGAGGGTCTTCGTCCCGACCGTGAAGGAGCGGTGGACCCCGTGGAGGGTGCGCGGGGCCTGGGAGGTGAAATTCTGGAGCGCCTGTTGGAGCGCGGTCGCGACCGCCCCGAGCTGGAACGGCTGCCGGGCAAGCTTCGGGATCAGCCGGTGGTACTGCCCCCACGTGGCGAGGACCACAACCGCGCTCGCCTCGACGGAATGGTCGGCGATCCCCCGCGCATGGGCCGAGTCGGCGCCGACCGCGAGCAGCTCCTGTTTCAGGAGCGGGGACGCCTTGAGCGGGACCCCCTCGAGCCGCACGGGGAAGATCCGCGCCTTCCGGGTCATGATGCCGACGCCCTCGGGGTCGCTCTCGGTCCGCTCGATCTCGCGGGCGATCTCCGCGAACGTCGCCACCTCGAGGACACGGGCGCGGAAGCGGCCGGGTTCCCGCCGGGCGCCTGCGGGCTCCATCGCGGGGAACTATACGTGCACCAGCGCAAAAGCGCTCGCCGAACCCGACGTGAGGCTTTACCTTCGGCCGGACTCGCTTCCACATGGCCCGGGACCTCGCCCGCCTCGGGCGGATCGTCGCGGTCGAGGGCCCGTCGTCCGTGGGGAAGACGACCCTCGTTCGACAGTTCGCCCGGGACCCCGAGTTCCTCACCATTCCCGAGGCGCACGCCCGGCTTCGCCCGCGCCCTTCACTCAGGCCGTCGAGTCCCGCCGGCCTCCTCCGCCTCGAACGGCGGCTGTTGGCGGAGGAAGGCCGCCGGTACCGGGAGGCGCACGCCGGCGCTCGGGAGGGCCGGTCCGTGATCCTCGACACGGGGTTCTTCGGCCCCATCACGTACAGTGAGGGCCTGGCGCGAATCCCGCCTCGCTGGGATATCCGGGGAGCGCTTTCGACGACGCTCCTCCGGGACTGGACGAGGGGGCGCCGGCGGCTGCCGGACGTCACGATCTATCTCGACGCCCCGACTCGCCGCCTGCGCGCGCGAGCGCTTCGCGACCCCCGGGGGCATCCTCGGGAACTCCTCCTCCGTCACCTCGCCGTCGCGCGCCTGGAACGGAAATGGTGGCGGGCGGCGGCCGAGAGGCTCGACCCGGGTCGGATCGTGTTCCTGCGCGGGGACCGGAGCCCCGCGCAACTGGCCCGTCGACTGCGGGTCCTCCTGGCCCAAGCGCCCCCCGGATCTCCCGGGGCCGGTGAGACACGGCGGCTCCTCGCGTTCGTGAGGAGCCGCGCCGGCAATCGTTAAAAGGCGAAGCCTATCTCGCCGGCTCCCCCGATGAAGCCGTTGGACCTCCTCCAGCAGAGCCTGCACAAGCGGGTGCTGGTGGAGATGAAGGGCGGACACTCCTTCCGCGGCGTCCTCGACGCCTACGACCAGCATCTCAACCTCGTCCTCTCGGCCGCCGAGGAGGTCGTCCGCGACGAGGTCACCCCGCGCCAGGGGCTCACGCTCCTTCGGGGCGACAGCATCGTTTACATCTCCCCGTAGGTTGGAGGTCGGTCGATGGGAAAGGGAACCCCGGCGCGTCGCGGCGGAAAGATCGTCCATATCCGGTGCCGACGCTGCGGCAGCCATTCCTTCCACCGGCAGAAGGGCGTCTGCGCCTCCTGCGGCTTTGGCGCGACGGCGCGCCGACGCGGCTACCACTGGGCGAAGCTGCGTTAGGCGCCCCGCCCCGCGCGCCCCCAGGGCCGCGGAGACGAGACCCACGGGTTTCCCCGGACGGCAAACCGAAGCATTCGGTCCGTGGCTTTCCGGATTCCGACCCGGGGCGCCGCTATCGCGGTCAGACGGGGCCCGACCCGAGGCAGCAGCCGGACCGTCCCGGTAACGAGGTCGCAGCCATCGTCCCGCCGGGTGAGCCCGAACCCGCGGCACAATCGCCCGGGTCCTCGGAGGTCGCCTAGGTCGGGCGAGAGGGGCTCGGCTGCCCGTAGGAGGACCGCCTGCCCCCGTCGGGTCGTCACGTTCGCGCAGTGCACCTGGTGGATCCGATAGACGTAGAGGGTCCCCGGAGCCAAGAACATCGATCGATTGCGGGGCGTCTCCCCCCGGTAGGCATGGCTGGCCGGGTCGCTTCCGACGTAGGCCTCGGTTTCGACGATACGGGCGAGCCGCCAACCCGCTTCCATCCGGCGGGCCAATCGGGCTCCGAGCAGCTCGCGGGCGACGCGCGCGGTCGGTCGATCGTAGAACGGGCGGGGCAGCGGGGCCGCGTCGCCGGGGTCGGGCCGGACCATCGGACTAGAGGATCTTGCCCCGGTCCGCGAGCGGACGTCCATCGACCGCCACCGTGGCCTCCCCCAGCACGACCCAGGAGAAGAACGGGCAGCGGTTCGAGCCGCCGTAGGCCGCGTTCCCCCCGATGCCGAGGGTGACGGCCCCCGCCTCCTGATCCTCCACCTGGGGGACGCCCGGGTCGAGGGCCGCATTGAGACCGATCGAGAAGAACGAGAGGATGTCGCGATTCTTGGGGGCGCCCTGGTAGGCGCTGTCGAAGGCGGGCTGGCCGTCGGTGTACCAGTAGTTCACGAGGTGGCCGGCCTTGACCTCCCACTGGCCGCCCTCCACCCGCCCATCGGAGAGGAAGCTGGGCCGGTTCGCCACCACGAGGCCGGTCGCGCTCCGCTCGTCGACCGCCACGGCGACCGACCCCGGTGGAGAGTTCGTCATGTTCTGGCCGCTCGCGAGGTCGTCGGCGCCCACGACCCCG